>NZ_JBXAYL010000006.1:0-184498 GCF_056783195.1 Salicola sp. AFF1
GGCATGAGCCGTATACGTGGTCCGTATGTACGGTTCTGTGAGAGGGATGAGGCGGAGACGCCTCACCCTACTCGATATTGCTTTATAATAAGGAGCCCAGTCAGCCCACAGGAGGTTTTGTGAACGATACGGATGAGAAGAAACCCGGATTCTGGCAGGTGGTGCTCAGCGTTCTGGCCGCCGCTCTGGGCGTGAATTCAGAGCGCAATCGTGAGCGCGATTTCAACGCATCGTCACCCTGGCCCTTCATTGTGGGCGGGATCATCTTTGGTGTGGCGTTCGTGGTGGGGGTCGCGCTTGTTGTGATGCTGGTTCTGGAGGGTACCGGGGCGGGCTGAGCGCCCCGGCATCAAGCCCTGTGGTTATTGCGTGGCAACAAAGGTCGTCGCAAGTGCCACGAAGAGCAGGATCAGCCCCACAGCCGCAAACGCATCGGCACGCTCATCCTTCTCATTGGGTACCGCGTCGTTGCGGCTTTCTTCATTCTGGTTGCCGTAACTCATTGCTTTCTCCCATCAAACGCTTGTGGTGAATCGGCGACAGGGCCCATGATAACCCGCCTTGAGCCCCCTTGCCAGCTTACGCGGCCATCACTGGAAACGCCCTGCACGGATCCATTCCACCCCTTTCATGACCCCGGACTCTACGGCACTCGCCGCACTCAGCCCCAGTTTCTCAGGCAGCGTTCGGCGGCGTTCATAGCGCACCAGCAGGACATCGCGCTGGTCACAGGCTTCGCTCATCACCTGATCGGAGGTCTTGAGTTCGTCCGCCAGATTCACCTCCAATGCCTGGCGGCCGAACCAGACCTCGCCGGTGGCGACGCTGTCGATATCGACCGCTGGCCGGTGCTCGCTGACATAATCCTTGAACAGCTGGTGAGTCTGTTCCAGATCCTCTGTGAACTTCTGCCGCCCTTTATCGGTGTTCTCACCGAACACCGTCATGGTGCGCTTGTACTCACCCGCTGTCAGGACCTCGAAATCCACGTCATGGCGCTTGAGAAGCCGGTGCACATTGGGCAGCTGTGCCACGACCCCGATAGAGCCCAGCATCGCGAACGGTGAGGCGATGATCCGGTCCGCGACACACGCCATCATGTAGCCGCCACTAGCGGCGACCTTGTCCACGCAGGCGGTCAAGGGGAGGCCGGCGCGGCGGATCCGGTCCAGCTGGGCAGCGGCATAGCCGTAGGAGTGGACCATCCCGCCCGCACTTTCAAGGCGGACCATGACCTCGTCATGCTCCGGTTCCGCCACACCAAGAATGGCCGTAATGCAGCGCCGGAGGCTACCCGTCTGACTGGCCTTCATATCGCCCTGGAAATCGACCACATAGAGCCGCCCACGGCGCCGTGAACCGTCGTCGCTGCTTTTGCGAGCCGCCTTCTTCTCTTTCTTGCGGTTGCGCCTGAGATCCTTTAACCATCGTTTGCGTCCGGCGCCGTCATGGAGATGCGACTCAAGGGTCTCCCGGTTGTCCCGGAGCTGGTCGTTAACCCGGACCACCTGAAGCTCACCTTCATCCTCTTGACCGCGTGCGCTTTGGGCCGCGGACATGACCATGGCAACCACAATCAGGGCAGCCACCACAAAGGTCACGACCTTGGCCAGGAAAAGCCCGTATTCCGCCAGAATCTCCAACCAATCTCTCCTTTTCGCTCAGTAGATCGAATCGATCGACTGCATTCTACGCATTACGCCAGCTCAGGATAAGACGCAGCCGAGCCAACCCGCTTAACGGCTTGCGTCACGAAGTTCAAACAAGCGTTCGATCAATCTTGACAGCAGTGACGCCCCTCCCTACAGTCAGCCGGAAGCCATGCCCATGGCGATACAACAATGGCAACCAAGGACTTCGAGCATGTCTGTACAATCCGTATTCGAAAAACTCGAGAAAAACTTCAACGCGGACGCTGCTGCCGGCCTGGACCTGGTATTCCAGTTCGATATTGAAGATGATGACTCTCACCACCTGATCATCAAGGACGGCACCTGCGAGCTGAAAGACGGCAAGCACGACGATCCGTCTGTGACCCTGATCATGAACTCGGAGACCCTTCAGGGCATTGTCAGCGGCGAGACCGATGGCATGCAGGCATTCATGGCCGGTCAGCTGCGCGCTGAAGGCGACATGATGCTGGCAACCAAGCTCAGTGAGCTGTTCAACATCGGCTGATGCCACTTGTGGGGAGCGCCACCCACGTGGTTACGCTCCCCGACTCCACACCGTTACAGGCCCACATCCTGCAGGGAGCTGTCTGCCAGGCGCAGCAGTTCGGGATTCGGCAAAGCATTCACACCCAATTCCTCAATGTAATATTCCAGTGAGGTGATCGCGTCGGCAAGTGCCTCCAGAATCCGTGATTCGGGTGGCTGCTGGGTGTTCAGCAACTGGGATTCAATCGCATCCGTTACACGGGCCACTACCCGCTCTGCTTCATCATTTCTGAGAAGCCGCATTCCGCCTTCAATGCTGCGCAGCGTTGCTGGCACATTGGCGAGATGGAACTTGTCGAAATCGGATTCAAGGAAGGCGGTAATGGCCTGTTTTGCAAGGGTGAGCGCGGAACTGGCCTCATCACTGAGCACGATCAGCGCTTCCTGCACATAGACCGAGCTCTCTTCTTGCCGCACCTTGTTCGCAAGGCGGTCGGTCTCGGCCGTAATACCGTGACTGGCCAGGTTCTGGGCCGCTTCCTCGATGTTCAGAACGGCATCCGCGACGGCATAGAGTTCCGACTCCGAAGGCAGTGTGCCCTTTTCCTCCCAGTCCCTGAGCCGTCCGGCTTCCTGGCGTGCCAGTGAGCTCAACTGGTGCAGATCCAGAATCAGCAGTGAATTGCCCACCCGTTCCAGGGCGGCAGCAATGGTGGCCAGTTCAGTGGTATCCGGATCAATCCCGCGCTCGACGATATCCAGGCGGTCCTTGAGTTCACTGAGCTCTTCGTTGATCGCATCCGCGAAGGAGCGCAGGACATCGGCACCGGGGCCGTAAAGATGGCGCTGGTGTTCAATGAGCTCCGCTTCGGTTATGTCGGGCTGCCCCAGCTCACACGCATCCAGAATGCTGAGCACCTCGGGGTTGGCAGACCCACTCCGATAAAGGATGTAGATCAGCTCCCGTACCAGCGCGTCTGTGGGGGATTGCTCGGCAACCGAGTTGCGATTGTAGATCAGCTCCCGCGCCTGCTTCTCGATGCGCATGAAAAGCCGCTTGCGGTTACGCTCTATCGGCAGGCTCTGGTCCTGTAATACATCAGCGGTGATGCTTACCAGACACCAGAACGACCGCATTGGCCCGCTGCCGCACAACCTTGCCAGGCCCTCCGCCGCGCGCGAAATCAGCCGGCGGCTTGTTCCCTGATCCTGATTGCGCAGCACCCCGAGCAACCCCACTTGATACATCAGACGGAAGCGCCGGGCGTGCACCTCATACTCGGACTCATCCGAGGTTTCCAGCGGTGTAATCGAGCGCTGGCTGCAGAAGTCCGGGAGCACCCCAAGATTGGCGCTGAAGAACCAGGAGTCCGGATAGGGGCTATCCCGGCGGGCCTCACGGATCTCGTTGACGACGGGTAGCAGAAGCTCGGGGCGATCCACCTGCTGGCGCTCGTAATATTCAATATACCGCCGCAGCGTAAAGAGCGCGTTGCTCAGCGCCGTGAGGAGGTTGTTCTTATCATCGGTGGCGCCCACAGGCACCTCGTTCGCCAGGACCACGGCCTCCTGGCAAAGCAGCGCGCCTCCCTTGAGTTCCACCAGAGCAAAGATACCGCGCAGCTGATTGAGGTAGTCCACGCAGTTCTGCAGATCTTCTTCACTTTCACGGTTTTCCTGGAATTGCTCAAGGCTCTGCTCCGCCTGGCCAATCGTTTCCTCGATTTCCTCGCGAACCAGCCCAAAGGACTGTGTTTTACTTGCCAGTGACGCCTGCACCATAAAAGGGGGTTCCACTATAGAGTCAGAGTTTCAATAACCTGTAGCAGGTTTCTCAGTTTTCTCAAGAAATTTCACGTTCGTGCCAGAGTACGCTTGTGTTTTCGGCCATGCCATCCAGAAAGGCCCGGTGCGCCTCCAGTTCTTGCCCATCCGCTTGCGGAACGGGCAGAGGCGAACGGTCCGGGTCCAGACGGCGGATCTCCGTGCCGGCCTCCTCCCCTTGCTCGGCTTCTCCCAGCGACAGCGCGGTCTGCCCGCCAGTCATCGCGAGATAAACCAGTGCTAGAATCTCCGCGTCCAGCAATGCGCCGTGCAGCTCCCGGTTACTGTTATCGATGCCGTAGCGCCGGCACAGGACATCCAGATTGTTCTTCTGCCCGGGATGCTTGTTGCGCGCCATCACCAGGGAGTCCTGGATCCCGCAAACGTCCGAGGTTCGCGGGTAGTCGCCTTCCAGCATGCCGAATTCGTGGTCCATGAAGCCCACGTCGAAGGGCGCATTATGGATGATCAGCTCAGCGCCGCGGATGAACGCCAGGAACTCATCCGCAATCTCCTGGAAGGTCGGCTTGTCCGCCAGGAATTCATTGGTGATGCCGTGCACCTCAATGGCGCTGTCTTCCACCTCGCGTTCGGGGTTGATGTAGACGTGGTAGTGGCGACCGGTCAATTCGCGGTCAGCTACCTCAACACAACCAATCTCGATAATGCGATGGCCCTGCTCGGGTTCCAGGCCCGTTGTTTCGGTGTCCAGGACAATCTGCCGCATAGTCAGTTTCCGCTTTCCATCACTTCGGCCGCGCCCCTGTTGGCGAGGGCGTCGGCCTGCTCGTTGCCGTCATTACCACTGTGACCCCGGACCCAGTGCCAATTGATCCGATGGGATTGCACCAGCTCGTCCAGCCGTTGCCACAGTTCCGCGTTCTTGACCGGCTTGCGGGCCGAGGTCCGCCAGCCGTTCTTCTTCCAGTTGGCCATCCACTGGTTGATCCCGTTTTTCACGTACTGCGAATCGGTGTACAGATCCACATCACAACGCCGTTTGAGCGCGGCCAGCCCCTCAATCGCAGCCCTCAGCTCCATCCGGTTGTTGGTGGTTCCGGGTTCACCACCCCACAGGTGCTTCTCATGGTCGCCGTAACGCAACACTGCGCCCCAGCCGCCGGGGCCTGGATTGCCTTTGCAGGCCCCGTCTGTGTACAAGGTTACCTGGCTCACCCTTGATCTCCCCTGCTACTGGCATCACGGGAATGCACCAATTTCAGACCGGCCCGTCTAAGCCCAGGGGATGCGCTCCGGTTGGCAACCGGCATGGCCACCACCTTGGGGTCAGGGATCGCCGGCTTGAAAGGAATTTTGGCGAGATCCCGTTTCTCAGCCACTAGACAATAGAATCCTCCCAAAGGCACCTGAAGCCCTCTTTCATAGAAAGGCTCGAGAAAAGCGAGTCGATCCAGCATGCGCCGGCCTCCCCACGGAGGACGGAAAAAGCCGTAACGCGGTGGTGCCACACAGCAGCCAAGCACCTGAGCCCAATCCTGCACGCGGCGTGCCAGCAGAAAGCGGCTGTTCCAGGGAATGCCACGCCGCGCTCTGAACAACCGGTGTAAGCCCCAAAGGCCCACCGGATTGAACCCGAGCACGATCACCTGCCCGCTGGAACGCACGACCCTGACTGCCTCCCGCAACGCCTGGCGGGGGTCCTCCGCCAGGTCCAGCGTATGGTGCAGGACCACGGAATCCATCCAATCATCGTGGAAAGGCAGCTCCTCCGGGCGCGCAATAACGGGCCCACGGTCAGTATCTCCCTTTACGCCGGGCACCACCAACGGCTGTTGCCCTTGCGGTAGATGTGGCGTTACCGCCACGTCGGTGCTCAGTCCTACCTCCAGGTGGCGGGTACCGAAAACGCGGGTCATCGCGGTCGCCACACAGGCCTGCTCCTGATTGAGCAACGCCGATCCCAGACCCGTCCCAAGCCAGTGTGCGAATGCCTCTGCGTTCATGGTGATTCCCCCTGTTTGTACCGCCAATTGTCGAGCCCAGCACAGCAACTGGCAAGTCCGCTCTCGTCACAACCGCAGCATTCCCTATAATGGGGGTCCGCAATCCCCAGCAACGGAGGTCGCCATGGGTTATCAGGTCGATGCCATCCCCGCACTGAATGACA
Organism: Salicola sp. AFF1; assembly: GCF_056783195.1. Lineage (NCBI taxonomy): Bacteria > Pseudomonadati > Pseudomonadota > Gammaproteobacteria > Oceanospirillales > Halomonadaceae > Salicola > Salicola sp. AFF1. Next base: position 6,112 of record NZ_JBXAYL010000006.1, read on the forward strand.
ACTACATCTGGTGCATCCACGATACACACAGCAATGGTGCCATGATCGTCGATCCCGGCGAAGCACAAGCCGCCAGTGACTTTCTTGAGCGTAACGGCCTAACGCTGGAAGCAGTGCTGCTGACCCATCACCACCCGGATCACTCCCATGGGGTGGGCAAGTTGATTGGCGATGGCGACATCCCGGTTCATGGGCCTGCGGACTCCCCGTACAAGGGCATCACACACCCTCTGAGCGAGGGCGATACACTGGCCTGGCGGGACCTGTCGTTCCACATCCTGGCGGTTCCCGGCCACACCCTTGATCACATCGCGTTCAATAGCGACAGCCCTCACCTGCCCCAGCCGGTGACATTCTGCGGTGACGCGCTTTTTGCCTGTGGCTGTGGCCGGATTTTCGAGGGAGAGCCCGCCCAGATGCGCGCCTCGCTGGCCAAGCTCCGTGAGTGGCCGGATAACACCCTGGTGTGCTGTGGCCATGAATACACCCGTGCCAACGTCGCCTTTACCCGGGCAGTGACCCCGGAGGATGGGGCGCTCCAAACCTACCAGAGGCAGGTTGAGCAGCTCCGGGACAGCGGGCAACCCACCGTGCCGACAACCCTGGGGCATGAACGCCGCTTCAACCCCTTCCTGCGTTGGGATGACCCCGACGTGATAAACGCGGCCGAGCGCAAGGCGGGCGAACAGGGCCTGAGTGCCGACCGGGTTTTTGGCGTGATCCGACAGTGGAAAGACGGGTTCCGCGGTTGAAGCCCGGCTACAACAGACACATTAAATCTTACGCGGTGTAATTGACGGTTCTCGGGGCCCTTCCTAGAATCTCGATACGCCGTGTGAACGCGGTTTGTCACGGGCCTCAACCAACCGGCTGTCTCTATGCATTACGTTCCGCTTTTCTGCCTGCTCTCAGTCATGAGTCTGCCGTTGCTGTCAGGCTGTGAAAGCCTCCACTCAAAGGGCACCAACCATGACAACAATCCACCGTCGATTGTGCGGGCTGCCAGGATGGATGCCAAGGTCGTGCGGCCACAGGGGGCCCTCCAACCGGACACCTCTCGGGAAACCAGCACAGACAACGACAGCCACGGCTACAGCAATGTCTGGCAACGCCTGCGGGACCAGTTCCAGTTTGAACATGACATCGACGACCCGCGAATAGACAGCCAGATGGCCTGGTTCAGCCGGAACCCATCCTACATGAAGCGAACCGCCGAAAGAGCGCGGCGCTACCTGCCCTACATCATTCGCGAGATCGAGAAGCGTGACATGCCCGGGGAACTGGCGCTGTTGCCCCTGGTTGAAAGCGCCTATGATCCTTTCGCCTACTCCCACGGGCGCGCATCCGGGATCTGGCAGTTTATTCCGGCCACCGGCCGTGCTTTTGGTATGAAGCAGAACTGGTGGTACGACGGGCGGCGCGACATCATCAGCTCCACCCAGGGGGCGCTGGATTATCTGGAACAGCTGGCAGGCCGGTTCGATGGTGATTTCGAGCTCGCCCTCGCCTCCTACAACGCCGGTGCCGGCCGCGTGCTCCGGGCCATCCGGCGTAATGAGCGCCGGGGACAACCCACGGACTACTGGAGCTTGGATCTGCCCTCGGAGACCCGGCATTACATACCCAAGCTGATCGCCCTGGCCCGGATCGTGGCAAACCCCGAAGCCCACGGCATTCAGCTCCCCTCCATCACCGATGACCCCTATTTTGAAATTGTGGACATCGGGGGCCAGATTGATCTCGCCCAGGCTGCCAATATGGCCGGCGTTGGCGTGGATGAGATCTATCGTCTCAACCCCGGCTTCAACCGTTGGGCAACGGCCCCGGAAGGCCCTCACCGGTTACTCGTGCCCGCGGCGTCAGCGGACCAGTTCCGGGAAGCGCTCAACACCCTGCCCGATGATCAGCGGGTCAGCTGGCGCAATTACACCGTTCAGGGGGGCGACACGCTGATCAGCATCGCGCGCTCTTTCAATACCACGCCGGATGTCATCCGCCAGCATAACGACATCTCGGGGCACACCATCCGCAAGGGCGAGCGTCTGCTCATTCCGGCTGCCGGCAATGCCAGTAATACCTATGCCCTGAGTGAATCCAACCGCCGCGCAGCCCGCCAGGCCGCTGCCGGCAACAAGGGCCAGAGCCGCACCGACTACCGCGTTAGCCGTGGTGACACCCTCTGGGATATTGCCAGCGCCCATGATGTGTCCGTGAGCAAGCTGGCAAGCTGGAACAACCTGGCGCCCGGCGATACGCTTCAGCCCGGCGACACCCTGGCCATCTGGACGGATGAACAGCAACCGCGCGACAAAAGGGGTGAGATGGTCCGGCGTGTGGGTTACACAGTGCGTTCTGGCGACTCACTCCGCCGGATCGCCAACCGGTTCAATGTCGGTGTTTCGGAAATCGCGCAGTGGAACAACATCAATACCAAGGACTATCTTCAGCCCGGACAGCAACTTAAGCTGTACGTCGACATACGTAACACACACTGAGGTCAGCATGGGAATACTGGACGGAAAGAAAGCGCTGGTCGTGGGCATCGCCAGCAAGCACTCCATTGCCACGGGCATCGCCCAGGCACTGCATGATCAGGGCGCGGAGCTCGCACTTACCTATCAGAATGACAAGCTCAAGTCCCGGGTGGAAGGGTTTGCCGAGAACTGGAACAGCAACCTCGTCCTGCCCTGCGATGTAACCGACGATCAGCAGATTGCCGAGCTGTTTGAGTCACTCAACGAGCACTGGGGAGGTCTCGACATTCTGGTGCATTCAGTTGGATTCGCGCCGGGCGAGGAGCTTGATGGCGATTTCACCGAAGTGACCAGTCGCGAAGGCTTTAAGAGTGCGCATGACATCAGCGCCTACAGTCTCACGGCACTTGCCCGTGAAGCCCGGCCGCTGATGGAAGGGCGCAATGGCTCGATCCTGACGATGACCTACCTCGGCTCACAGATGGTATTGCCCAATTACAACGTTATGGGTCTCGCCAAGGCCAGCCTGGAAGCCAGCGTGCGCTACCTGGCCGCTTCGCTGGGCCCCGAGGGCACCCGGGTCAACGCTATCTCAGCAGGCCCCATCAAGACGCTGGCCGCTTCGGGTATCAAGAGCTTCCGGCGCATGCTTTCTGAAAACGAGAAGCGCACGCCACTGCAGCGCAATGTAACCACCGCGGAAGTAGGCAATACGGCGGCCTTCCTGACTTCCGACATGGCCAGTGGTATTACCGGAGAGGTTATCTACGTGGATGCCGGGTTCCGCAATATGGCCATGAATCCGATGGAGACCTGAGCCCTCGCCTCAGCAGTCATCCAGCAGGGTGGCGACAGCCTCCTTCCAGTCAGCCAGGCTGTTGTCACCCGCATCCAATACCGCCAGACCGACCCGCCAGAAGCCATCCGCCCATTCCCGGCATGACCGTACCTCTGCCAACAGGGCGTAAGTGGCGCCCTCATCGATGGTTACCCGCAGGTTCAGCAATGCGTTTGCCACCACTGGTTCGTCCGCCGTGAGACTGATGCCACTGGCGGAAATATCCCGAGTGCAGCAACGTAACCAGCGCGGTGGCTCATCACCCACACCGTCTGCCACCTGCAGGTCCGCGACCACACGCCCGGCCAGCCGGTATTCATTGCGCTGCTCGTAGCTCTCCGGAATCCAGAAGTCACTCATGAGCGCCCTACCCGAAGCCGTCCCACAACCCGTGACAGCGTATCCGCAAACTCGGCGCCCTGGCTGAGAAGCTGGGCCTCCCCGTCGCGAACGCGGGCTGCCAGGTCCTCACGGAGGACTTCCTGGCGGTTGAGGCCATGCCGGTCCACGAACACAAGCTTCCCGGATGCTCTTATTCGCAATGCCAGTTTCAACCGCACGGCTTCATCGCTGCTGCCCAGCTGGATCCAGCTTCCGGCCTCCAGACAATCCACTTCCGCCAGAACTTTCTCCCAAAGCTCCGCCGCCTCACTAACCTGCTGAGCCTCGGCCTCATCCCGCGCCGCCTGGGCGGCCTCTTCACGCTCCCGGGCTTCACGTTCTTCACGCTCCTGCTCACGGCGACGCTCGTCTTCCCGAGCTTCTTCCTGGGCACGGCGCAAGGCTTCCGCTTCCCGACGCGCCTTGTCCCGGGCCTCTTCGCGCTGTTTCTTCTGGGATTCAAGCACACGCTGGAGGCTGTCAAGCGTATCGTTCAGCACGGCGGCAAAGGGATAGGCTTCCGGCAGCTGGGTCAGCTCCCCGGCCTCGTAGCGGGCCCGAACGGAACGGAAGGACTCAATGCTCAGCTTGGCGCCCCGCGCATTGGTCCACAACACCTCACCGGTCTCTTCCAGAAAACCAGTGAGGAACTGGCGGATTTGCTGACCATCTTCCTCGTACAGGTACCAGCTGCCCACCCAATCCCGGGCCTCGTCACCCTGGGCGGGATCCGGTTTCTCAAGCCACCGCGGGTCCGCTTCCGGCGTTTCCGCCGCCTCCTGGTCAACCGGTTCACCACGCAACCGCTGGGCAAGGAGCGTCTCCACCACCTGGAAACGCTGCGGATCGGGGTTCCGCCCATCCACCATGCTCACCACCTGCACGAGCTTGTCCGAAAGCTGCTCTCCAACGTGATAGAGCCGGTTCCGGTCCTGTCCACACAGACTTTCATCCCCGACCCAGACCAACCACTCCAAAAGACGCCACGCATGCCGCCAGCTTTCGGATTCCAGACCGTGATCCATGATTGCCCGCCGCATCAGGGCGCGCCAATCCGCCTCAATGAAAGCCTTGAGCCCAGACGGCAGATGGCGCCCCCGCAAAGTACGTGCAAGGGCGGCCCTGACGGCCTGTTCCGCCGCCCTTTGTCCAGCCGCCCCAACTTCCGTCTGCCACAGCCGGGATGCCACGCGCTCGGCCTGATCCGCCTGGCGCCGGATCTGATCCGTCCAATCACTGACGCAAACCTCAATGGGGTGCTCATCGCCACTCGCCAGGGCTTGACCTACGGCCTGCTCCATCGCCTCGAGATGATTCTCCACGGGCCTGTCGGAGCGCCCCCCGGTCCGGCTCCAACCACGCAGCGCCTGGAGGCTGTCCAGCCAGCGGCGCAGTGGACGCGTCTCCGCCACGGCCTGGTCACCGTTCGCTTCCAGGTCCAGAGCCAGCCAGAAACGCATACGGGCCACGCGATGAATCAGATAGGGATGAAGCCCGGAACGCCGCAGAAACACATTCATGACCCGGTCCGCCAGGTAGGCGGCATTGACCTGGCGCATGCTCCAGACAGCGTCAACGCGCTGGAGGTGCGTCACAACCCGTTCGTCGCTGCCCGCGTTCCAGGCCTCGGACAGTGTCCGGTTCCAGAGCTGGGGGGCATCCGTCGCCGACTGCCCAACCGGATACGGCAGATCGGGCACACGCAGCTCGGAGATGATGGATTCGATCAGGCTCAAACGTTGCTCTACCCGGCCAAGATGTCTGACTTACACCTTAAACCAGCCAGCGGGCTGCCGCCAGCATGACCGGCGGGCCGGATTGCATCCGCGAAGGAATTCACGCACTATGACGGCCCGTTTTCGTGCAAGGGCGATAAGAGGCAGTGATGGCAAGCAGCGACATCGAGAACGTCAATATTGAGGAACAACAGGTACTGACCACGCCGGCAGCGCTCAAGGAACAGCTGCCGCTAACCGATGCAGCCCGGCGAACCGTGCTGGAAGGCCGTCAGACCATTAATAACATCCTGGATGGCAAGGATCCGCGCCTGTTCCTGGTGGTCGGTCCCTGCTCAATCCACGACCCCGATGCCGCTCTGGACTACGCCCGCCGCCTGAAGGCACTGGCGGACGAAGTCAGTGATACGCTTTTCCTGGTGATGCGCGTCTATTTCGAGAAGCCCCGCACAACCACGGGCTGGAAAGGGCTGATCAATGACCCTCACCTGGACGACAGCTTCGATATCGAACGGGGCCTCTACGTTGGTCGCAAGCTGCTGCTGGACATTGCTGAGCTGGGGCTGCCCACGGCCACCGAAGCACTGGATCCCACCGCACCGCAGTATCTCCAGGATACCATCGCCTGGTCAGCGATCGGCGCCCGCACCACGGAATCCCAAACGCACCGCGAAATGAGCAGTGGTCTTTCCATGGCCGTTGGGTTCAAGAACGGGACTGACGGCAGCCTGGATGTGGCGATCAACGCCATGAACTCCACATCCAATCCGCACAGCTTCCTGGGGATTGACCAGAATGGGCAGGTAGCCATCACCCGCACCCGGGGCAACCCTTACAGCCATGTGGTTTTGCGCGGTGGCGGTGGCAAGCCGAATTACGACTCCGTGAATGTGGCGCTCTGCGAGCGGGAGCTTCAATCAGCTGGGGTACGCAACGCCATTATGGTCGACTGCAGCCACGCCAATTCCAATAAGGACCCGGCCGTGCAGCCTCTGGTCATGCAGGACGTAAGCCATCAGATCAAGGAAGGCAACCTGTCCATCATCGGCCTGATGGTTGAGAGCAACATCAATTGGGGCAAGCAGAAGCTGGCGGCGATGGATGAAATGGAATATGGCGTCTCCGTGACCGATGCCTGCATCGACTGGGAGACCACCGAGAAGGCCGTCCGCCAGATGCGTGACGACCTCCGGGACGTTATCCCCCACCGTCACCGGGGCTGAACGCCTCCGGCTCGGCTGGCACCTGTTCAAGCCAGCCGAGCTGACCTCTCAGATTCACTACATCGCCCACGATGATAATGGTCGGAGCCCTTACGCCGGCCTCTTCCACTGCCTCCACAATCGACGCCAGTGTCGCACTGACCACCGCCTGTTCCGGCATGGTTCCCTTTGAAACCAGGGCACAGGGGGTTTCCGGCGCCATGCCGTGGGCGATGAGCTCCCGAGCAATCACGGGCAAGCCCATGAGTCCCATGTAGAACACCAGCGTCTGCCGGTTCTGGACAAAGTCCTGCCAGGGCAGATCCGTGGTGTCGTTCTTGAGATGACCGGTGATGAAGCGCACGGATTGCGCATGGTCACGATGGGTCAAGGGTATACCCGCATAGCTGGAACATCCCTGGGCAGCGGTTATGCCAGGAATCACCTGGAAGGGGATGCCGTATTCCGCGAGGCGCTCAATCTCTTCGCCGCCACGGCCGAAAATGAACGGGTCTCCGCCCTTGAGCCGGACGACCCGTTTCCCTGCCCGAGCGTATTCCACCAGCATGTCATTGATCTGGTCCTGGGGAACGCTGTGATTGGAGCGCGCCTTGCCAACATGGATGATGGCCGCGTGCTCGTTGATCAGGTCCATAATGGGCTGTGAGACCAGTCGATCGTGCAGAACCACATCCGCCTCGCGCAGCAACCGCAGGGCTTTGACTGTGAGCAGGTCGGGATCACCCGGGCCCGCGCCTACCAAATAGACCTCGCCTTCCGCCCGCGGCTCCGCGGCGGTTGTCCTGCCAGGCAGCAGAAGGGTCTTCACGCGGTCCTTCACCCATTGCGTAACCATCGACTTCAGGCCCCCTCTGGTACAAGTTCGGTCAGTCCACCCATGTAGGACTGCAGCGCCGACGGAACACGAACCCGGCCATCCGCTTCCTGATAGTTCTCCAGTACCGCCACCAGGGCACGCCCCACAGCAAGGCCGGAGCCGTTGAGTGTATGCACCAGCTCCGGTTTTCCGGTCTCCGGATTGCGCCAGCGTGCCTGCATCCGCCGGGCCTGGAAATCACGGGTATTACTGCAGGACGAAATCTCGCGATAGGCGGACTGGCCCGGCAGCCAGACTTCAATGTCGTAGGTCCGGGCGGCCGCAAAGCCCATGTCACCACCGCACAGTGTCACGACTCGGTATGGCAGTTCCAGACGCTGCAGGATGGTCTCAGCATGGCCGGTCAGAGCCTCCAGTGCCGCATCCGAGTCACCGGGGCGCACGATATGGATCAGCTCCACCTTCTCGAACTGGTGCTGGCGAATCATACCTCTGGTGTCCTTACCATAGGCGCCGGCCTCGCTGCGGAAGCAGGGGGTATGACACACCATTCGCTTCGGCAGCTCCTCTGCTCCCAGAATACGGTCACGCACCATGTTGGTGGCAGGCACCTCGGCGGTTGGAATCAGGTAGAGATCCCGGTCACCATCAATCCGGAACAGGTCCTCTTCAAACTTGGGAAGCTGCCCGGTGCCCGTAAGGCTGGCGCTGTTGACCATATAGGGCAGGTAGGTTTCCGTGTACCCGTGTTCGGCCGTATGCAGATCCAGCATGAACTGGGTCAGGGCCCGGTGCAGCCGCGCCACACCGCCCTGCATCACCGCGAAACGGGCGCGGGCGATCGTGGCCGCGGCGGCAAAGTCCATACCGCCTACCCCCTCTCCCAGGGTTACATGGTCGGCCGGTTCAAAAGCCGGTTCTGTGGGCTCGCCCCAACGGCGGATCTCGACATTATCCTCGTCGGAATCGCCCTCGGGAACAGCGTCATCCGGGATATTCGGAATCCCCTCCAGAAACGCATTCAGGTCGACCTGCAGTTCCCTGAGCTGGTTTTCGGCGTCCGCCTTCTGTTGTTTCAGCGATTCCACCTCATCCATCAGCGGCTGCGCGTCTTCGCCATTGCGCTTGGCTTCCCCTATGGCCTTGGAACGGCGCTTCTGTTCAGCCTGCAGTTCCTCGGTACGGCTCTGGAGCTCACGGCGACGGTTTTCGAGCTCGCGCACCCGTCCGGTGTCCAGTTCATAGCCTCGCCTTGCCAGTTGGGCGGCTGCAGCGTCGGGGTCGGTTCGCACCCATTTGGGATCCAGCATGATGGTCTCTTTCCAGTCGTCAGTTGTTGTTCCCGTCGGGATAGCGCTGCCGCTGGCTTTCGGCGTTCAGCCGGTCCAGATAGGCACGCTTCTCCGCGAATTTCTGTTCCAGCCCACGCGGTTCTGGCTGGTAGAAACGTGTGCCGTGCAGCGCTTGGGGCATATAGCTTTCGCCCGCCGCGAACGCTTCCGGTTCGTCATGGGCATAGCGATAATCCTCGCCATACCCCTGTTCCTTCATCAGCTTCGTGGGGGCATTGCGCAGATGCGCTGGAACCGGCCGATCCTGGTCCCGACGCACCTGGGCCATGCACTCATTAAAGGCCCTGTAAACACCGATACTCTTGGGTGCCATGGCCAGGTAGGTCACCACCTGGGCCAGCGTCAGTTCCCCTTCAGGGCTGCCCAGACGCTCCTGGACCTGCCACCCTTCCATGCTCAGACTCAGCGCCCTGGGGTCGGCATTCCCGATGTCCTCACTGGCGATGCGCACAAGACGACGCGCAATATACAACGGGTCGCAGCCGCCATCCAACATCCGGCACATCCAGTACAGGGCCGCATCCGGATCCGAGCCGCGCACAGACTTGTGCAACGCGGAGATCTGGTCGTAGAAAACATCCCCGCCCTTGTCGAAGCGGCGCAGCGATGTCTGGAGCACCTCCCCCAGAACGGATTCGTCAATGACCGGCTTTCCCCCCTCCTTCTCTTCACCAGCAAGATCCGAGCCCACCTCCAGTATGTTGAGCGCGCGCCGGGCATCACCATCAGCCGCCCGTGCCATCATGCCCAGAACGTCATCATCAACCTGGACACTCCCGTTGAGCCCCTCCTCCGCCTCGACGGCCCGCCGCAGCAGCGCCACAAGGTCCCGCTCTTCCAGATCCCGCAGCACATAAACCCGGGTGCGGGACAGGAGCGCGCTGTTGAGCTCGAAGGAGGGGTTCTCCGTGGTGGCCCCGACGAAGATGACTGTGCCCTCCTCGATATGGGGCAGGAAGGCGTCCTGCTGGGATTTATTGAACCGATGGACCTCGTCCACGAACAGAAGGGTTTCCTGGCCGCTGGTCTCCAGGCGTTCCCGCGCTGCCGCGACAGCATTGCGTATATCCTTGACCCCAGCCGCCACAGCGGAGAGCGTCTCAAACCAGGCCGAGGTCTGTTCCGCGAGCAGGCGGGCAAAGGTGGTCTTGCCCACACCGGGCGGTCCCCACAGGATCATTGAGTGGAGCTGGTTCTCCTCGACCGCCCGGCGTAACGGCTTGGTCTCGCCCACAAGGTGCTGTTGGCCCGCGTAGTCTGCCAGCCCGCGTGGGCGCATCCGGGCTGCAAGCGGTTGGTGGCGCGCTTGCTCGGTGCCAAAGAGCCCTTGCTGCATCAGCGGGCTCCGTTGGCCTCATTCCGGATCACGTCAACGTTATCCGGCACTTCCAGTTCGAAACGGGCATCGGGAACAGGCTCATTGAGTACGATTTCGTGGAATTGCAGCTTACTGCGCTGGTCCAGAGAGTCATGCAACTGCATGCCCCTGAGCACTCCGTCCCCATCAAAGCGCATGCTCAACTTCAGGAAAAGCGTGTCCTGATCCTTCGGCTCCAGAGTAAACCGCTCGCCATCACCGTTTACGCGGTGCTCTATCCGGAACGTCTCCGCCAGATTGCCCACCTTGCCGGAGAGCAGCAGTGCAGGCGTTGATGCAATACGATCCTCAAGCGGATAGACCGTGACCTGGCGCAGATCCGGATCGTAGACGCGGACCTCGTCGCCAGCGGTGACGATTTTCTGCTCCATGGGGGGATCAACATGCCAGAAAAAGTCCCCGCCACGCCGGGCACTGAGCTCGCCGGTGGTCTTCTGAAGCCTTTCGCCGTCGGGGCTCTGTACCGTCTGTTCAAAGCTGGCCTGATAGCTGCGGTACCCCGAAAGCCGCTCGCTTAGCAATGCGGCCGCATCCCCGCTACTGCCGGATTGGGCCAGTGCCGGCATAGCCGACAGGCACAGCGCCATAAAAAGGGTCTGGATCGCTCGCATCATCATCTAGTCTCTTGGTGGCGGGGCAGCGAGCACCTCGCGGGCGCCATTGTGGCCGGCAGCGCTGACCACGCCTGCCGCCTCCATGGCTTCCACCAGATTCGCTGCCCGATTGTATCCAATCTTGAATTTACGCTGCACGGAGGAAATGGAAACCTTGCCACTGTCGGTGACGAAGGCTACGGCTTCATCGAAAAGCGCGTCCTGCTCGCTGTCTTCGTCGCCGCCCATGGCGGCAATGCCAGGCACGCTGTCACTATCGCCGCCGCTCAGAACATCCTCCACATAATCCGGCTCACCACGCTGTTTCCAGGCCTCAACAACGCGGTGGACCTCGTCGTCATCCACGAAGGCTCCATGCACCCGCTCGGGGTTGCTTGACCCCGGTGGCAGATAAAGCATGTCGCCGTTGCCCAGAAGCTGCTCAGCGCCTCCCTGGTCCAATACCGTGCGCGAGTCCACTTTCGACTGCACGGAGAACGACATCCGGGTGGGGATGTTGGCCTTGATCAGGCCCGTGATCACGTCCACCGAAGGCCGCTGCGTTGCCAGGATCAGATGGATGCCTGCCGCCCTCGCCTTCTGAGCAATCCGCGCAATGAGTTCCTCCACCTTTTTGCCAACAATCATCATCATGTCGGCAAACTCATCCACCACCACAACGATGTAGGGTAATGGCTCGAGTTCCGGTCGCGCGTCCTCGCTGGGGTCCATAGCGTTCTCCGGGTTCCAAAGGGGGTCCTTTATGGGTTCCCCTCGGTCACGGGCCTCGCGAACCTTACGGTTGTAACCCGCCAGATTGCGCACGCCCTGTGAGGACATCAGTTGATAGCGCCGCTCCATCTCCGCAACGCACCAGCGCAACGCATTGGCTGCCTCTTTCATGTCCGTCACCACTGGCGCCAGCAGATGCGGTATCCCCTCGTAGATGGACAGTTCCAGCATCTTGGGATCAATCATGATCAGGCGCACCTCCTCGGGCGAGGCATTGAGGAGCATACTGAGGATCATGGCGTTCACCCCAACGGACTTGCCTGAGCCGGTAGTCCCGGCCACCAGAAGGTGGGGCATCTTGCCCAGGTCGGCAACCACTGGTTCGCCACCGATGTCATTGCCCACCGCCAGGGTCAAGGCGGAACCGGATTTTGTATAGCTGGGCGAGGACAGGATCTCGGAGAGCTTGACCATCTCCCGTTCTTCGTTCGGGATTTCGATGCCAACCACTGACTTGCCCGGGATCACCTCAACCACGCGCACGCTGTACACCGCCAGCGCCCTCGCCAGGTCCTTGGCCAGGTTGGAAATACGGCTGACCTTCACGCCAGCGGCTGGTTTGATCTCAAAACGGGTGATCACGGGGCCCGGATTAACCTCCACAACCTCCACGGCCACGCCAAAGTCAGCCAGCTTCTCCTCTAGAAGGCGAGACATGTACTGCAATGAGTCCGTCGAGTATCCCTGCTTCTTGTGCGAGGCCGGCTCATCCAGAATACTCACCGGTGGCAGAGGCGTCTTTCCTTGATCAACCGGCTTGCCACTAGACCGGCGCCCGCGCTTCTTTTTCTTGCTCCCTTTATGATCATCGGCCTCCGGCTTGGCACTACCCGCTCCCCGTCCCTGGAAAGGCGTGATGTTCACCGCTTGCTGCTCCTCTTCCCCGGCAGAAGCATCAGCCTGCTCATCAACCGCATCCACGACCAAAGGCAGTGAGGGCTGCTCCGGCTCAGGTTCGTCACTGAAGACAGGCTCTTGCCGGTTGGGGGTGTTTTGCTGCATCGCGGAGCGGCGACGCTTCAAGCGTTGTCCCAGGCGCTTGAGAATCCCTGGGGAGGGCTCATCAACACGGCGGTTTACCACTGGGGGTTCGGTTTTCCTGGGAGTCGCTAAACGCGCCTGACGCTTCTCTGCCACCCTGCGCCGCAGGCTTGCTACAGACCCCGTCATGGCCCGGAGCACCCATGTCACGCTGCGAACCAGCACCAGTGCGCCCTGCCCAACCCGGTCAATCAGCGCAATCCAGGAAAGCCCGGTCACCAGCGTCAACCCGAAGAGAGCGATGGCGCCCAGAACCAGAGTAGTGGCGGGCCGGTTCAGCTGGGCCACAAATGTTGCGGCAATCTCACTGCCCAATACGCCACCGGAATCCGGGCCCAGCCCGAAAAACGAATACAGGCCGAAAAGTCCACAACTGGCGGCAAGGAACAGGACGAAACCACCGGTACGCAGGAAGAACAGGGGCCAGTGGAAGTCCGGATAGGTCCCCCGGTTCCGATAGAGGGTGATGGCACACCAGCCAGCCAAAAGCGGGAAAAGCCAGGAAAGCTGGCCAAAGAAGGTCATTAGCAGACTGGACAGCCAGGCCCCGCTACGCCCTGCGTAGTTGCTGGCTTCCAGTTCATGACCAATGCTCGCCCAGCCGGGGTCGGCCGGATTGTGGGACACCAGAGCCATCACCAGATAGACACAGAGCACGATCAGAGCAATCAGCGCCCCTTCGCGCCCACCCTGGGCAAGAAGCTCCCGGAAGCGCGTCCGCCCCCGATGCTCTGTCTCCTGCTGCGCCTGTCCCGATTTGACCTGTGCCATAGCGTTCACTTCATCCTTTGCCCCAAGTTAAACATGTAATGGCTTGATTCGCCAGAACATGTCCAACCGGAAACGGGGCGTTTACCCGCCGGAAAGCGCCCGCTCAAGATCCTCGATCAGATCCTCAACCGATTCCAGGCCAATGGACAGCCGCACCAGGTTCTCGGTTATCCCACCCCGCTCCTTCTCCTCATCGGACAGCCGACCATGGGTGGTCGTGGCCGGATGGGTCACCGTGCTCTTCGCATCCCCCAGGTTCGCTGTGATCGAGAACAGGTTCAGTTCATCAATCACCCGCCACGCCTGTTCCCGTCCGCCCTTCACCCGGAAGGAGACCACACCACTACCACCGCTCTGCTGCCGCTTGGCCAGCTCATTCTGTGGATGGTCCGGGAGCCCCGCATAAAGCACCGTTTCAATCGACGGCTGTTCCCGCAACCACTGGGCAACCCGCAGGGCGTTCTCGGAGTGTGCCTTCATGCGCAGGGACAGCGTTTCGAGTCCCTTCAGAAAGACCCAGGCATTAAAGGGGCTCATCGTGGGGCCAGCTGAACGGATCACTCCGTGAACCTCCTCCATCAGCTGGTTGCTGCCCACAACGGCACCCCCAACACAGCGCCCCTGACCATCAAGGTATTTCGTGGCTGAATGGACCACGATATCCGCCCCGTGGCGGAAGGGTTGCTGCAGTACGGGCGTACACAGGCAATTATCCACCACCAGTAGCGCCTCGTTGCGGTGAGCCAGCGTTGCCAGTGCCTCCAGGTCGGCGATTTCACCCAAGGGATTAGAGGGGGTCTCCAGGAACAGGATCCGCGTCTCGGGGCGAATGGCCGACTCCCACTCAGCCCGGCTGGTCAGGTCCACAAAGGTGGTCTCAACACCGAAGCGGGCCATGTATTTCTGGAGCAGGACTGTTGTGGTGCCAAAAACGCCTCGGGAGCACACAATGTGATCCCCTTGCTGGAGCAATCCCATGAAGGTCGCCAGGATGGCGGCCATACCCGAGGCCGTGGCCACACCGCGCTCACCCCCCTCCAGCGCCGCAATACGGTCCTCAAAGGTGGCAACCGTGGGGTTGGTGAAGCGTGAGTAGATATTACCCGGCTCGTCCCCCGCGAATCGCGCTGCCGCCTGGGCGGCGCTGTTGTAGACAAAGCTGGAGGTCGGGTACAGGGCCTCGCTGTGCTCAAGTTCCGGGGTACGCCGCTGCCCCGCCCGAACCGCCCGGGTCTCAGCCCGGGTGCCCGACAGGTTGGCGTGTGGTACCTGCTCACTGGAATCGCTCATGGGTCACTCGTCGTTATGGATATCGATGACGTCACTATCCGCCGTCAGTTCCTTGTTCCGCTCGTTCTTTTTCGCTTCCGAGCGCTCCTGCTCCAGCCGTGTCAGGTAGTCAGCGGTCACATCGCCGGTGGGGTAATGGCCGTTGAAGACAGAGCAGTCGAACTCATCGATGGTCTCGTTGCCCTCACGGGCACATTCAACGAGGTCATCGAGGTCCTGATAGATCAGCCAGTCCGCACCAATGAGCTCTTCCACTTCCTTCTCGGTACGGCCATGGGCGATCAGCTCATTGGCTGCCGGCATGTCGATCCCATACACATTGGGGTAGCGCACCGGCGGTGCCGCCGAGGCGAAGTAGACTTTCTTGGCTCCCGCGTCACGCACCATCTGCACGATTTCCTGGCAGGTTGTGCCACGCACGATCGAATCGTCCACCAGAAGCACATTCTTGCCCTGGAATTCCAGTTCGATGGGATTCAGCTTCTGCCGCACGGAGCGCTTGCGCATGGTCTGCCCGGGCATGATGAACGTACGCCCGATGTAGCGATTCTTGATCAGCCCCTCACGGAACTTGACGCCCAGATCATACGCCAGCGGTAACGCCGACGTCCGGCTGGTATCCGGGATGGGAATCACCACGTCAATATCATGGTCGGGCATTTCGCGCTTGATCTTGCCAGCAAGCGCCTCGCCCATGCGCAACCGCGACTTATAGACGGAAATGTCATCGATGATGGAGTCAGGCCGCGCAAAGTAAACGTACTCAAAAAGGCAGGGGTTGAGTTTCGGTGACTCAGCACACTGCTTCGTATACAGGCTGCCGTCCGTTTCAATATAAACGGCTTCGCCCGGTGCAATATCCCGGACCAGCTCGAAGCCCAGCGAGGCCAGAGCGACACTTTCCGAGGCAATCATGTATTCCTTGCCTTCGGGCGTCTCACGAACACCAAAACACGCCGGGCGAATGCCATTGGGGTCGCGGAAACCAACGATGCCATAACCGGTGATCATGGCGATGGCGGCATAAGCGCCGCTGGCACGACGGTGAACCGTGCGCACCGCATCGAATACATCCTCGCTGGTCGGGTTCAGCTTGCCCTTCTTTTGCAGCTCATGGGCAAAAACATTGAGCAGAACCTCGGAATCCGAGTTGGTGTTGATGTGGCGCAGGTCCGAACGGAACACATCATTGGCGAGTTCCTCGGTATTCGTCAGGTTGCCGTTGTGCGCCAGCGTGATCCCATAGGGACTGTTCACGTAGAACGGTTGGGCCTCGGCAGAGCTGGAGGTGCCGGCCGTGGGATAACGCACATGGCCAATACCCACATGGCCAACCAGCCGGCGCATATGGCGGGTACGGAAGACATCCTTGACCAGACCGTTGTCCTTGCGCAGAAAAAAGCGCTCATCCTCAAAGGTCACGATGCCTGCGGCATCCTGGCCCCGGTGCTGAAGAACGGTCAGTGCGTCATAAAGCGACTGGTTGACGTTGGTCGTGCCAACGATGCCAACGATTCCACACATCGAGTTGTATTACTCCGCGGTTGCTGGGGATTGGGAACGCTCGTCCCTGGAGATTGTTTCCGGTGCACTGTCCTGCATGTCCATCAGGCGTTGTGCGCCTTCCTGCATGGCTTGTCCGGAAGCGTCACTGGCGGCTTCAGCATCCGGCAGAAGCGAATCAATTTCGTCACCGAGCACGTCCCTTGACCAGGCTTCAACTTTTGCCAGTTCCTGGACCGTGGTTGATTCACGCCACCAGGTGTCGCCGGTGACCGGCGTCATCCGCAGAAGCGCCAGGGCCACCAACACCAGTACAAGGCCACGCGCCAGCCCGAAGAACATGCCCAGGGTACGGTCCGTGGCACTGAGACCGGTGGCCTCCACCAGACGGCCTAGCGCGTTATTGACAACAGCGCCTACAATCAGGGTGACCACAAACAGGATGCCGAAAGCCGCAATAAGACGAACCGTGGCATGGCTGACCGTATCCGCCAGCAACACCTGCATGTTGGGGTGAAAGGTCCGGGCGATGACAAAGGCACCCACCCAGACCACAAGTGACATTGCCTCCCTGACGAAGCCCCGCTTCAGGCTGATCAGGGTTGAAACGGCGACAATGGCTATGATGACCCAGTCGATCCAGATCAGCGCATCCATCCGGAGGCCCCAGTGCTTACAGGAAGCGGCCATTCTAGCAGGAATCGAGAGACCGCCAAACCGGCGTCAGTCCTCTTCTCCTTCAATCACCATGGCCTTGAGATTGAACTCAGCCTCAAGCTGCTTGCGCGCGGACTGGGCTTGCTCCTTATCCACGAAGGGGCCTGCGAATACCCGCGTATAGGTACCGTTGTCGGTATCAACCGTTTGGCTGTGCGCGTCCATGCCGTGCTCACGCACCCGATCCCTCAGGCCGAGGGCGTTATTGCGTTTGCTGAAACTGCCGAGCCGAACCAGCCACGCTCCCCGAAGCGCGCCATCTTCTTCCTGTTGGACCTGGGGGACTGGCTCAGAATCATCCTGGGACGTGGCGGGGCCGTCATCCCGCTCTATCCGCCCATCATTCGCCATGGGGATCTCAGGGCCATCCCCGGAGTCCGGTGGCGTGTCCGGCTCCTGTGGCTGCTCAATCGTTACCGGCTCCATTTCCGGCTTCGCAGGTACCTCAAGCACCTGCTCCTTCCGGGCCTGGTGCGGCTCATCGAAAAGCATCGGCAGAAAGATCACCGCCAGGCAGACAATGATGAGGGCCCCGATAATCCGCTGTTTGAATCCGTCCAAATCCCTGCGCCTTGCTTGTAAATGGTTGTAAGGGAGTGTAATCGCTCGGGGTATGGCAGTACCAGTTACGATTCCAGAACGGCCAGAGCTTCAGACACCGTCAGAAAGGAACCGAATACCAGAACGCACCCGTTTTGCCCGGCGGCTTCCCGGGCTGAGGCCAGCGCCTCCCGGACCCCTGCTGTGGTCTGGAGCTGCCCCTCAGGAACCAGCCCCGCGAGCCGTTCAGCAACCTGCTCCGCGCTCAGCCCACGGGCACCCGGCAAAGGCGCCAGGTGCCAGCCATCCAGGATGTCAGCCAAGGCGGCGGCCACCCCTTCAACGTCTTTATCGCCCATGGCGCCATAGACCGCGTGCACTGGGGTTTCCGGGACCTGCGTCAACCGGCTCCCCAGCCACCGGGCGGCCTGTGGGTTGTGCCCGACATCAAGGATGATCCGGGGCTCGCCCTCCAGCGTCTGGAACCTGCCGGGCAGGACTGCGGCGTTGTGCAGATGTGTAACGGTGTACTCATCCACCTGGAACCCCAGCATCCCGAAAGCAGCTAGAGCCGTTTGCTGGGAAGCGGATAACCCGCCGTCACCATCCGATCCGCCAAAATCACGCCCGCGGATTCGCAAGGGAATGCCTTGCGCCGCAGCCTGGTCAGTCACCGAGGCGGGAGGATCCGGCTCGCCAAAAAGGGCTGGCTGCCCTGCCCGCAGGATGCCAGCTTTTTCATAGCCGATCTGTTCGCGGTCAGTACCAAGCCACTGGGTGTGATCCAGGTCCACACCCGTGATGATCGATAGCGCCGGTTCTGCCACATTGACGGCGTCGAGACGCCCGCCGAGCCCCACTTCAAGAAGCGGGTACGCCACGCCAGCCTCCCGGAAAAGCCAGAACGCAGCCAGGGTGGTGAACTCAAAATAGGTCAACGGGATATTGCGCCGGGCCTGTTCCACGGCGGCCATGGCATCGCATATGGCGGCGTCCGTTACATCCACCCCATTGATGCGGATCCGTTCGTTGAAACGGCGTATATGGGGTGACGTATAGGCGCCGGTACTGTACCCCTCAGAGCTTAACAGGGACTCCAGGGCTGCCAGGGTGCTGCCCTTGCCATTCGTGCCCCCGACGATCACCACCTTGCCAGGCAGGCCCTGCGGCAAAAGCCGACGGTAGACAACCATCACCCGATCAAGGCCAAGCTCCATCTCACTCGCATGGAGGGATTCAAGATAGGCCAGCCAGTCTTGCAGGCTGGCATCACTCTGTGGCATCGGCCTCTCCGGTGCCCTCTTCTTCCGGCAGCTGTTCGGCGAGCGGCTCTGGCTCGTCCTCCGGCGGCTGCTCATGGTGTCCGAGCTTAGCGAGCACATGGGCCACCCGTTCCCGCATGTCGTGCCGGGCAACAATCATGTCAATCGCCCCGTGCTCAATCAGGAACTCGCTGCGCTGGAAGCCTTCCGGCAGCTTCTCGCGTACCGTTTGCTCAATCACCCGTGGCCCCGCAAAGCCCACCAATGCATAGGGTTCGGCGATATTGAGGTCGCCCAGCATACCGAGACTGGCGGAAACGCCCCCGAATACCGGGTCGGTGAGCACGGATATGAACGGAATGCCCTGTTCACGCATGCGTTCAAGTGCCGCTGCCGTCTTCGCCATCTGCATCAATGACATGATGGCTTCCTGCATACGGGCGCCACCACTGGCCGCGAAACATACCAGGGGCACGTTTTCTTCCAGGCAGATGTTCACGGCGCGCACGAACTTCTCGCCGACCACCTGCCCCATGGAGCCGCCCAGGAACTGGAACTCGAACGCCACCGCAACCACGGGGACATCCTGTACGGTCCCCGCCATGGCCACCAGGGCGTCCTTTTCACCGGTGCTTTTCTGGGCCTGGCTCAGACGGTCCTTGTAGCGTTTGGTATCCTTGAACTTGAGCCGGTCCACGGGCTCCAGGTCAGCCGCAATCTCCCGGTTATCCTTCGCATCGAGAAAGATTTCCAGGCGACGCCGCGCGTTGATCCGGATGTGATGTTCGCACTTGGGGCAAACATTCAGGTTGCGGTCCAGCTCCGGGCGATAGAGAAAGCCGTTGCACTTGGGGCATTTCTTCCAGAGCCCTTCAGGAACCGTTGAACGCTGCTGCGCGTCCGAACGGATCATTCCGGGCATAATCTTGTCGAGCCAGCTGCTCATGAACTGTCCTCCGGCTCAGGGTGTATCCAGGCTGTCCCGCAGGGGCTTCACCAGGTCCTTCAGGGCCTGGTGCAATGATTCGCCGCCCTCGGGATGCCGGCCAATGCAGTCAACAATAACACTGCCCACGATAATAGCATCCGAAACGCGGCCTATGACGCCCGCCGTTTCCGCGTCGCGAATGCCGAAGCCCACACCAACCGGGAGTTCTGTCAGGCTCCGGATATGGGCAACCCTTTGTTCCACGGCCCCCGAATCAATACTCGCGGAACCGGTAACGCCCTTCAATGAGACGTAATACAGGTAACCACTGCTGTATTCGCCCATGCGGCGGATCCGTTCATCCGACGTGGTGGGTGATATCAGGAAGATCAGGTCCAGCCCCTGGGAGCGGAACGAAGACACCACGTCCCCGGCCTCCTCTGGCGGCAGATCCACCATAAGGACGCCATCCACGCCAGCCTCGGCTGCCCGTCTGGCAAAGGTATCATAGCCCATAGCCTCCACCGGATTCAGGTACCCCATGAGCACCACGGGGGTTTGGTCATCCGTTTCCCGGAACCGGCTCACCACAGACAGGACGTCGTGACTGGTGCAACCTTTTGCCAGCGCCCGTTCACAGGCACGCTGGATCACCGGCCCGTCGGCCATGGGATCCGAGAAGGGCATCCCAAGCTCGATCAGATCCGCCCCGGATTCCACCAGACTGTGCATAATCCGGAGGGTTTCTCCGATATCGGGATCACCCGCGGTAATATAGGGGATAAGCCCTTTGCGGCCCTGGTTACCCAGGGCATTGAGTCGCTGTTCGATTCGGCTCATGGGTTAGCGCCGCTCCACTTCGATGTTATCCATACGGGCGACGGTGTCGATGTCCTTGTCACCCCGGCCGGAAAGATTGATGACGATGGACTGGTCCGGGCGCATGGTGGGCGCCAGCTTGATTGCCCAGCCGATGGCATGGGCTGTTTCCAGGGCCGGCATAATGCCCTCCAGAGCCGTAAGGCGCCGGAAACCGTCCATCGCCTCGTCGTCGGTTACCGATACGTAGTTCACGCGGCCGGTATCCTTGAGCCAGGAGTGTTCAGGGCCTACCCCGGGATAGTCCAGCCCGGCGGAAACCGAATGGGTACCGGCGATCTGGCCGTAGTCATCCTCCATCAGGTAGGTCCGGTTGCCATGCAGCACACCTGGCCTGCCGGCACTCAACGGCGCGGCGTGCTGGCCGGTTTCAACCCCATGACCTCCCGCTTCAACACCGTACATTGTTACCGATTCGTCCCCCAGGAAGGGATGGAACAGCCCGATGGCATTGGAGCCACCGCCAACACAGGCGACCAGGGCATCAGGCAGCGCACCGTTTTTTTCCAGGCTCTGCTGGCGCGTTTCGCGACCGATCACGGACTGGAGATCCCGCACCAGCATCGGATACGGGTGGGGGCCCGCAACAGTGCCGATGATGTAAAACGTATCGTCAACATTGGTCACCCAGTCCCGGAGCGCCTCGTTCATGGCGTCCTTGAGCGTGCGGGTTCCGCCCTCAACCGCCTCGACCTCGGCACCCAGAAGTTTCATGCGGTAGACGTTGATGGCCTGCCGACGAACATCCTCGGCCCCCATATAAATCTTGCACTTGAGCCCCAGTCGGGCCGCCACCGTCGCGGTGGCCACTCCATGCTGACCGGCTCCGGTTTCCGCAATGACGCGCGGTTTGCCCAGAAACTTCGCCAGAAGCGCCTGGCCAATGGTGTTGTTCACCTTGTGGGCGCCGGTGTGACACAGATCCTCCCGCTTAAGCCAGATGGAAGCCCCGCCCAGCTCACTGCTCAATCGATCGGCGTGGTACAGCGGTGTGGGTCTGCCCACATAATCCGCCAGGTCCTTGTGGAACCGGGCCACAAACTCCGGGTCCTCCCGCAATCTGCGGTATTCACGCTCCAGGTGTTCCAGGGAATCGATCAGGGTCTCGGAGACAAAACGGCCACCATAGGCGCCAAAATGGCCCCGCGCGTCCGGACTATCCTTGATCTGTTGCTCAGTCAGTTTCATGGGTCAGGGTAACCTCCCGGACGAATTCATTGATGCGCTGAGGGCACTTGATGCCCGGCTCTGTTTCAACTCCGCCGCTGACATCCACAGCCCAGGGTTGTACGCGTTTTACGGCCTCGCCCACATTCGCCGCCGTGAGCCCCCCGGCCAGGATCAGTGGCAGGGAAGGGGTAGCGGGCAACCAATCCCAGTTGAACGTTTTCCCCGTACCACCGTAACGCTCGTGACTGTAGGCGTCGGCAAGCAGGCCGAACGCCTTATCATAGGTACTCTCAGCGGCCGTAACCACCCGGGAATCCCGAACCCTGACTGCGCGTATCCAAGGGTGTTGAAAACCGCTACAGAATGCCGCGGATTCATCACCGTGAAACTGGAGCAGGTCCAGTGGGACCTGCTCCAGGGCCGTCGCTACAAAATCCCTGGAGGCGTTCACAAACAGGCCCACCGTGGTAACGAACGGGGGTAATGCCCAGCGGATCCGCCGCGCCTGCTCAACCGAAACACAACGCGGGCTTTCCGGGTGGAATACCAGTCCGATAGCGTCCACACCCGCTTCAGCCGCCACCACGGCATCGTCCTCGCGGGTAATGCCGCAGACCTTGATTCGAGTACGGGGCAAGACCATCTCCTACGCCAAAAGGGAAAGAATAGCGCTCGCAGCGCTCCGTACCAAATCTCAGCCCTGGCTGGAAAGCCACCAGGGCCCAATTCGCGGCCTCGGGACGGGCACCGGGTCGGGGTACATTACGTCCACCAGGTAGAGCCCCTGGGGCGGCGCGGTGACTCCCGCATAACGGCGGTCCCGGTGACCAAGAACCTCCGCGACCCAATCCGGATGGCGCTCGCCCCGCCCAACGGCCATGAGTGTTCCCGCTATGTTGCGTACCATGTGGTGAAGAAAGGCGTTGGCGGTAACGTCCAGCACCAGGAATGGCCCTTCCCGGGAAACTGAAATCGCTTCAATACATCGCCACGGAGTATGGGCCTGGCATCCGGCAGCCCGGAAAGCAGAAAAATCCTGCTCCCCCAGGAGGTGTTCGGCAGCCTGCTGCATGGCGTCGCCCTCAAGGGGCATTCGCGTCCATGCAACCCGTTCGCGCAGCAACGCCGGCGGCGTCGGCGAATCCAGCATCAGGTACCTGTACCGTCGGGAGCGGGCGCTGAAACGCGCGCTGAACTCCGGGGCAACGCCTCCGCCCCAGTGAACGCGGATATCAGAGGGCAGTGCGCTATTAATGCCCAGCACCCAGGAGCGGATTGCCCGCGAGACACTGGTGTCAAAGTGGACCACCTGATAGCAGGCGTGCACGCCGGCGTCCGTGCGCCCGGCACAGACCGGCTCAACCGGTTCATTGGCCACCCTGGAGACAGCAGTGGCAAGGGTTCCACCTATGGTCCGCAGACTGCTCTTCTGATCCTGCCAGCCGTGAAAGTCACCGCCATCGTACTCAATCACCAGAGCGACCCGACCGGGCCCGGCCGTCACCGCTGTGGTCAGCTCAACCGGTTGTTGAAGCACAACAGATCAGAGTTCGCTGAGAAGCCGCTGGGCTTCCTGCTGTTGCTCGTCACTGCCTTCACGGGCCACTTCTTCGAGAATGTCCCGCGCACCGTCTGCATCGCCCATCTCGACATACGCTCTCGCCAGATCCAGCTTGGTGCCGGCTTCGTCGGTACCCTCCAGAAAATCAAACTCTTCATCGCTGGAGCTCGATGAGCTGGTTTCGTTCCCGGCGTCCATAGCGTCCGTTTCATCCTTCTGTTGCGCCCCGGGCGCCTGCTCTTGATCCCCTTCCAGTGCGGCCAGCTCCTCATCGGACAGCTCGCCTTCGGCGCCTATATCCTCAAGCTCTGAGTCCATCAGACCTTCCTCAAGCTGATCCGCAGGCGCTTTCTCGGTCTGCTCGGCGGGCTGCTCTGGTTGTTCGGGCTCCTCGCCCACCCCTTCCTGGGCAACCTCCTCGGCGAGTTCCAGGTCCTCATCCGAGACGTCAAGACTCAGGTCATCCAGCTCATCGTCACTGGCGGCCGACTCTGCTGATTCTTCCGAGACTGCTGTTGTTGACTCAGCGGATTCCTCGCTCTCGGATTCTTCTCCGGTAACCCGATCCAGCTCCGCATCCAGTTCTTCCAGAAAGGAGTCGTCAAAGTCCGAATCCGATGGTACCTCTGTGGAGGCCTGCTCTGGAGCTTCAGTTGATTCACTTGCGGGCTCCGCGCTGCCCACATCCATGTCGATGTCCAGGTCATCCAGCGTCAGGTCGGTATCCGCTTCCCCTTCCGCATCAGCTGTCTCCGTTGCAGACTCATCCCCGGTTTCCGCAGCAGCGCCTTCCGGTTCCTGTTCCGCGAGCTCGGCATCCAGTTCCGGCACCGCTTCGTCCCCTGACTCATCCAGCTCAAGATCGTCCACCGAAAAGCCGAGATCCGCTACATCCTCTTCCGTCTGCGTTGTCTCCGAGGCTTTCCCAGAGTCCGCCTCGGTGTGCTCCGCCTGTGAGGACTGCGAAGGTTTTTCATCCTCGCCCAGCTCAAAGTCAATGCTGTAATCATCAAGGTCGGGGCTTTGCTCCTCCCCGCTACCGGAACTGCCCTCGCCCGTTTCCGAATCACCGGATTCACTCAACAGGTCATCAGCGTCCTCAAGGGCGCTGAAATCAAAGGCCTCGTCTTCAAGCGAATCCACTTCGCTCGCCGACTCGCCTTCGTTGCCGGTTTCCATGGCACTGGTCTTCAGCTGCTCGGTCAGGTCCTCGATACTGACGTCCTGCTCACCGGCACTATCCAACTGGCCTCGCAACTCGTCAGCCTGCTGGATGGCCGCTTCATCACCGAGCTCGCTCAGCTCACGGTACTGTTTCTCGAAATGTTCGGACTCTCCCGTCTCCGCATAGATACCAAGCAGCTTCAGCCGCAGGTCCTTGCGTCCGGGCTCGGTGGCAATCGCCTGCTCCAGGTGGCGGGCTGCCTGCTCTTGGCGTCCATAGGCAAGATAGACGTCGGCTTCCGCCAGCGCGTCCTCACCATCCTCTTTCTCGGCGGGCGCTTCTTCATCCGGGGAGGAACCAAGATCAAGCACCTCCTCGCTGCTTTCGACGGGCGCCTCCGAGGTTTCCTGTACATCGCGCAGCTGCTCGTAGAAGGCCTGTTCCCGGGCCGCATTGCGCCGCGCCAGTCCCCACAAAAGGCCCAGCAAACCCAGACCCAGAACGCCGGCGCCAATCTGGTAACGGGGATCATTGATTACCCGTTGAAAAACCCCACTGAGGCTGGACGGGGCACCTTGCTCCTGTGTCGTCGGTTCAGGTGCCGGCTGCGCAGCACCATCACCCCCATCCGGCTCATTGCCGGACGCGGCGGCTGCTGCCGTTTCTGTTTCCTCATGATCGTCTTCACCAGACGCTTTGGTTGCGGACTTATCCGGTTTGGATTCGCCCTCAGCGGCTGCCTCCGGCTTGGACTCTTCAGATTTGGATTCAGCAGCTGTGCCAGCCGCATCCGTTACCTCTGACGCCTCCTGATCCTGAGCATTCTCCGAGCCTTGCTCAGTTGTGGGCGCATCGCCGTCACCACTATCGCCCTCATCCTTTCCCGCAGCCCCCGTATCACCGGACTGCTGGCTACCAGCCATGGTGACGTCACTGTCGCTGCTATCAGGCTCCTTGGTCTCTTCAGTGCTCGCCGTGTCACCGGAAGCTTGATCCTTTTCACGCGCCTCGGCGAGCTTCTGTTCCATCTCCGCCAGCTGATCGTCCTTCAGTTCGATCAGCTCTTTCATGGTTTTGAGCTGCTTTTCCAGGTCTTTCAACCGGCTCGAGAGTTCCTCCCGATCCCGTTCCGCCCGATCCAGCTCCTCCAGGGCAGCGGTCAGGCGCTCATCCCCTTCACCGTCGCCCATACCGGCCACGGTGCCGCCCCCGTTTTGCTGCTCTCCTTCTGCCGTCAGAATCCGCAGTTCATCCTCTCCCCCTTCGCTGCCGGATTCAGGCCCGGACGATGCCTTCCTTTCAGAGGACGACGATTGGGCCGCCGTTTCGTCCGACTCGCTGGCCGAAGGCGCGGGGGCCGCCTGCGCGCGACGCTGGCTGGCCTTCTGGTGGCGCTGATTCTGAGCTTTAACCTGTTGATACGCCTCCTGCTTTGAGCGAGAACGCATCGCCTCCTCAGAGGGGATCCGTAAGACACGACCACGGCGCAACTGGTTAATGTTGTTGTTGGCAAAGGCGTCTGGGTTGGCCTCCTGAATAGCCAGCATCACCTGATGCCGACTCAGGTCACTGGACGAGCTGACTTCCCCGGCAATCCCCCAAAGGGTGTCATCGGCGCCTGTGGGGCCGTATTCACGAGGGGCTGCGGTTTCTGAGCTTGCCCCTGAAGTCTGCTGCGTTTCCTCCCGCTCACGGGCACGCCCATCACCGGTACCGGCGTCCGATGCGACCGTCTGCTGTCCCTCGTTGCGGGAGGGCGGATCCACCAGGAATGAGTATTCGCGCAGCAGACGTCCGTTCGGCCAGGTTACTTCCACCAGGAAGCTCAGAAACGGCTCCCGGATGGGCCCCTCAGAGGTGACGTTGATTCGGTAACCGCCATCGGTTTCGACCAGTTCAAACGTCAGGTCCCGAAGCACATCCATCCGGCGTAGTCCGGCTCGCTCAAAGTCCGACTCCGGCGCCAGGGACACCTGGATCTGGTCCGCGGAAAGATCGCCCGGCTCGCTAAGCTCAATCTGGGCCCGAAGCGGTTCGTTCAGGTTTGTCAGTATCCGACCTTCGCCCATCCCGAGCGCCTGTGCCAGACCTGATCCAAGCCCGCCCGCCAGGGCGAGCGCCACCGCCAGTTTGCGTACTCTCATGCCGTATCCTTTCCCGTTCTCGTCAGGCAGCTCGCCGCGGTTCCCCGCGTCGATTAAGGAAATCCACCTGTAATTATGAAGTTAAGCGGAAGTATTGTTGATAAACGCGAATTACGCAATAAATGACCGGGCACAGGAAGCACCCGGTTGGCGGGAATACGCCCCGGTTCGCGCCAACCCGGGGCGCCGCAGCGTCCCGGAATCACCCATCACGTTCAAGCAGAATGGTCAGCATCCGGCGCAGTGGCTCGGCCGCGCCCCACAGCAGCTGATCGCCAACCGTGAAGGCGTTAAGGTATTCCCCGCCCATGGCCAGCTTGCGCAAACGGCCCACGGGCACGCTCAGCGATCCCGTTGCATAAGCGGGACTGAGCTTTTCCATGCTGGGCTGCTGCTCATTGGGGACGACCTCGCACCAAGGGCTGTGAGCCTGCAGCATGGCCTCTATTTCCGAAAGTGGAACGTCCTTGCGAAGCTTGATCGTCAGCGCCTGACTGTGACTGCGCATCGCCCCCACGCGCACGCAGGTCCCGTCAATCGGCACGGGGTTGTCCGAGCGCCCCAGGATCTTGTTGCTTTCGGCGCCCGCCTTCCATTCCTCCTTGCTCTGCCCCGAGGGCATGGGCTTATCGAGCCAGGGGATCAGGCTTCCGGCCAAGGGCACGCCGAAGTTCTCCTTGGGGAACTCGCCACTGCGCATGGTTGTGGTCACCTGCCGGTCAATCTCCAGTATTGCGGAAGAGGGATCCGCAAGCAGGTCGGAAACCGCGCCGTTGAGCGCCCCCATCTGATCCAGAAGCTCACGCATGTGTTTTGCACCGGAGCCCGACGCGGCCTGGTAGGTCATGGGACTGACCCATTCCACCAGATCCTGTTCAAAGAGAGCCCCGATTCCCATCAGCATGAGGCTGACGGTGCAGTTACCACCAATAAAATCAAGCTGGCCGGCATCCAGGGCCCGGTCAATCACCTGGCGATTCACGGGGTCCAGGACGATGACGGAATCGTCCTCCATCCGCAGGGCGGAAGCGGCATCAATCCAATAACCGTTCCAGCCGGCCTTGCGCAGCGGGCCATAGACCTCATTGGTGTAGTCGCCTCCCTGGCAGGTGACAATGACGTCCATGGCGCGCAGCTCATCAATATCCCGGGCATCCTTCAGCGGCGGCGCCTCCTTGCCAAAATCCGGCGCCGGCTGCCCAGCCTGGGATGTGGTGAAGAACACCGGCTCAATCCCGGCGAAATCATTCTCTTCCTGCATCCGCTGCATCAGCACGGACCCAACCATGCCACGCCAGCCAACCAGACCTACTCGCTTCATTGTGCCGCCTCTGTTTTCAATGTACTGGGTTTCTGCCCGGAGCCTACCCCGTGACGCCCGGTGCGTTGCTACAGGTATGTGTCCAGGGCTGCAAGAACCGCCTCGCCCATCGCACGGGTACCAACCAACCGTGTCCCCTCGAAATGGATATCCGGTGTTCGGAGCCCTTGTTCGAGCACATCCTGTACAGCCCTCTCAATCGCCGCTGCTGCCGCCTCCATGCCAAAGCTGTAACGCAGCATCATGGCACTGGAAAGGATGGTCGCCAGGGGATTGGCCTTATCCTCACCAGCAATATCAGGTGCCGACCCATGGCAGGGCTCGTACATCCCCTGTTTGCTTGCATTCAGCGCGGCCGACGGCAACATCCCGATGGAACCGGTTAACATGGCCGCCTCGTCTGACAGGATATCACCGAACATATTACCGGTGACAATCACATCGAACTGATTCGGGTCGCGAACCAGTTGCATGGCGGCGTTATCCACGTACATGTGGCTCAGTTCAACATCCGGGTACTCCGCTGCCAGCTCCTCCATAATGCGGCGCCACAGGACAGTCACTTCGAGCACATTCGCCTTGTCGATGGAGCACAGCCGCTTATTGCGCTGGCGCGCCGATTCGAACGCCACTCTGGCGATACGGCGGATCTCCGACTCATTGTAGCGGTACGTATTAAACCCTTCGCGCTCACCGTTCTCAAGGGTCTCGGTGCCGCGGGGCTGGCCGAAATAGATACCGCCCGTGAGCTCACGCACAATCAGAATGTCCAGTCCACCCACGACCTCCGGCCGAAGGCTGGAGGCCTCCGCCAGCTGGGGATACAGAAAGGCGGGACGCAGGTTGGCGAACAGACCCAGACCGGAGCGCAACCCCAGGAGCCCTTTCTCGGGCCGCTGCGCCATGGCCAGGTTGTCCCATTTGGGACCACCAACGGCCCCCAGCAGGATCCCGCCGGCCTCACGCGCCCTTTCCATGGTCTCATCCGGAAGGGGACTGCCGGTGGCATCTATGGCCGCCCCACCCACTGGTGCCTCATCAAAACTCAACCCCAGGGACAGGCGTTCATTAACGCGCGCAAGAACGGCACTGGCCTGTTCAATAATGTCAGGGCCAATACCATCACCCGGGAGAAAAAGTACGTTCTGTGTCATGACGTCGTATCCTGGCTATACAATCTTGGGTTGCCGGCTCAACCGGTCGGGAAAAGCCACGGCGCTTCCTGCCTGCGCCGCTGCTCGTAGGCCCTGATGGCGTGCGCATCCTCCAGCGTTACGCCAATATCATCAAGTCCGTTGAGCAGGCAGTGCCGGCGAAACTCATCCACCTCAAAGCTGTAGGTGGTGCCATCCGGCGTGGAAACGGTCTGGCTTTCCAGATCCACGGTCAACGCATAGCCCTCGTTTGCCTCCACGGCCTGGAACAAAGCGTCAACCTCTTCTTCTTTCAAAACAACCGGTAACAGCCCATTCTTGAAGCAGTTGTTGTAGAAGATGTCGGCAAAACTCGGCGCTATGATCGCCCGGAAACCAAAGTCGTCGAGGGCCCAGGGCGCATGCTCGCGGCTCGAGCCGCAACCGAAATTTGCCCGTGTCAGCAGCACACTCGCCCCCTGATAACGCGTTTGATTCAGGACAAAATCCGGATTCAGGGGCCGCTGGCTGTTGTCCTTACCCGGTTGCCCCTCGTCCAGATACCGCAACTCATCGAACAGGTTGGGGCCGAAGCCGGTACGCTTGATGGATTTGAGGAACTGCTTAGGAATGATCATGTCAGTGTCGACATTGGACCGATCCAGCGGCGCCACCACTCCAGTGTGTTTGGTGAATGATTTCATCGTCTCACCCTGCCCTGTCGTAATACTCGGAAATGTCCACGAAGTGGCCGTGAATGGCCGCGGCAGCCGCCATTGCGGGGCTTACCAGGTGCGTACGCCCACCAAAACCCTGCCGACCCTCGAAATTGCGGTTGGAGGTCGAGGCACAATGCTCGCCTTCTCCCAGCTGGTCCGGGTTCATGCCAAGGCACATGGAACAGCCCGGTTCACGCCACTCAAAGCCGGCTTCGATGAAGATCCGGTCCAGCCCCTCTTTTTCGGCCTGGGCCTTCACCATGCGGGAGCCGGGCACAACCATCGCCTGCGTGAGCGTGGAGGCAACCGTCTGCCCCCTCACAATGGCAGCCGCCTCGCGCAGATCCTCGATCCGGGCATTGGTGCACGAGCCGATAAAGACTCGGTCAAGGGTGATCCCCGTCATCGGTGTATTCGGTTCAAGCCCCATATATTTCAGCGCACGCTCCATGCCCTCACGCTTGATGGGATCCGACTCATTCGCCGGGTCCGGAACCCGATCCCCGACATTGGTCACCATCTCCGGCGAGGTTCCCCAGCTCACCTGGGGTTCAATCTCGGCCGCATCCAGATAGACCACTTTATCGAATTCGGCGTCCTCGTCGCTCTTGAGCTCCCGCCAGGCGGTCACGGCCCGATCCCACATCTCACCCTTGGGCGCCATGGGGCGATCCTTCACGTACTCGATGGTTTTATCATCAACCGCCACCATGCCGGCACGCGCGCCTGCTTCAATGGACATGTTGCACATGGTCATGCGCGCCTCCATCGACAGGCTCCGGATTGCCGACCCCGCGTACTCAATGGCATACCCGGTCCCGCCTGCGGTGCCGATCTTACCGATGATCGCCAGCATCACGTCCTTACCGGTAATGCCCGGCTTCAGCTCACCATCCACCTGAACCAGCATATTCCGGGACTTCTGCTGCACCAGGCACTGGGTCGCCAGAACATGCTCCACCTCGGAAGTGCCGATACCGTGTGCCAGGGCCCCGAAAGCGCCATGGGTGGAGGTGTGAGAGTCTCCGCACACCACTGTCATGCCCGGCAGGGTCGCGCCCTGTTCAGGCCCGATCACATGCACGATGCCCTGGCGCTGGTCGTTCATGCCGTACTCGACAATGCCGAACTCATTGCAGTTGTTATCCAGGGTCTGGACCTGCGTCCGCGAAACCGGGTCGGCTATGCCTTCAACACCGTTTTCACGCCCTGTGGTGGGTACGTTGTGGTCAACCGTTGCCAGGTTGGCATCAATCCGCCAGGGCTTGCGTCCAGCCAAACGCAGCCCCTCAAACGCCTGCGGTGATGTCACCTCATGCAGCATGTGGCGATCGATGTAGATCAGGCAGGAGCCGTCGGCACGCTCCTTGACCAGGTGGGCGTCCCACAGTTTGTCGTACAATGTCTTGCCACTCATGGTCGTTACTCCCCTTGCGAGCGGACATGGCCAGCCGAATACGGGCTGGTGATCGTTTGACCGATTTACCGATAATGGTACAGACTCCGTTCAGATCACTTCAATTCATGTTTTTCCTTTCGGGGATTCTTAATAAGAATTCGATAATGCGGCGCAATGACTGGTGCTCCCATCAGCGGGGCTTCTATATGGCCAATACACCGCGCCAGTCAACAAAGGTGTCCCGCGTAAGGAGTGACAGACTGGAGACCCTGTATGGACACCCAATCACTGATCGCCTTCACCACCGTCATCGACACCGGCTCTTTCTCCGAAGCCGCCGACGCACTCCATCTCACCCAATCCGCGGTCAGTAAACGCATCGCCACACTCGAACACCAGAGTGGCCGCGCATTGATCGAACGTAACGGCCGGAGTCTGAGACTCACCGATGCGGGCAACGCTTTGCTGCCGCACGCCCGTAAAGTGCTGGATGAACTGCATAACGCACGGGAATCACTCCTCGAGCTCGACAAGCGCCTGCATGGCCCCTTGTCGCTGATCACCAGTCATCACATTGGCCTGCACCATCTCCCCGGCTGGCTGCGTTCCCTGCAACAGCTTCATCCCGAACTGACCTTCCATCTGCAGTTCCTGGAATCCGAGCAGGTTTTCCAGCAGCTCCACCAGCATGACGCGCCCCTGGCCTGGGTCACCCTGAACCCCCGGATCATGGAGCGCTTTCAGGTCTGGTTTGCCTGGGAAGATCCCATGAGTTTTGTCTGCGGACGGGATCACCCTCTGGCGCGTCAAGAGCCGTCCGGGCTTGCGGAGATTGCGGACTACCAGGCCATCCTGCCGGCCAGCAATACCGAGACCTACCGCGTGGTCTCACATCGGTTTCTGGAGCAAGGGATGGCGCTTGATGCCCAGATGCCAACCAACTACCTGGAAACCATCAAGATGATGACCAGCGTGGGTCTGGGCTGGTCCGTACTGCCGAACACAATGCTCGACGATACACTGGTCACTCTGGATGTTTCCGAGCCGATCACACGCATGTTGGGCGCGATCGGCATCCGTGGCCGGGAACCGGGCAAGGCGGCCCGGACACTGATCCAAACCGTCCGGGATCATCCCCAGCAGGCGGCAGTTACTGGATAACCAAGATTCTGGCGCCGACAGGAGGGGAACCGCTGTTCCGTGAGCACCGGAGTGGTTTATACTCCCGGACTTTATGCACGGTATAATAGTCAGAGGATTGTATGGACAGCTCTGAAGTCGAAGCGGTATTCCAGAGTTATGGGCGCGTCTGCAGGGACGAACAGTTCTTTATTGATTTCTACGACTTCTTCATGAACAGCTCCCAGACCATCAAGGACCAGTTCCTTGAAACGGATATGAAGCAGCAGCGCCACCTGCTGCGGAACGGGATCATGCAATTGATTCTCTATGCGCGCGGCATGCCGGATACCAAGCTGCAACAGCTGGGCAGGAGCCACTCCAGGAACGGTTACGCCATTGCGCCCGAATGGTATTCAATATGGCTTGATGCCCTTATGCAGGCGGTCAAAAAGCACGATCCGGAGTACACCCCGGAGCTGGAGGCGCAATGGCGCCGTGTCCTGAAGCCGGGGATTGACCTGATCTGCAACGCCTACTAATAGCGCTTCCGGCCCCGCCGGGAGCAAACGGTTCCGTCCGCTGCGCCCCCTGATCGCCGACACCGATGCGTGGCATACTGCCACCGCACCGTCAGCGTTTCACGCAACGCTGGCTCCAACAAGGCTGCAAAGGGTCCCGATCATGAGCGACAACGGCTATACACCACCCAGAGTCTGGAAATGGGAAGACGCCAACGGGGGGCGCTTCGCCAGCATCAACCGCCCGACTGCCGGCCCCACCCATGACAGGGAACTGCCTGTGGGCCAACATCCGATCCAGCTCTATTCGCTGGCCACGCCCAACGGTGTCAAGGTAACGGTCATGCTGGAGGAGCTGCTGGAAGCCGGGCACACCGGTGCGGATTACGATGCCTGGCCCATCAGCATCCTGGAAGGCGAGCAGTTCAGCAGCGGTTTCGTCGCCCTGAACCCCAACTCCAAGATCCCGGCCATGATGGATCATGACCAGGACCCGCCGCTGCGCGTGTTCGAATCCGGCAACATCCTTCTTTACCTGGCCGAAAAATTCGGCGCCTTTCTTCCAGGCGATGTCCATGGCCGAACGGAAACGCTGTCATGGCTGTTCTGGCAGATGGGCATGGCGCCGCTGCTTGGTGGTGGTTTCGGTCACTTCTATGCCTATGCGCCGGAATACTATGAATACCCGATCAACCGCTTCACCCTGGAAGTAAAGCGCCAGCTTGATGTCCTCAACAGGCAGCTGGCGGACAACCGCTACATCGCGGGTGATGCGTACACCATCGCGGACATGGCGATCTGGCCCTGGTACGGCGCGCTGGTGAAGAACAAGGTGTATGATGCCGCCGAATTCCTTGAGGCGCACAGCTACACCAATGTGGTCCGCTGGGCCGACGAGGTTGCGGAGCGACCAGCGGTGAAACGGGGTCGTATCGTTAACAAGACCTGGGGCGAAGACGACGCCAGGCTCCCCGAGCGCCACGACGCCAGCGATTTCGACAACCTCTGAAATGCCAAAGGCGGCCCCTGGTTACTGGCCGGCGTACGCCCGTTGCGGCGCTGGCCGCATCCACAGCCAGGCGGCCGCCAGCCCTATGAGCATGGCAATAGCGCCACCGTAAAAGGCGCTCACTGTGCTTTCCCACTCCACGAGCAGGCCGGAAAGCCAGGCGCCGGTGGCCCCTCCCGCACCATACGTCAGTCCGCTGTAAAGGGCCTGGCCCTGCCCCTGGTGTCCTTCTCCGAACTGCAGCCGGATGTAGTGCACGGATGCGGCGTGCAGGGCGGCGTAGGAGGCCGCATGCAACAACTGGGCTCCGAGAAGGATCCAGAGGAACTGCGAGAATTCGGCGATCACCAGCCAGCGCAGGGCCGTCAGGGCCGCCGCACAGAGCATGATGGCCCGCATCGGATAGGCGGCCAGCACCCGGTGCATCACCAGAAACAGCCCCACCTCCGCCAACACACCCAGTGCCCAGAGTGCCCCGGTGCTGATCTTGGCATAGCCCAGCTGTTCGAGATGGATGGAGAAAAAGGTGTAGTAAGGACCGTGACTGGCCTGGAGCATGAAGTTCAGGATGAAGAAGGACCAGACCTCGGGCCGCTTCAGGATGGCCGTGACCGAGCCATGATGGGGACGCCTCCGGGCACTGGGCTCGTCATGCACCAGCAGTGAGGCTATGAAGAGCCCCGCAAAAAGCGGCACTACAAGCCAGGGCATAACACGGACCGGCATGTGATCCAGCGCTGCGCCAAAACCAGCGACCGACAGGATGAACCCCACCGACCCCCAGAGCCGGACCCGACCATAGCGCCGGGAGCTGGTACCCAGATTGTGAAGGGTGATGACCTCGAACAGCGGCAATACCGCGTTCCAGAAGAAGCTGAAGGACAGCATCACCACCATCAGGCCCCAGAAGGCCGGCCGCAGCAGTGCAAAGCTGAAACACACCAGCGCCATCAGGGCACCGAAGCGGATCAGGCGCAATCGCCGGCCGGTTCGGTCCCCCAGCCATCCCCAGAGGTTGGGCGCAACGATCTTGGTGCCCTGCAGGGTCGCCATGAGCAGGGCGATCTCGATGTAGGCGAAGCCCTGATCTTCCAGGTACAGCGCCCAATAGGGCATGAAAACGCCCAGGGCCGCGAAGAACCAGAGGTAGAGGTTGGAAAGGCGCCAGTAAGCACCCGCCTCGGACGCCGCCATATCAGCCCCCCTGCTGACGGCGTACCTTCTCGATGTCCGGCGTATCCACCCGCACGTCCGCGTTCTGGCCCCGGTGACGCAGGTAGTGGTCCATGACCACGATGGCCATCATGGCTTCGGCAATGGGCGTAGCCCGGATGCCAACGCAGGGATCGTGGCGCCCGGTGGTCACGACCTCAACGGGATTGCCTTCCACATCAATCCCCTGCCCCGGCAACCGGAGGCTGGACGTGGGCTTGAGCGCCAGGCTCGCCACCAGGGGCTGCCCGGAGGAAATGCCGCCCAGCACGCCCCCCGCGTTGTTGGAAAGAAAGCCATCGGGCGTCATCTCATCCCGGTGCTCGGTCCCCTTCTGGCTGACACTGTCAAACCCAGCGCCAATCTCCACACCCTTAACGGCGTTGATGCTCATCAGCCCCTTGGCCAGATCCGCGTCCAGGCGATCGAACACCGGTTCGCCCAGCCCCGGGATAAGCCCATCTGCTTCCACG
The DNA here is from genome assembly GCF_056783195.1 of Salicola sp. AFF1. Taxonomy (NCBI): domain Bacteria; kingdom Pseudomonadati; phylum Pseudomonadota; class Gammaproteobacteria; order Oceanospirillales; family Halomonadaceae; genus Salicola; species Salicola sp. AFF1. The sequence goes on from NZ_JBXAYL010000006.1 coordinate 41,573, forward strand.
CGGATCCGGGCCCCAACGGAATCCCCTTCCTTGCGGAGTTGATCCATATAGGCTTCCAGTTCCGGCACTTTTTCGGGCTCGGCACAGAAAAAGGCATTCTCATGCACTGCGGACCAGTCGCTCACGCCCAGTTGCATAGGGCCAAGCTGGGTCATGCAGCCCCGGATACGAATGCCCTTCTGCTCCAGAAAGGCACGGGCAATGGCGCCGGCCGCCACGCGCATGGCGGTCTCACGGGCCGAGGAACGGCCGCCGCCACGATAATCCCGAATGCCGTACTTGTGCCAGTAGCTGTAGTCCGCGTGGGCCGGGCGGAACTGGTCCTTGATCTGAGAGTAGTCCTTAGAGCGCTGATCCGTGTTCTCGATCAACAAGCCAATAGGAGCACCGGTGCTGACGCCCTCGAATACCCCGGACAACACCCGTACCTCATCCGGCTCACGCCGTTGGGTGGTATGGCGGGACGTACCAGGGCGCCGGCGGTCCAGATCCGCCTGGATCATCTCCGCGGACACCGGCACGCCTGGCGGGCAGCCGTCCACAATGCAGCCCAGGGCCGGCCCATGACTTTCGCCAAAGGTGGAAACGCTGAAGAGTGTTCCAAAGGAGTTGCCAGACATGGGAGCTATCCGTTCAGCAGGGGCGCCGCCTGCGCCAGTGTTTGCGCGTCGACCACGAAGACCCCGTGACCGCCGTTTTCCATCTCGATCCAGGTGAAGGGCAGACCCGGGAAAGCTGCCCCCAGGGCGGGTTGACTGTTGCCCACTTCGCCCACAAGAACCCCATCCTCCGAAAGGTACCCCGGTGCCTCGCGCAGGATCCGGCGCATCAGAGCCAGGCCGTCATCCCCGGCCGCCAGCCCCAGTTCCGGTTCGTGCCGGTATTCCGGCGGCAGCGAGGCCATATCGCCAGCATCCACGTATGGCGGATTCGCCAGGATCAGATCATAGGGGCCTTCGAGCCCTGCGAACAGATCCGAGGCAACAGCCTGCACCTGGTCCTCCAGGCCATAGCGCTTGATATTGCGTTCGGCTACTTCAATAGCGCCCGCTGAGACCTCGCCCAGCTCCACGCGCGCCCCCGGAAACACATGGGCGGCCGCAACGCCAATGCAACCACTGCCGGCACACAGGTCCAGAATGCGCTCAACAGGGCGGCCGGCCAGCCAGGGCTCACCTTCGGATGCCAAGAACTCGCCGATGGGCGAGCGCGGGATCAGGACCCGTTCATCCACATGGAAGGGCAAGCCCATGAAAAACGCTTCGCCGGTCAGATAAGGCACCGGCACCCGGTCGCGGACACGGCGCTCGATGCGTTCCAGCAGCCGCTCGCGTTCGGAGGTTGTCAGCCGCGCGTCCAGGAACTGGACATTATCAGTCATCGGCAGGTTCAGGGTCTGCATCAGCAGCTGGACCGAATCATCCCAATGGCTGTCGGTGCCGTGGCCACACCATACATCCGCCTCGGCGAACCGAGACACCGCATAGCGCAACCAGTCGCGCACGGTTTCCAGTTGTTCAATAACCTCGGTGCTCACCCAATTCTCCCGGCGATTGGCCTGTTAAACGCGACAGTATACCAGTTATTGGCGGCTGGATCCCGGGATCCGCGGCTCCCCCTTGCCCGCGTTGCGGTGATCCGCCAGGGCATCCTCCGCCAGCATGCGGCCCAACTGGATCAACTCAGGCGCACGGTGGTAATCAAACGAGCGGCACACGTGCTTGGGAAAGTTGATCAGGATATCCGGCGGGTAGCCGGCGATCTTGTAGCGGGTCAGCGAGTCCTGCATGGTCTCGATGGCCAGGTTCATCACATCAAACTTGCCGAGCCCCAGCTCCTGGAGGCTCACCGAGCGCGCATCATCATCGCCATTATCGGCATCCCCGGTTTGCTGGGCATGCCGCTTCTGGACCTCGGCCAGGGCCTGCTCCTCACTGCTGGCGCGACCACGCCGCCGTGGCCCGCCCTCCTGATTGTCCCAGTCAAACCAGCGAGCAGCCCGTTGCTTGAGTTTATCAAGCCACTCATCCGGTGAGGCCTCGGCCTCTTCCGCGGGATCCACGCCTGCTTCAGCCGCCACCTCTGCCGCGGCCTCGGCCGCCGCCTGCTCCTGCTCACGCTCACGGGCTCCCCATTCATCGACGGGCGGCAGATTGGCGTAGCGTTTATCATTGCCGCTGAGGTTCACTGCCATGACGAGATCCGCATTAACCGCCACGGTGGGGATAATCGGCAAGGGGTTGAGCAAACCGCCATCCACCAGCACACGTCCCTGCAGCATTACCGGCGTAATCACACTCGGGATCGCTGTGGATGCGCGCACGGCCTGATGCAAAGGGCCCTCCTGGAACCAGACCTCCTGGTGCGCCAACAGGTCCGTGGTGACCGCGGTGTACGGAATGGGCAGATCCTCGATGCGGGTGTCGCCAAGCATCTCCTGGACCACACCAAAGACCTTCTCCCCGCGGATCGCGCCGGGCGAGCCCAGTGAAAAGTCCAGAAGGCGCAACAGTTGAAGCTGATCCAGCCCCGTCACCCAGTCCTTGTACGCATGCAGCTTGCCAGCGGCGTACATACCGCCAATGAGCGCGCCCATGCTGGCGCCCGAGATGGCAACAATATTGTAGCCCTGCTCCCTCAGTACTTCGATCACACCGATGTGCGCGTACCCCCTGGCACCCCCACTTCCGAGCACCAGGGCCACAGTCTGTGATTCATTCATTGCCGGTTCCCCTCAGCCATTCATCCATAAAGGGACAATGGATACGGTCAGCGTTCATTACAAGGGAAGCGACCTTGCAGCCACCCAAGGCACCGGCTGGCAAGCGCTTCCACATCGGCATCCAGATGGCAGTGATGGCTTCCTTCCACATCCATCACATCCAGAGCGCTGATCTTTGAAAGACGCTGCTCTGACCATTCCGGCTTGAAGGTCGCCATACCGTGACTGGCCCTTATCAACAGCGTGGGAGCCGCAATCGCTGCCAGATAGGCCTGAACCTCGTCCTCATCCAGACGGTGCATGGAGGGATAGCGCAAGCGTGCATCCGTATTCCACCGCCAGCCCTCCTGATCCGGTTCCAAACCTCTGGGAACGATGCATTCAGCTGCTGCGCGCGAAAGCGGGAGGCGGCCTTTCATGCGGGCCTGAATCGCCTCATCAAGGCTTGCATACCGGGGGGGCTCGCCACGGCTGCCCTGGCGTACGCGTTCCACGGCCTTGTTGAGCTGAGCCGGGAAAGACGCCGCATCACCCGTGACCGGCCCCATACTGTCCACAAGGATCAGGGATCCGACCCGGTCCGGCACGGCTACCGCGAGAAGGCTGGCAACAATGCCGCCCAGCGAGTGACCCAGGAGGATCACGTCTTCTTCAGCCCCCACACCATCGAACAGCGGTGCCAGATCGCGCACATAGTCGAGCAACTCATAACTGGCGCCGGGCGGTCTGTGGAAGGAGTGGCCATGACCAGGCAGATCCACGGCCAATACGCGGTAATCGGCCGCAAGGGCCGGGCCCAGCCGACTGAAGCTGGCAGCATTGTCCAGCCAGCCGTGAAAAGCGATGATCAATGGCGAGGACGGCTCCCCCCAGCCCAGTGCTCCCAGGGAGCCGGCAGGAACGTCCAGTGTCAGTGTCTCGGCTGCCTGTGTGGCCATTGATTACATGGTATGGGTCGGGCGGTCTGAATCCAGGGAACCAGCCAGGTAGGTTTCAATCTTGGTGCGCGCGGTCTCGTCGTCACCGTTGAACTGGACGCCCACACCAGCGGCGCGGTTGCCCTGCGCCCCCTTGGGAGTGACCCAGACGACCTTGCCGGCAACGGGAATCTTCTCGGGTTCATCCATGAGGTTAAGCAGCAGGAATACCTCATCGCCCATGCGATAGTTCTTCTGGGTCGGAATGAACAGGCCACCATTGCGAACAAAGGGCATGTAGGCGGCATACAGCACCGCCTTATCCTTGATGGTCAGCGTCATGATACCGCTGCGTGCGCCGATTCCAGGACCCATGTTTCTCCCGTTAACTTGCCGGTTGCGTTGTTTCGCCAGTCTAGCGGCTCATAGCGGATTTGGCATCCCCCGAGCGACGCATCAGCTGGCACCAGAGTTCCAGGACGCCAATCAGTTCCAGCTCGGGATTCACGTTGTAGTCCAGGCCACGGCGGACGTCCATGATGGCCTCATGGATGGCGGTCAGCTCCGACGGGTGCCGCCGCCCAGCCAGGAACCGGAGCATCGGCGCCGCCTCCCCATCGGCAACGGCCTCTGGATCCGCCCCGGCCCGCGCCAGGTCAAGCGCCCACCCCTGAAGCAGATCAAGCGCTTCCATCAGCGGCATGGCCAGGAAGGGTTTCACCGCCTCTGACCGCGTAATCTCGGCCTTGAGGGCTTGTTGCAGGGCCTTCAGACACTGGGCCCGCTGCTCGGGCCGGTTTGCCTCAAGAAGGCGCACTGCCTCCAAGGGGGCACCACCAGCCCAGCGCAGTGCCTGGTCCAGAGCCGGGGTATCGTCTGAGCGATGCTGTGCCAACCACTGCCTTGCTTCGGCGGTCGTTGGCGCCTCCACCCGAAGCACCTGGCAGCGGGAACGGATAGTGGGCAGCACCGGCTGCCCTTCGCGCTGCAGTACCAGGACAAAGGTATCGGCAGGTGGCTCCTCGAGCGTTTTGAGCAGCGCGTTCGCGGCATTCAGGTTCAACTGGTCCGCACGCTCAATCACCGCGACCTTACGGCGCGCCACCTGAGGGCTCTCCATGACGAAACGACCAAGTGCCCGAACCTGATGAATGCGGATGTAGCGCGACTGATCCGTGGGCAGCAGCCGACGCGCATCAAGATGGCCCTCGCCCGCCATGAGAAGGCATTGCTTGCACTCACCACAGGCCCTGGCGTATCCGCTGTGCGCCACCGGCGCTTCACACAAAAGCAGGGAAGCCAGTGACACCGTCAGCTGGCGCTTGCCCACGCCGGCAGGTCCCAACAGCATGAGCGCATGGGGGAATCGCCCCTCCTGGAAGCGCTGGGCCAGCTGGGCATAGGCATCCGATTGCCAGGGCCAGGGAGCAAAGGCATCACTCTGCAGCGGCAGTGTTTCCGGTTCGGCCATGGGGTTTCCGTTTTCGGATTGCGTTCATAAGACGGCGCGCCCGGATGAGATCCCGGTTCGCGAGCTGTTCAGGTGCGTAGAAAGCGCGTTGCAGTAATGCGCCCAGGGCCCGGATATCCGCTTCCCGCCCCGGGCAAGCCCGTTCCGCCGCTGTCACCTGCGCGGCCAGGGTCTGGTTCCGGCCCGCTCCCGCATTGCGGGATTCAAGCCAGCGACACCACCGATCATACAGCTGGTACCAGGGGTCGCGGAAGTGACGGCGGCGGGCGCGCAGCAGCGAGAACCCGACACCCGCCATAATCAGAACGGCGACCAGTACGGCGGTTATCACGCCCAGCATTCGCCGGTCGATATCACCCGGCAGCTTTCCCAGAAGCGAGAGCTGCGTCTGCCCTTCATAGCCAACCACCCAGCGCTGCCAATAATAGCTGGCCGCATCCAGGCGCAGGCGCACCCAGTTGATCCAGTCCACATCCGCATAGCGGTTCATGGAAAAAGGATTTTCCGCCAGAAAGTCATCCTCGCCGCCCATGGCCTCACGCAGCCCGTTTTCGATCCGCTCGGGCGCAATCATGGCCGTGGGATCAAGGCGCACCCAGCCACGCCCTGGCAGCCAGGCCTGTACCCAGGCATGGGCATCATACTGGCGAACGATCAGGTATTCATTGTCAACGCCCGATTCGCCGCCGAGATAGCCGGTAACAATCCGTGCCGGAATGTCCGCTGTCCTGAGCATAAAGGCCAGAGCGCTGGCGTAATGCTCACAGAAGCCTTCCCGGGTCTCGAACATCAGCGCATCCACGGTGTCCGAGTCACCCAGGTCCTCCGGCTGTAACGTATAATGGAATGGTTGCTGGTTGAAGTGCTGCATCAACCGTCGAACCAGCTGCTCCCGGTCATCAGCCCTGCGGCGCTGTTGCAGGACCCATTGCCGGGTACGTTCATTAGTACTCCCGGGAAGCCGGGTGTAGAACTGGCGCTCGGATTTGGAGAGGGGTGGCGTCGGCTCTTCCCCATCGAGCCTCATGCGGTAACGCCTGCGGGTATCCACGCTGCGCTGGAACCGGACCATGCCGTTCCCGTTCAGCGTGACGTTGGCGGACGCCGGCACCGAATCCGCCAGCGCAAATCCCCAACGCCGGCCATGGGGTTCCAGCATCACCTCATACGCATCCGCCCCCAGCTCACCGGCCGAGGCGTCCGCCGGCACCTTCGAAATGCCACGCTGCTGTTTCTTCTCGCGCCTGTCCCAGCGCTGACCATCAAACCGGTCAAGCACCAGCGCCTGCCAGTAGCGCTCACCCGGCGCCGGCGTTTCTCCCCCGAAGGTCACCCGGAACGCCGGGTCATCGTTCTGCACCAGACGGCTCATGCCACCGGGCTCGAGGCTGTCGCTCAAGCCGGTCATCCCCTGCTCCGAGACCAATGGCACGCTCCACAGGGGACCAATGCGGGGAAAGAAGATAAAGAGCACGACCACGACCGGAAGCATCTTCACGAAGACCAGAGCCGAACGCTTCATGGCCTCCCGGCCCAAGCCCTGGACACGACCGCCCAGCGCCATCTGCAGTCCGGTAAACAGCAGGAACAGGCTGGCCAGCAGGGCCCCGGCCCAAAGCATGGACTGATGGAAGAGCAGCGTGACCACGGCCAGATAGCACTGGGTGAAGAACAGAATGAACAGGTCCCGGCGGCGCCCCAGTTCCAGCCATTTCAGGGCCGCTGTGAGCACAAGAAAGGAGGCGGCGGTATCCACCGTGTACTGTCCCTGGTAATACAACCAGAATGCGGAGACACTGGCCACCGCCAGAACGCCCAGCCAGAATGGGCGCGCCCCACGGTTACCGCGGCGCTGCAGGAGCCAGCCCGTAACAGCCGCCGCCAAGGCGCCCAGTGACAACCACAAGGGCAGTCGTTGCACCTGCGCCAACAGAATCAGGCCAAAAGCGGCCATCCATGGATCCAGGTGATGGCGTGTCATGCCTGAACCTCCTGATAGCCGAAGCCAGCCAGACGGTTCCGGCACGCCTGATCATGACGCTCCCCGGTATCCGGTTCGATTGTGCTCCCGGGTAACCTCAGACCATAAGGTTGCCCTTGCTCACTCAATCGCCCAACGTACCAGGCCAGATAGCTCAGCCGCAGTTCCCTGTCCGCCCCGGGGAACTGCTCCCAGTCCAGCCAGCGCGGATCCGCAGGGGGTGTATCCCAGTCCATTACCACCAGTTGGCCGCTGCGGGCGAAGCGCTTCCAGCTGATGCGCCTGAGTGAGTCCCCCTGGCGATAGGGTCTGAGCCAGATATCCGTATCGCCCTTGGCGGCATTCAAGGTGGTCTCACCTTCCGCCGCCTCGGCATCGCCAGAGGCCTCGAACGGTGGCGGAGTCACCGGTCGGGGGCTTGCCAGCCCCGGGGTTGCCGGGCGGAACCAGGTCCAGGCCCGGATCAGCCCGAAGGGAAAATCCGTCTCCACCCGGACGGAAGGCAGCTTCTGGGGGCCCCGCTGGTGCGTGCCAACGGGGAGCACCACCACACGCCCTTCCCCGGTTTCCAGGCTGACCGTGACCGGCTCCCCGCCATCAACCCGGAGCTGCAGTGCTGCCCTTGGGCGATGCTCTTGATCCGTAATGCGCACCGCCATGGGCAGGCTGTCCCCGGCCACGCATTCGCCAGCACGCACCAGGCTCAGGTGCAGCCCTTCCAGATTGCGATAGGTCTGGAAGATCGTGCCGTAGAGCAGCGCTCCCAGGATAAAAGTGAACAGATAGATCAGACTGTTCTGGTAATTGATGCCCGTCAGCAGGGCGATCCCCAGAACCCCAACGAACATCAGGCCCTCCCTTGTTGGGAGGACAAAAATGTTACGCCGCCCGGGCCGATAGTCATCCGCGCGTGGGATGCGCCGGTTCACCCACCGGCGCCAGGGTATTGTTACAATCGAGCCGGCCATTTGACCCCTGTCACGCCTGTTTACGAAGGCTCACGCTTAGGCACTAATCACTATTGCAATACGCTGTCAAACATCAAATACTGTTTGGTGAATGATCAGCATACGACTTGGACATACGACCATGGCTACCAGACCGATTCTGACCCTGACCGCATTGGGCGCCAGCCTCATTGCTGGCAACGCACTTGGCGAAGGCGTCCAGAGCCTTTCACAGGATGAGATGGTGGACACCTATATTCAGGACTCCGCCATTGTGGTCTCTCCCAGCAGCAATAGCCAGACCCGGAACAGTGAACCGAATCGGACGAAAGCCGTCCGGGCACTGATACGCCCCGGCGAACCCATCCGGACGGAAGCGGATGAGACGCAGAAGGTCATGTCGTTCCAGCAGCACCGGTGGGAAAGTCTTGACGAAGCCCAGCGTTTCGCCGAACAGGCGTTCATTCGCCAGGCACTGGCTTCGCCCGCCAACCGCCTTGATACGCTGCAACCCCAGTTCGATACCGGGCTCCCCCAACCTTCCATTCCCGGTTATGGCGTACCGGAAATTCCAGAGGGGCCATTCACGCGCAGCTACCAGAATGGCCAGCTTGGTCTCGCCTTCGACGGTGAAACAGTGAACTTCTCCATGGGCAACAATCTGCCCGGTGTAGACACCATCGACCTGCCCAAAGGAATTGATGAGGGGCCGGTTAAGCTGACACCCAAGGCCGGAGGTGGGTTCGACCTGGCTATTGATGTGCCACAGCAATAGCGTCTGAGCCAGGCTCGTCCCAGAGCGCCATCCTCAGGAGTTTTCAAAAGAAGGGGGCCACGATTGTGGCCCCCTTTTTGTTGCATGACTGCCGGCTGAATAGGCAGTCAGCGTCAGTCACGCGCCTCCACCAGGGTGACATCCCCGATAGTAACGTTCTGTCCGTCACGGCCCAGAAATTCAGCGAGCTGGTTCTGCATTTCGTTATGCACGGCTTCGCCACGGTAAACCGGGAATGTTGCCCCGTCTCCCTTGCGCGGGTCGCTGTCCTCGGTCACCGGCTTCAGCGGCGATGCGTGCGTCCCGAAACGGAAGCCAAGCGCCGCCTGGAGAACACCACCATTATGGTAGTCACCAGCCAGCGTCAGCGAGCCGGAACCAGGGTCATCAGCCACGGTGGGCGCCTTGTTCAGGCCAACCGCCTCCAGCAGCGGCGTGCTACCAGCCAGTGGACGCCCTTCAACGGACGGCGGGAGCACCAGGTCTGACGGCGTTTCGCCAGCACCGGTTGACCCATCGTTACCCAGAATCTGGGACAGGTAAACCGGGCGCATCCCGCCGTCAACGCCCTTACCGATGGCTGCCGCATGGTTCAATGGCTCGGCGCTGTCGATCACGGCCTGAACGGATGCAAAGAACCGATAGTAATCCTCCGTGCCCGGTTCAACACCACTGTCGGCGAGGCCAGCTCGAAGCTTGGGGCCTATGGTGGCACTGCCCTCAAGGGCCCGCATCAGCCCACCAACAGGGGTCAGCATGGATACCGATTCGATACCCGCATTCCAGGAAAGGAAGGGCGCGGCCACAACATTGCCCACCGAATGCCCGACAAAGTGCAGCTCATTGGTGTTGATCTTCGCCAACGCTGCGTTCTTGTCACAATCCGGACCGGCGAAGCCATCACTGAACAGCTTGGTACCACATTCCGACATATCCGCGTTGCGCAGATGATGGGCCAGTGCCACCAGATCCAGAGCGCCCTGGCGCAGGTTATCCCTTTGAGTCAGCGGCTGGGACGGGTTCAGGAAATGCGACCCGGAACCGTCGATCGCACCATCGCTCTGGTCGCTGCCATTGCCCACGAGATCCAGATACTGGGTCCGCTCATAAACCACGGGCAACGCGCCCCGCATCCCCTGGGCCCACTCGATCTCGCCGTCGCAAAAAATCCAGCAGGCGCTTGTAACTGCGGAATTGTACAGGCGGGCGTTGAAGTTGGGCGCGTAAAGGTCTGTCAGGTCGGGATTATCAATATTGCGCTCAACAAGGCCATGCAGGGGCATATCAATGCCGACCACAGCAAACCCTTCCTGGGCCAGACGATCCGCAACGGCCAGTGCATTGGAGCGATTCTGCTGGATTGCGTGCTGGAAAATCACGACCGGATAACCGTCCCCTGAAGGCTCCGGGACGCCACCGGCACTGGGATCCGGAACGGCCATCACCAATGGAGCGGTCTGGACCGTACGGATAATCGACTCACCTGAGGCGCTACCGCGGACCGCATCGGCATTACAGGGTCCGTCCCCGCATTCCCAGCTCTCGCTGAGCGCCGCATCATCCTCGGCAGGCGACGGTTCGAAATCATTGGCTGGCGAACCGGGCGAGAGGTCGGACGCCTCACCAATGCCGTAGGGAAGCCGGATGCTGCCAGGCAGGATGTGTGCTTTTCCGCCTGGTGTGGACGGCGCTTCTTCGCCTGTTGCCTCGTCAAGATTCACCAGGCAGATCACCGAGGTGCACTCAGCTTCGGTTTCATTGAAAAGGGTTTTGAGGCCGTCGTTTTCGATGAACGTTGCCGCGGACGCGAAGGTGGCATCCACACGCTGCGTGGTGACGCCCCAAGCCAGCAGCATGTCAAAGCGGCTGACCTGATAATCCGGATCGTCCTCGATTGGCGCTATAGCGCGATTGGTCACACACTGCAGAAGGGTCTGGCCTTCCTTGACCGGCTCGTCAAACTGATCCAGCCGGTCCGTGTTCAACGCACCCAACCATGACACGGGGTAGCCCACTTTTTCACCATCCGTATCCTCGATGCCCGCCATCAGGGCCACCGTATAGGTGGTATTGTAGTCAAGCGGCTTCACCGGCCGGATCTGGAGGGCATTCTGCTGGTCATCGTAGTGAAGGGTGTAATCCTCGCCCTCAACCAGCTCTCTTTCCACATCGGTGGGTCGGGCACGCTCCGGGTATCCCTCACCCCCGCCGGCCATTTCAAATACGCGGACGGTCTCACCCCCCAACCAGGGTTTCGGGCTTGATGTCGCCATCAAAACCCACCCGCCAGGAGGCCACAGTCGAGAAGCCATCCAGCTGGTTCAGCGCCAGGGGTACGCTGGCACTGCTGCTGTCAGGGTCCGCCACCGGCACATTAAGGGTGCCATCCAGATCGTCGGCAGACTCCACGCCTGCCTCAAACAGAATGTCATAGGGGAACGGAATCACCTGATTCCTGGGATCAAAAGCCACCTTGGTGTCTGCGGTAACATCCGAACCATGGGCACTGACGCTCACCAGCAGGGCAGCGGCCAGAATCGACAGTATCGAGATTCGACGCATCTTCATCACTCACTCCTGATTGCGGCGAAACAGGGTTTACAACCCGGTTTATCCTGAAACAGCAAGGCCGCCCTCGGGCGGCCTTGCTGCGACTTCCAGGACGCCTGTTGGCGTTATTCGCGCCCGTAGATTGCCATGGTCGTATCCGTCACCTTGAGATTACGGATACCGACCGAACCGATGCTGGCAAAGTCACCATTGCTGTCCGCATTGCCGATGCCGATTTCAGGCATCCAGATATCGGCCTGGAAGGTGTCCAGTTCGACCCGCAGCGCTTCGTCCACCTCAGAATTGACGGCGCCGCCTGGCCCAATATTCATGCTCACAAGCGCCGGATTGGCAGCAATGGAGCCAGTGCCCCTGTTGCCGTCCTTCTTGAGGTCACCAAGAGACCCTTCACCTGCCATGCGCATACCCCGCAGGCTGACAGCCGCGACATCAAACTTGACATCCAGGTTATCGATACCGAACGCCACATCCACGCCCAGCGAGCCAGTGGTTCCGGTATTGCCATCGAGATCCTGAGTCCTGGCGATGATGTCCAGCTGGGAAAGGAACAGCGATGCGTTCAGGTCAGAAACCAGCGTTGCCGAATCGGAACCGTCCGAACTCTGCAGTCCCATGGACCCGATGGTGATGCCCGCATCAACCGGTACGGAGCCATCATTCTCAATGTTTTTCAGAGAAATCAGGGCATCGCCGTCATTAAGTGGACCACGCTGAATGGCGCGAGGGCTAACACCGGATTTCACATCATCCGGTGTTTGACCATCCTTGACCAGATCCACGTTGATCGCGATATCCAGCGAATCCCCGAAGGCACCACCACCAATATTGATATCATTGACCAGCACCGAACCGGTGTTCTCACCCTGGCTATAGGCGACCTGGTCAATACCAATCTTGGTCTCCAGTTCCATGGTGACGCCCGCCTGGCCGGTGGTGTTGCCCATGGCCTTATCGGACATGGGCTCCATCGCCTGGGAGGCGAAGGGGGCAGCGGCAATGGCCGCAGCGAGTGTGATTTTATTCAGGCCTTTCATAAGGTTGCTCCTCATATTTCTTTGTTATTGGGCAGTACAGAGCTGCGCTCGGATCAGGCACCAATTGTTCTTGTTGTGGCTGGCACCATGGTCATCATGATACTGACCACGTGAGGTTAAAAAATGGACTGTTTAGCAAAATGAACGAATGGCTCCCCTGACGGGAACAATGGCCATTTACGTCAAAATCATACCTAGGTAATTGATATTCAAGCTTTTATAAAAACCCCGCAACATTAACCCGCTGTCATTGTGTTTCAGAAATGAGGACTGACTCACAGAGGCTTGACTAAGGGGGTGGTTGACCACTGTTCACGCCAGCGCGTTCTCAGGTTAAACAGTGCTCAATGCAGAGGCGGATCTTACGCAGGATGATGTCCACCTGTTCCAGCTCCTCCTCCAGATGGGCTGCCAGCCCCTGGCCCGAGTGATACCCAGCGGACAGGACCCGTGCCCCAATACTGATTCGCAGAGCCGCCGTTTCCGAGCCTTTAAGGGGGACTGGTTGCCCAATGTGGCAGCATTGGCCGGCAACCTGCTGCCTCTCCCGGCTCAGCGGTTCCAGCGTATCCGTATCCAGCTCCTGATTCAGCAGCTCATACAGTTTGCGGGCCTGCCCCGGGTCAAGCCAGTCACCGTCGGCTGAGCCCCGAACCAGGAAGGGAAAGATGGTACGCCGGTTGGAGAGCTCTTCCCCATTGAAGTCGCTGCGGGCCCACCAAGGGCTGTCCGGCTCGAAGAGCGGCTCCACCAACGGATGGTCACGCAGGAGCCTCACAACCTGGTTGCTGAACCGGTTGAGCCCGTCGATCCGGAGCGATTCCGGAACCGCGTAGTAGCGTTCCATCTCCGCCAGCGCCGCGCGCCACCGCAGCAGAACGCCCGTCTGCACAACCGGCTTGGCACCGGGAACCAGGCTCTGCCAGCTGCCAAGCGCATCCGAGGGCAGATAGTCGGCAAATCCCTCGGGCAAGCGGGGCGCCCGTGGCAGCCGGGCACAGAGCTGGGCGGGGAAAACCACGGCACCGCTGAATGGCGGCCCGGTAAAGAACTTGGAGCCGGTCAACAGCAGACTATCCCCTTTTTCGAGGTGACGCCGCAGATCGTCCCGATCCGTCCGCAGCTGGCAGGCATCAATCACAATCTGAAGCCGATCACCACAGCTCTGCCGGAGGCGCTCCATCACTTCCCGTGACGGACACCACCTGCCCAGCTTGGACTGCTCCATGGCATGCAGAATGACAGAGTGGCCCTCACTCACCAGCGCCTCGACACACGCCTCGGTTGCTGCATCCATCTCAGCAGGCGAACGCGGGCGACCGCTGTCATCATGGACCTCCACCGCTCTGTAACCGATGGGGGGCATGCCCGCCAGTCGCTCACCACGGCTCACACGCACCCCGAGGCAGGTGGTGTCGTCAAAATGCCGCCCGGTCACCGACTCCGGCGTTCCGGACCCCGTTTCATCGGCGCCGCAGACAACGCTCACCCAGGAGCCGACCGATTCAGTAGCCGTTACCCCCACCGACAGCAGCTGGGCATCGGTCCCGGAGGGCAGGAGAACAACCCCTGGATCAAGATCGGCCAGACCCAGGATCCGGACCAGATCCTGTTCAAGACTGCGGAAATAATCCGGGACTACACCGCCTGCCTCGCCCGCCACCAGATCATGCAACAACTGCTGGCGGTAATGGTCCGCCGCTTCATAGGCCTGGGGCGAAACGGAAGAAGCCGTCGAGGAGGCAAACGTGAAGGCGTGCTCGCGGGGTGCGGGCGAACAGCCGTAGCGATTGAGCCCAGTGACGGGATCAACAACGAGCCGTCCGTCGCCCCCCTGCATGAAATGCCAGTGCGTCGGGTTCAGCAGCGACGGGTAATGCGTATCCAGGCATTCGCCAATACGGCGGGTATGATGGAGCAGTTGCTCAAGGTGCTCCCACTCGGTCCGGTGGTTCACAATGGCCACGCGTATGGCCAGAGTGCCCTCCAGCGTGGTTGTGGAGGGTGCGGATACCCCCTGGAGCTGGAGTTGCGTCACCACGGCCCTGTTCAGGGCATTCAGGTAGTGCTCCGAATCCTCGGCGCGGTTGCCGCTGCGCACCGGCCGGTAACGCAGGCAGACAATATTGCTGCCGACCGGCGCCAGGCACTCCATATCCGCCGCGGCCTGGACAGCGGCCGCCAGCTGGCGCGCCAAATGGCAATGCTTCCTGACGCTGGCCGCTATGGTGTCCAGTCCGGCCCCCTGGAACGTGAACCAGACCTTCAGCGCCAGGAACCCGCGTGACAGTTCCGGGCCCAGGTCGCAGGGCCAGGGGGCCCCGGCTTCGAGACCCAATGGCTGGGTTTCAAGGTACTCGACCGGTTCGGAAAAGGTTCGCCGGTGCGTCTCCGCATCACGCACCAGCACCCCGCCAACGGCGTAGGGGACCTGAAACCACTTGTGGAAATCAAAACCCACTGAGTCCGCGCGACTGGCCCCCGCCAGCTCCCCCGCATATTCCTCCAGCAACGCCAGGGCGGCCCCAAACGCGGCGTCCACATGGAACCAGAGCTGTTCCCGCTCGCAGAGGTCAGCGATCGCCCACAGGTCGTCGATGGCGCCCGTATTCACGGTACAGACCGTCCCCACAACGGCGAAGGGTTTCAGGCCAGCCCGACGATCCTGCTCGATGCACGCCTGAAGGGCTTCGGTGTCCAGCGAGTGGTCAGCACGGACCGGGATGCGCCGTAAGGCATCACTGCCCAGGCCCAGGAGCTGAAACGCCTTGACCAGGGCGCCATGCGTCTGGGTTGAACAGTAACCAACCAGGACCGGCCCTTTCCCCTGAACGCCCTGGCGCTTCACATCCTCGCCCAGCGCCCATTGCCGGGCAACGGCCAGGGCAATAACCGAGGCCATGGAGGTACCACTGACCAGCAGGCCGGAGCTCCCGGAAGGAAAATCAAAAAGGTCACGACTCCACTGCACCACCTGCCCTTCCACCGCATGTGCAATGTGGTTCCTGCCACCCAGGTTGTTGTTCAGAAGCGCCGCGCAGAGTTCACCCAGCGCGCCATAGAGATTACCGCCACCGTGGACCCAGCCAAAAAAGCCCGGGTGGAGGTTGCCGTTGGTATACGGAACCAGGTAATCCCTGAAATGGTCCAGAAGTTGATCAACGGGCTGCCCACCACGGGGCGCGGGACCAGCAAACGCACGCCACGCCGTTTCCGGAGCGGGTTGCCAGACCGGCGCCTGCTCAAGCCCCTTGTAATGGTCCAGCCCCGCCTCCAGCGCCTCGTGGAAAAAGCGTGCCAGAGCTCCGAAATCGTCCGGATCAAGATTCGCCATGACGGCCCCGCACCAGCGCTTGCTCAGGCTTCCGCCATCACGGCGGTTGTTCCGGCCGGTTCACCGGCGGCTTCCAGGACCCGGATTCGTCGCGGCATTGTTCCGGTCCAGTCCGCGACCGCCACCTGGTCGATGGAGGCTTCTTCCGGCCCCTTGGGATCGGACAGAAAATGCGCCAACGCCTTGTCACTGCCAGCCAGGACCGCTTCTACCCGGCCGTCGGACAGGTTCCGCAGCCATCCCTTCAGGTTATGCGTGTGCAGTTCATGCCGGAGCCACTCGCGGAAGCCATGCCCCTGAAGATCGCCACTGAAAAGCACATGCCGGGCAACGGGCGCTGCCGGATCGGCCTCAAAACCGTGCTTCTGGGCCGGCCCCTCCAGGCCTTTCGGTGGGTTGAAATCCCACTCCGGCACACCGGCCCGGGCACAGAACATCCGGTGCGCCGCGAGGATAATCTCGCGAGCCGCCTCGTTCTCAGGCGTGTTCTGGTAAGTCTGGCGCAGGAAACTGCGCATGCTGGCATTGGCTTCGAAAACCACGATCCTGCCGTGATTCTCAGCTTCCGTGCAGACGGCGAAATCGACCCCGAAATAATCCACATTCAGCGTCTGTAGCGCTGCTTCAAGGTCTTCCCAGATGCCAGCCTCAAAATGGGACGCTGGATCCTCGATGTAATCCTGCTCCATGTCATAGAGCCAGGGGAATTTGCGGAAGGCTTTCCGGGTTTCCTCCCAGTGCACGTTCCAATCGCCATCATGGCCCACCCGCAGGTGGGCGGGATAGAGTTTGCCATCAACCATGAAGGCCCGGTACTTGGGATGGAAACGGTGGCCCTCGGCGCGTGAATCGGTGAAGGTGACATCGTGGTACTGGAGGACATAGACCTCCGCTTCACTGGTGATCCGTACCGGGGTGGATTCGGGATCATCAATCCGGTACATGTGCTTGCCATTCTGGAAACCGGAGGGCCGAACGATGATGGGCGCCCTCAGGCCGTTATCCCGAACGGCTTGCTGGACCTCGCCGCTGATGTCGCCCTTGACACGGCCCAGGGAGATGCTGCGCGGCATCAGCAGACAGTCATTCTGCCCGAGACGTTCCGCGTTTTCCGCGCGCGTGGTGCGCAACACCTCGGAGGGCGCATTGATAACGGGCGCATTGAACTCAGCGCACACTTGCTCCGCCTTCCTGAGGCCTTCGTGGCACCGCCCCACATCCGTAATGCTGTTGTAGATGACGTCAACGCGCGGAATTTGGGCAAGAACCTCTGGCTGGTCGTCAATCACATCAACGGTCAACGAATAGAGCGCAATCGCGCCCCGGTCCGTCATGTGCATGAGGTTATTGTGCCCCTCGCTGACGCTGAGCTGACGGGATGAGGGATCGTATTGGTAGGGCACATTGTTCAGTGTTCCCAGAACCAGTATCCGGAGCTGTTGTTCATCGGTGGCTTCGGTGCTGTCCGTAGGCTCCTGATACGCCGCGTTCAGGGCCCAGTGGCAGCTCAGAGCCTCTTTACCCAGAATGCCGTAGAGGCCTGACAGAAGCCTCATGGCGGTCACAGAACGCGCCTTGTCAAGGCTCGCCCAGTGGCGCGCCGCGCTCAGGGCATCAAGATGGGCTTCCGCCTTCAGCGCCTGGTCAATGTAACGCCCCAACAGGGTCTCGTTGTCCGGGTCAATCCGCAGCGCCCTTGAGTAACTGAGCAGCGCGTCTTCGCTTTTGTTGCTGCTTGACTGCACCTGGGCCAATGAATGCCAGCCTTCCGGGGCCGCCGGATCAATACGCAGCAGCTGTTGGGCCGCGGTCGCAATGGCCTCTGCTCCTTCAGCTGCTTTCAGGTTCGCCTTCGCCTGTTCCAGCTGCGGAACCTCGTTCTCGGGAACCCGATGGCCGGGCATCCCTCTGGTCCCCCCGGATCCCCGCTTTCTGATACGTTTTGTTTGCTTTTTCTTGCCTGCCATTGGTTCCCCCACTACAGCCTTATCAGCAGATCAACAACAGGGAGCTGTTCCGGTCGCAGTCCCGGCTTCAACCCTTACCATAACGTCCCGACCGCCCCTACTGATGCGGAAGGTTTCCCAAAACGGACATCCAGACATAAAAAAAGCCACCCCGAAGGGTGGCTTTCCGCGACTAGGCCGGTGCGTTATTCGCGGCCGTAGACGGCAATCTCTGTCTCAGAGATGTTCAGGTTGTCGATACCAACCCGGCCAATGCTCGCAACGTTGTTACCGTCGCCAGTACCAACGTTAACCTCCGGCATCCAGATGTCAGCCGTGAAGTTATCCAGGTTGATGTTCAGCGCCTGATCCACATCAGAGGCAACCGCGCCACCCTGGCCAATATCCATGCTCACGACCGCGTGGTTGATTGCTGTGGGATCAGCAGTGGAGCCGGGACCTGTGGACTTGAGCGCACCCAGCGAGTCAGCGCCTGCCATGCGCATGCCCTGGATATTCACGGACGCTACGTCGAACTGCGCATCCAGATTGTCAATGGCGAAGGCTGTCTCAATCTCGAGAGAGCCGGAGTCCGCGTCACCGCCGACCTTGTTGTCAGTACGGGCAACAATGTCGAGCTGGGACATGAACACGTCCATGTTGATGTCGGAGATCAGCGTTGCCTGGGCATCGCCGTCCGAATCGGCCAGCTGCATAGCATTGCCGTCATTGGACGCGTCGCCCAGTTCACCGGTCGCATCGCCACTGCCGAGATTGACGTTCATGTCGACGGCGCCATCACCCTTGAGGTTGCCCACGGAGATGAGGGCATCGCCATCGTTCAGGTCCAGATCATTGCCAGTGCCGACACCAGGCGCAGCAATTTTTTGGTTGTAGTCACTCAGGCTTTCACCGTCTTTCGCCAGATCAACGTCCACGGTTACGTCGAGGCCATCACCAAAACCCGGACCGCCAACACCAGCAATGTCCAGATTGTTCATCAGAACAGAGCCTGTATCAGCGCCCTGATCGTACTGGATCTGGTCCATGCTCACCTGGGTATCCAACTCAATGGTGACACCAGCCTGGCCAGTGGTATTACCCATGGCCTGGTCGGACATTGCTGTGAGTTCCGCCTGTGCGGCGAACGGTGCTGCGGCAACGGCGGTTGCCAGTGCAACTTTATTCAGGCCTTTCATAATTGTTCTCCTTCGAGATGCTTTGTTTGCGTACTTTATTTTTGTTCCCGGCCGGCTCCGACCGGTGATTGTCATTCTAGGTAAGACAATCGGATCATTGAGTGAACGGGTTCACAGGTGACGAGGCCGAAGGCGGGGAGGGGGTGAACTGTGATTCTATTAACAGACGGCCATTTTTTGACAAAAACGGCCACCATGGGGTGGCCGAGTCCGTAATGCCAGCGCCGCGGAGGGCGGGTTGGGTGATTACCCGTTACTCTTCTGCTGCTTGGCGGCCTTGCGCATGATCCGCTGCACCGTTGCCTGCAGCTCGGGATTGATCTGCTGGGAGATGGGACTCCCGAATACCCACTTGCCGTCGTCGTTTTGCCAGTACGGAACGGACATCAGGAGCCCGAGCCCACCCAGGTGCTGCAGCTCCACCATCAGGAAGCGCACATCCTCGATGCTCCTGTCCCCCTTGATGGAATCCGCCAGCTCCTGCTTGGCCTTTTCCTTAACCCCCTGCGGCATCTTCGAGGTCATGAACAGGCCACTTGCCGCCAGGTTGCCCCGGAGCGCATTGGTCACAATGGTTTTCTGAACCGCATGCGCGGCCACTTCTGCCCGCATTTGCTGTTCCGGATCAATGTGCAGGAACTGCCCCTCCCCTTTATGGTTGGAAACGTAGGCGTAGGGCACAAAGCTGCCGTTGTTGCGAATGCTTTCCTCCGCCTTCACCTTGCCTTCCTTGAAGAGCTTTTTGAGCATCGCCACTACCAGTTTCTGCTGCTTTTCGGACAGCTTCCCGAAAGCCATCTGCTTGGTGCTCTGCTGCTCGAGGCCATCAGCCCCCTCCTGGGCAACGCCCGTGGCCGGCACCAGCATCATCAGGATCAGGGCAGTCAGAACCAGTTTGCGGAACATCGTATTACCTCCAAGGATACGCCATACTTTGCGGTCCAATTATGCATCACAGCACTTTTGCAGCGTCGTTCACCGGGTCACATCCGGACCACTGAAAGGTTAAACTGTGACGCTTTTCACCGGAATCGCCATGGAATTGACGCAAACACTGCCCCAACTGAGCTGGTCGGATCTGGCGCTGGCCCTTGCAGATGAGCCCGGGTTCTGTCTGTTTGATGTGCCAGGCGCCACGCACGAGCCTGCGCCGATGCGCGCCATGACGGCCCTGCCACGCTTCAAGGAAACCTGTTACCAGTGCGCCGACCACACCGCCGGCCTCAGCCGGCGGGCAAGGCAGGCCCCCACGAACGGAGATGGCTGGCTGCCGCTCAAGCTCGGGTTCGTGAGCTATGGCGATGGCGAGATGGAGCTGCCGGGGCGCGGTCCCTCGCCTACCCCACTGATCCAGGTCAACGAATACGACTGGGTGATCCTGTATCACCCTGAAGGCGGGACAATTGAGCTGCACATCCATCCGGACTGCCCGCCAGAGCGTCAGCGTTACATCCATGCACGCCTGCGCCGCCTTGCCCGCCCGGATGACAGCGCTGCCCCGGTGCCCTTTCGGCTCATGGACCGGTTTCAGCCCTGCCAGGAGCGCGCAACCTATCTGGAGCAAGTCCGGCGAATCCAGGACTACATCCACGCCGGTGACGTCTACCAGGTCAATTACGCCCAACCCTTCAAGGCACGCTACGAGGGCCACCCCATCCACGCCTTCCAGGCGCTCCACCGGGCCAACCCCGCGCCCTGCTCCGCTTACTTTGACACCGGCGCGAACCGCATTCTCAGCCTTTCCCCGGAACGTTTTCTGAAGGTCCACAAACACCAGGTCGAAACCCGGCCCATCAAGGGCACCCGGCGACGCGGCACCACGCCGGAAGAGGATCAACAATTGGCGCGGGAGCTGCTGGACAGCCCCAAGGACCGAGCCGAAAACCTCATGATCGTGGACCTGCTGCGCAATGACCTGGGCAAATGCTGCCGCACCGGATCGGTGAACGCCGATCCCCTCTTTGCCCTGGAAACTTTTGCCAATGTGCATCACCTGGTTTCCTGCGTGACCGGCGAACTGGACCCCGGGCTATCACCACTGGAGCTGTTGCTGAGCGCCTTCCCTGGTGGCTCCATTACCGGTGCCCCCAAGCGCCGGGCCATGGAGATCATTCGCGAACTGGAAGAGACGCCCCGGGGTGTCT
This sequence comes from Salicola sp. AFF1, assembly GCF_056783195.1. Taxonomy (NCBI): domain Bacteria; kingdom Pseudomonadati; phylum Pseudomonadota; class Gammaproteobacteria; order Oceanospirillales; family Halomonadaceae; genus Salicola; species Salicola sp. AFF1. The sequence continues at coordinate 62,614 of NZ_JBXAYL010000006.1, forward strand.
ATTGCGGCAGCTTCTTCCACTGGACGCCCTGTAATGGCTTCGACAGCACCATTGCGATCCGGACCCTGGAATGCCATGACGGCCAGATCACCTGCTTTGGTGGCGGCGGCATCGTGTCGGATTCGGAACCCGAGGCGGAATACCAGGAATCGGTAACCAAGGTTAAGCTTCTGATGGAGGTATTGGAGGGGTTATAGCGACAGGGGCAGGCGTCCGCCCCAAAGCGGCGCCAGCCTCCTGATTGGCAGGATTCAGCGGTGGCCAGCCGTGCTGGCGTTCAGAAACGCCTGTTTCAGGCTGTCATAGTCATGAACGGCCGGGAATTGCGGGAATTCGCTGATCACGTTATCCGGCGCATGGAACAGGATGCCGGCATCGGCCTGGGCCAGCATGTTGGTGTCGTTATAGGAGTCACCGGTGGCAATGCAGCGCATGTTCAGAAGCTGGAAGGCTCGCACCGCCTGGCGTTTGGGATCCGGCTGACGCAGATGATAATCCTTGATGGTGCCATCCTCCCCCACACTCAGGCGGTGGCACAGCAGCGTCGGGTAGCCGAGCTTTTCCATCAGCGGCATGGCGAATTCATAGAAGGTATCTGACAGGATCACCACCTGGAAGTGGCGACGCAGCCAATCCAGAAAATCCCGTCCGCCCTCAAGAGGCGCCAGCTCACTGACCACTTCCCGGATCTCGGGCAAGCCGTAGCCGTAGCGGTCCAACAGAGCCAGGCGTTGCTGCATCAGCTCATCGTAATCAGGAACATCCCGGGTTGTTGCCTTGAGTTCCGGAATACCGGTTTTCTCGGCAAACGCAATCCAGATTTCAGGGACCAGAACCCCTTCAAGATCAAGACAGGCCAGCTCCACGTCGCCTCCTTTACCCAATACCCTTGCCAGCGTTGTTTTTGCGGGGTCGCCATCATAAATAAACCCTGAACTGAATGCACGAGTAATAACGCAAACTGGATGTTAGAATTGTTAGCACTGAATCCACCCTCGATTGATGGAACCCCATTGATGGATATCGAAAGCCTGAACAGCGAGCTGGCGGATGCCTCCCCCCGCAAGATCCTCAAGACCGCTCTGGAGCAGGTCGATCGTATCGCGATTTCGTTCAGCGGCGCCGAGGACGTAGCCCTTATTGCCATGGCGCACAGCCTGAAGAAACCCTTCAGCGTTTTCACGCTGGACACGGGCCGCCTCCATCCGGAAACCTACCGGTTTGTGGAACGGGTGCGCCAATACTACGACCTGGATCTGGAAGTCCTTTTTCCGGACGCGGAAGCGGTCCAGAACCTGGTCAACCAGAAAGGCCTGTTCAGCTTCTACGAGGATGGTCACGAGGAGTGCTGCGGCATTCGCAAGGTGGCGCCGTTGCGGCGCAAGCTGTCCGGCCTTGACGCCTGGATCACCGGCCAGCGGAAGGACCAGAGCCCGGATACCCGCAATGATGTGCCCGTGGTCCAGCAGGACACGGCATTCGAGGGGCGCAATGGCCCCCTGGTCAAGTTCAATCCCCTGGCCAACTGGTCATCCAGGGACGTGTGGGACTACATCCGGACCATGGAAGTCCCCTATAACGAACTGCATGACCGGGGCTTTGTGAGCATCGGCTGCGAGCCCTGCACACGCCCCGTCCTGCCCGGCCAGCACGAGCGCGAAGGGCGCTGGTGGTGGGAAGAGGCCACCAAGAAGGAATGTGGCCTGCATGCTGATAACCTGATCGCCAGCTCCAGCGTGGAGTGGGGGACTCAGTAGCTCGGCAGCACCATGTCCCCGAACAGCTCATCCAGCTCAGCCTGGGAGTTGCGCTGCGCCGCGGCCTCAATCAGATCGCGACTGAGGTGCGGCGCAAACCGCTGGATGAAGTCCACCATATAGGCCCGCAGGAAGGTCCCCTTGCGGAAGGCAATGCGGGTCGTACTCGGCTCAAAAAGGTGCTGGGCGTCCAGTGCCACCAGATCCGGATCCGCTTCCGGATCATGGGCCATGTGGGCCACGATCCCCACGCCCAGGCCGAGCCGGACATAGGTCTTGATCACGTCCGCATCCGATGCAGTAAACACCACCCGCGGTGTCAGCCCCTGGCTCTCAAACGCCTGATCCAGCCTTGAACGGCCCGTAAAGCCCTGCACATAGGTCACGAGGGGGTATTGGGCCAGCTCCGCCAGGGTCAGTTTCTTCTTGCTGGCCAGCGGATGATCCTTCGGGACCACGGCACAACGGTTCCAGCGATAGCCGGGCATCATGATCAGGTCATGGAACTGGTCCAGCGCCTCGGTGCAGATGGCGAAATCCACCACGCCATTGGCCGCCATTTCAGAGATCTGCCAGGGCGTGCCCTGGTGCATGTGGAGCGTCACCTCCGGGTATTCCTCCATAAACGCCCGAATCAGCGGCGGCAGGGCATAGCGGGCCTGGGTATGCGTGGTGGCAATACGCAGCTCGCCCTTTCTCTGGTCACTGAATTCCTGGGCAATGCGCTTGATGCCATCCGAACGCCTGAGGATCTCCCCCGCTTCACGGATGATGCTCTCGCCCGCTGGCGTAATGCGCGTCAGGTGCTTACCCGAGCGCGCGAAGATCTCGACCCCCAACTCATCCTCCAGCATCCGGATCTGCTTGGAGATGCCCGGCTGTGAGGTGAACAGCTCGGCGGCGGTGGCGGATACATTCAAATCATGGTGGGCTACTTCCCAGATGTAACGCAGCTGTTGCAGCTTCATGCCTGGAGACTCCGGGGCTTTAACGTCGCTATAAGAATATAGCGTATTATTCCATTTTTTTCGCATCCTGTCCCAGCCCTCCTCCAGGGAAGCAGGCGTCACAGCACCTTGATCCTGTCACCGCCAGCCCCGACAATGCGAACCTGAGCACAGGAACGGGACCAGGGACTGCCGATGCTATTGGCCACCAAATTCATGCGCCCGGCCGCGGACCCACGCGCCATCGCCCGCCCCCGTCTCCTTGAACGGCTGCAGCCTGATGCCGCACGCCGGGTAACGACCATCACGGCGCCTGCCGGCTATGGCAAGACCACCCTGGTGAACCAGTGGTGCGCGAACCACGACGAGGCCGTGGGCTGGCTCTCCCTGGATGAACAGGATGACGAACCAAGGCGCTTCTGGTCGTACATCCTTGGTGCTCTGGAACATACCATTATCGGACATCAGGAAAGCATCCACCGTTATCTGGACAGCCCTGGCCAGGAGCACATCGAGGGCGCACTGACAGCGCTGATCAACACCCTGACCGAGCTGTCCATTCCACACACCAACCTGATACTCGATGACTATCACCTGATCCAGGACGCCGATATCCAGCGCCAGATGACCTTCCTCGTGGACCATGCGCCACCGGCGCTGCACCTCGTTTTGCTCTCGCGCACGGAACCGCCACTACCGCTGTCCCGGTGGCGGGTGAAGGGCTGGATGGAAGGCCTTCATGCCAGTGACCTGGCCTTTTCCGAGACGGAATGCAGCGCTTTTTTCAATCATTACATGGGGCTGGCGCTGGATGCGGATAGGGTTCGCGCCATCTGGCAGCGAACCGAAGGCTGGGCGGCCGCCATGCAGCTGACCGCCCTGTCGGGAAAAAGCACGAGCACCAGCGACCTTACCCAGGCAGTGCTCAATGAAGGCGAGCACAGCCGCCAGATCAATGACTACATCCTGACTGAGATTCTGGATCAACAGACACCGGAAGTCCGTGACTTTCTCCTGCGGACCAGCGTCTGCAGGCGCCTGAGTGCCGAGCTGTGCAACAGTGTCCTCGAGCGTGACGACAGCCAGGCAGTTCTGGAGCAGCTGGTTCACGCCAACCTCTTCATTATTCCCCTGGACACCCGGGACCAGTGGTTCCGCTATCACGACCTTTTCCGCGAGGCATTGGCGCAACGCCTGAGCCAGACCGATCCCGAGGCTTACAGGGCCCTGCAGGCCCGGGCGATCCGCTGGCTCCTGGAGGAGGATCACCTCCAGGAAGCCATTGTGCAGCTGCTGCAGCTGGAAGACTGGGACTGGCTGGAGCAGGTGCTGGAGCAGTACGGGAACAACCTGATCCACACCGGCTTTCACGAACTGGTCCACAAATGGCTGCAGTATCTGCCGGATGAACGCACAACGCGCAACCCGCGCCTGATGATGCTCCAGATCTGGGCCCTGTTCTTTCTCAACCGTCTGAGCAATATTGAGCCATTACTGGAGCAGCTGGAAGACATCCTGGACATCCGTGTCGCCAACTCCGACGACAATGCCGATGTGGCACTGGCGCTCCATAACGAGATCGCACTGATCCGCTCCTACATGGCGCGCACCCGTAGCGACCACTCCAGCGCCCAGCACCTTACCCAACAGGTCCTGCGCGATATTGACCACACCAATATCCCTTTGAAATCCGTAACCTACTACGGCATCGGCCTGGACTGCTACGCCAACGGGGACCTGGCCAGCGCCACCCATGCGCTGGAATCAGCAGTGGCCTACGGCCGCCGCGAGAAAAAGCACGCCACCACCCTCTCCAGCGGCGGCCTGCTCGCCTGGATCCTGTTCTACCAGGGGGAGATGGACCGGGCCCTGGACGTCGGCACCAGTGTCCGGGAATGGGTCAATTCCTACCATACCGATCCGCAACAGCCCCGGCTGGTCTCATGCTGGCAGAACAGCGCCATGGTCCAGATCCACCGGGAGAAGAATGACCTGACGCTGGCGGACGCTTACATGACGCCCCTGCTGCCCCACCTGGGGTCGGGCAGCGAACCCGGACAGCACGTCGTCATCCAGTACACCCGTGCTCACCTCGCCTTTTCCCGGGGACAGTACCAGGCAGCCATGGAGTACCTGGAGGATGCGGAACGCGTTCAGGACCAGAAACGCGACGCCATCCTGTTCGAACCGCCCTGCCTGGAAGCCCTTCATATCCGTTGCCACCTGGCACTCGGGGATGACCCAAGTGCCCAGGCCTGGAGAGAGCGGCTGGAAAACCACAACTACCGCAACCCCATCAACCGGGAACAGGCGCAGATTGGGCTGGCCCGGCTTCTGCTCGCGGAAGGTCAGGCTGAAGCGGCCATCAACCTCCTGGCCCCTCTCCGCTTGTCCACCGAGAAAGGGCGCCACATCAAACACCTGATCGAATTACTGGCGGTGTACGCTCTATGCCTGGACCAACTGGAGCAAGGCGAACAGGCTGGAATCATGCTCCACCGAGCCCTTGAACTGGCTTCCCGGGAGCGTTTCCTGCGGCTGTTTGTTGAGGAAGGGCCCGCCCTGGCTGCCCTTTACCAACGCATTCCCCGCCATGGACTGCCAACGGCATTCCTGCGCGAGCTTGATTCCCTTTTGGCGGTGGAGCCGGAATCCGCAACAACGCCACCTTCAGCCTCCTATGACGGTACCGAAGAACTGGTAGAACCGTTGAGCCAGCGCGAGATCGAGGTTCTGGCGCTGATCCATGCCGGCCACGCCAACAAGGAAATCGCACGGCGTATGTCGGTGGCCCAGACCACGGTGAAGGCGCATATCCGCAACCTCTACGGCAAGCTGGGAGCCAGCAGCCGTACCGGTGCGCTTGCAAGAGCCCGCGAACTGGGTCTGGTGGATTAGTAGCAGGACTCAAAGTGTGATTTAGTTCACATTTTAGAACCATTACCCTCTTTTACTCCCTCTTTTACGCCCTTTGGACGATCCCTCTACGCCCCCTATCCCCCTAAATTGGGCACCGTAACAAGAGGCAACAGGAATTCGATTTCAGGCCTTTCGGATTTCTCCTCATCAAGCCCCTCTCTCAGCCACCAACGGTTTCCGCTGGTGGCTTTTTTATGCTCTATTACCCAACAGCCATTGATTTCCTGTCATCAGCTGTCATCATCGCGCGCTTCACTCAACTGGCCCCGAGGCTCCCATGACGCCATCCGAACAACGTCCGGAAGCTGCTGCCCCCAACCAGCATCAGCGCCTTGGTGATCCCGTCGTTCTGGGACTCAGCGCTGGCTTCATCATTGTCTTCATCCTCCTGTCGCTCTACGACATCAAGATGGTCTCGGACAGCATCGGGGCCGGTTTTGCCGCCACGGCTGCGGCGTTGGGCTCGTATTTCCAGTTGCTGCTCATGGCAACCTTCTTCATTGCCCTGGGGGTTGCGGTCTCCCCCGCTGCCGGCGCTTTCGTTGGGAACCGTACCACCCCGGAAATCAGCACCTTCCGCTGGCTGTCGATGATCATGTGCACCCTCCTCGCGGGTGGGGGCGTTTTCTTTGCTGCCGGCGAACCGGTGTACCATTTCGTGGTCACGCCGCCGGCCTTTGAAACCGAGGCGGGTACGGCCGAGGCCATTGCCGGGGCCCTGGCCCAATCGTTCATGCATTGGGGCTTCCTCGCCTGGGCCATCCTGGGTTCACTGACCGCCATTATCCTGGCTCACAACCACTATGACCTGGGCCATCCGCTGCGTCCCCGGACGCTGTTGTACCCGGTATTTGGCCAGCGCATCATGGGTGGCTGGATCGGAGGGGTTGTCGATGCCTGCTGCGTGATCGCTGTGGTCGCCGGCACCGTCGGCCCCATCGGGTTCCTCGCGACCCAGGTCAGCTACGGGCTGGAAGTGCTGTTCGGGATCCAGGACCAGTACTCGACCCAACTGTTGATCGTGATTGCACTGGGCGCCATTTACGTCACCTCGGCGGTGACCGGCATCCACAGGGGCATCCAGTTCCTGAGCCGTTTCAATGTGATCCTGGCGCTGGCCATTGCAGCGGTGATCGTGCTCTTCGGGCCCACCCTCTTTCTCACCAATGCCTACACTCAGGGCTTCGGGCAGTACATCTCCTCGTTCTTCCGCATGGGGACCATGACCTCCGAAACCGCCCCGGCCTGGTGGATGAAGTGGTGGACCGTGTTCTTCTTTGCCTGGTTCATCGGCTATGGGCCGCTAATGGCGATCTTTGTGGCCCGCATATCCCGTGGCCGCACCATCCGCGAAATGATCCTCGCTGTTGCGGTTATGGCGCCTGTCGCTACAACGGTCTGGTTTACGCTTCTGGGCGGCGCCGGCATCTTCTACCAGATGGAAGGCGTCATTGACCTCGCGGAGCCGCTCCAGAACTTCCAGTTCGACGTGGCCACGCTCACCGTTGCACAGGCCCTTCCTGGCGGTACGCTGATGGCACTGGCGGTGCTGGTGCTGACCACCATCTTCGTGGCCACCACCGGCGATTCCATGAGCTACGCCATCTCGGTGGTGGGAACAGGCCATGACGAGCCCAACCGGGCGGTCCGTGTCTTCTGGGGCATTGCCATGGCCATGATGGCGGCCATCCTCCTCTACATGGGGGAGGGCCAGATCAGCGCCCTGCAACAGTTCATCGTGATCACCGCCATTCCGGTCTCCCTCATCCTGTTGCCCTCACTCTGGAACGGCCCCAAGGCCGCCTATGCCATGGCGCGGCAGCAGGGATTGATCAGCCCCGAACCGCATCCGGCAAAACGGGGGGAGTAATACCCCTTCAGGCGGCAATCACCCGACGGAACGGCGGCAGGGCATCAAGGAGCATGCTGCCGTAACGCCGGGTGATGATGCGACGGTCCAGAATGGTAACGCGCCCGGTATCGGATTCACTTCTCAGCAACCGGCCCGCCGCCTGCACGAGCTTTATCGAGGCGTCCGGCACACTGATTTCCATGAAGGGGTTGCCGCCCCTTGCCTCGATCCATTCGGCAAGGCTGGCTTCAATGGGGTCATCCGGAACCGAGAACGGCAGGCGCGTGATCACCACGTGTTCCAGGTAGGTTCCGGGCAGGTCAATGCCCTCCGCTAAGCTGGCCACACCGAACAGGATCGACGTCTGTCCAGCATCCACCCGCTGGCGGTGACGTTCCAGCACTTCCGCCCGTGTATGGTCGTCCTGGGTGATCACGCAGTCCCGCCAGATCTCCGGCAGCATATCCCGCACGCGCTGCATATCCCGGCGCGCGGTAAAAAGCACCAGTGCTGCGGTGTCATCCGCCAGCACCCCGGGCAGACGGTCCACCAGGCGTTCCGCATAGCTGGCTGGATCCCCTGGCTCCATGCTTGAGGCGGGCACCTCGACAGTCGCGTTTTCCTGGTAGCGGAAGTTCGAGGGAATCACCAGACAGCGGCTGTCCGCCGGTAAGCCCGCACGCATGCTGAGCCGGTCAAAGCGCCCCAGCGCTGTCAGCGTCGCGGAGGTGAGCACGGCCCCGAAGCACCGGCTCCACAGGCGCGTAAACAGAACATTGTCCGCCAGAACCGGGCTGCTGTAGAGGACGATGTCTGCGTTATCCCCGCCTCGACGATTCAGCCACCGGGCCGGTGCGGGGGCCCGCGTACTGTCCTCGCCTTCTTCCGCCTCCGGTACGGGCTCGGACCAGGCCTGCCAAAGGCGCAACTGATCCTCCGCCCTTGCATGGAACTGGCCAATCACCGGATACCAGGCCTCGGCGGTTTCCCGGTCAATATCCCCCTCCTTGCGCTCGTCCATGCCTTCGTCCAGGGCATCGGAAAGCTGGTCCAGACGCCGGGTCAGCTGGACCTGGTACTGGTTCAACGCCGTCACCTGCTCCATGAGGGCATCCGGCAGCCTCGCCCCGGGAAAGCGGTACTGACTGTTGCCACCATCCTCCGCCCCTTCCCAGGGGGTATTCTCCTCCAGCCATTCATGCACGGCCGCCAGAAGGGGGTCCATTTCCCGCGCCAGGTCCGTCAGCTTCTGCACGGTTCGCGCCGACTCAGCATCAGCCGGCAGATGCGGCAACAGCTGCGCCAGTGCCTGGGTCATGGAGCGCAACCACTGCCGTGTGCCCTCCAGCCCCAGCGAAGCGGCAAAATGGTTCAGGGCCTTGTCCGGAAGGTGGTGGGCCTCGTCCATGACATAGATGGTGTCCTCGGGCTTCGGTAGTATGGCACCCCCGCCCAGCGCCAGATCCGCCAGCACCAGGTCATGGTTGGCCACAATAACGTCCGCATCCTCCAGCTCAGAACGCGCCGCAAAGAAGGGGCAGCTGTCGAAATAGCTGCAGCGGCGGTTGGTGCACTGGCGATGATCCGTGGTTACGCCCTGCCAGACCTCGTCCGGAATGTGATCCGGCCAGTGGTCCCGATCCCCATCCCATTCGCGCGCCGCATAGCTCGAGAACAGTTTCTCGTGAAAGGCGCGGGTCTCCGCGGGTTCCCCGGTGTCGTCCTGGAGCATGAAAAGCGGAATGGTGTCGCTGTCCTGATTGCCATGGCCGTGCAGCCTCTGCTCTACCTTGGAAAGACACAGGTAACGCCCACGCCCCTTCGCCAGCGACCACCTGACATCCAGTCCCGAATGGGCTTTCAGATCCGGCAGATCCTTGTTCACGATCTGGTCCTGAAGCGCAACAGTGGCGGTGGAAACCACCAGCTGCTTGCCCTGCTGCCGCGCCACCGGAATCGCCGCCAACAGGTAGGCGAGGGTCTTGCCAGTGCCTGTTCCGGCTTCCAGAACACAGGCCTTGTGGGCCGAGGTCCGCTGACCGTCGTTTTCCGTGATCTCGCCAAGGTAGCGGGCGATCTCAGCAATCATGAGCCGCTGGCCGTAACGTGCCCGCATATCCTTGCCCGCCAGAACGGCGCGATAGGCTGCCTGGATCTCAGCCTTGGTATCCTCGTTGAGCATGCGCTCCAATCCACGGGTGGGGTAAGAAACCGACCATGATAGCGGGCGGACCCGGAAGCGTACAGGCTCAGCTCGCGATCACGTGCAGCTCGGCGCCCTTGCGGTTGTGTTGACGCAGGCGCCGGATACAGCTTTCAAGGGTCCGCGAAATCTTGGCATGGGTGCGGATCTGGGAGATCAGGGGCCAGGTGGCCCGCTCGCCCTCCAGCATCATCTCCCGCACGAATTCCGGTGAGGGGTTGGCCATCATCTGCCGGAAGTGGCGCAACCGGTAGCGTGGCGCCAGCGTCACATCGCCCTTATACTGCTGAGCCATGATGGTGTAAATCTGACCACAAGCCTGACGCGCGAATTCCGGGCGCATGCGCTGTCTCAGCACATCGAACAACCCCCTGCCGTGGAACTGGAGCTCAGCCCTCAACATCGATAGCGGCAAGCGCGCCAGGCTTTCCCGCTGGTAGCCGTCATCCCGACGCAGAAAGGGCACAACATGCGGGTTCGTCTGGCTCACCACGGTAAAGTTAACGTCGTAAAGATGCATCAGGCGCTCCCGTGGGAGATCACTGACCACGGAGCCATCCACAAACCGAAGTCGGGGCATGTAGGGAACGGTCGCTCCCTGGTGATCCTTTTTCTGTAACTGTACTGGCGGGAACACGCCAGGCACGGCCGAGGACGCCAGGGCGGCGCTCCACACCAGCATATAGGGTGAGGTATAGCCACTGAGCAAGCGCGCTGCGTGCTGACCCTGATCCGAGGACACACTGATATTGATCGAACGCCCAGTATGCTGGAAGGCCTCCTCGAACGTGAACTCACCAATGTTCTCGCGCAGGCACTGCTCAAGCACAGCCTGGTCCATGAAACCAGCGCCCCGGAGCCCATTGACCACCCCTTTCCAGCGCCAGGCCTTGAGGTTGTGCCGTTCAGGCTCCAATAACTGTTCCAGCTCTTCATCAGGCGTGGTGCCCACCATGGCCGCCATTACGGCGCCGGCACTGGAGCCTGATATCACCTGCGGCAGCAGGTCGCGCTCCCAGAGTGAACGGATAACCCCCAGATGGAACAGCCCCAGTGTGGCACCCCCGCTGAGCAGCAGCGCCGGGCGACCGTAACTCAACAACGTGTCCTTGAAGAACCCGAGTTTTTCGCTCTCCGGAAGTTCCGGCATCGGGGTGTCGCACAGCAGGTTGATGGATTCGCACACCTGGTTCACGTATTCCTCGATCAGGTGTTTCGTCCCCACGTAGCTGTTGTGGTATAGGGCAGGGTTGGCCATGTTGCCAAGATCGTGGTGCAACCCCTCACGGATTGCGCGCTTGAGCCCGGCGTAATCCCCGGTCTGGTGATAGTGGCGCAATTCCCGCAGCCGATCATGGATCAGGTTGTAATTGTAAAGCTCGGAGGCGTATGCCTCTTTCCACTCCACATTGCCTTCCAGATAGTCCAGCTCCAGCGCCGCCGCCTTCCACTGTTCATAGGTGCGCGCCTGCTTGAGAAGCTTCCGGTAATGCGAGATCCTGCGGCTCATAAGGGGCTCCCCTGAGCACTGGTTGGTGATTCTTGACCTGAGTATAACCCGTGATCAGAAGTCTTCGAGCATCAGGTCTTCATCCTCCTGGGCAAAAGGATCGTGCTTCACCTTTCCATCATTAACCTTGTACGCACGCCGCTGCAAATAGGCGTTGCGCATGAACCTGTAGCGATCACCGGTGATCTGCTTTTCATAACGCAACAGCGACGCCCGGGTATCCAGCCCGTCGAGTGCGTAAAGGCCATAGCGCGGGCGGACGTCAATCGGGTCCATGAGATCCGGCACGCCATACTCAACGCCCATGCCCGCCGTATCCCTGACGGTGGACGGCCCCAGGATTGGCAGCATCAGAAACGGGCCCGTATCCATCCCCCAGTAGCCAAACGTCTGCCCAAAATCCTCGTCCTGTTCCGGAAGCTCCATGTGGCTGGCCACGTCCACTAAGCCGAGCAGCCCGAAGGTTGTATTGAAGATGAAACGGCCGGTACTGATGAGCGCGGCCTCACCTTTACCCTGAAGTAAACTGTTCAGGATGTTGCCCGGTTCAGCAATGTTGCTGAAGAAATTGGTAACCCCATCGTTAACCGGCTCCGGCGTAACCCGGTTGTAGCCGCGCGCTACCGGGCGTACCACGTTACTGTCCAACGCTTCATTGAAGGTAAAGATGCTGCGATTGAACGACTCCCACGGATCCCTGTCATCGTAGGCCCCACTACGCGCCACTGTCTCTGGGTCAACATCGCCGGGCAGACCATTGCCTGCCTCACTTTCCGCCGCTTGGGCAATGGCACCAGCGGTCAGGCCAAATGCCAGCACCGCAATCAACGTACTTTGCCTCATCAAACCATCCTTGCTGTCGGTCAGGGGATTGAAATCATCTGCTTCGGCCCTAGAATCAACGCCATCCATAGAAGAGGAGTCATCATGTCCGAGAACACGCCCGAGGGCCGCCTGGTCCATGAGGAAACCTTCCCTGTGCGCTGGGGCGACCAGGACGCCTACGGCCACGTGAACAATACGGTTTATTTCCGCTTTTTTGAAGAGGCCCGTATACGGTGGTTCGACAGCCAGACGCTGACCACCGACGGTCAGGGCGAAGGTCCGGTTATCGTAACCACCGGCGCCACCTTTCACCAGGAACTGGTCTATCCCGCGACAATCCGGGTTGAAGTCCGCACGGGCAGGGCCGGCAACAGCAGCCTGGAAACCCTTTACCGGGTTCTGGACGCGGAAGCCGGAACCCTTTATGCCTCAGGCAGCGCTAAAGTGGTATGGATCAACCATGACACCGGCCGCCCCACCCCCCTGCCCGACCGCCTCCGGACATTGAGCGCGGACAGCGGCCTTTAGGCCGCCTCAGCGTTTGCGGACGACCACATTGCCAATGGAGTAGCCAGCGCCAAACGAACAGATGAGCCCGTGGTCGCCGCTGTTCAGGTCGGATTGATACTGATCGAATGCGATAATCGAGCCTGCGGAGCTGGTGTTGGCGTATTCATCCAGAATCACGGGAGCCTCGCCAGGCGCCGGGTCATGACCAAGGACCCGCTTGGCGATCAGCTCATTCATATTGAGATTGGCCTGGTGAAGCCAGAGCCGCCGCAGCTGATCGGTCGCCAGCCCCAGCGTGTCCAGGTGGTTGCCGATGAGGTCCGCGACCAGCGGTGATACTTCCTTGAACACCTTGCGCCCTTCCTGGACGAACAGCTTGTCTGGCTGGTCGATACCGGATTCATCCGCCCGATTGAGGAAACCGAAATTGTTACGGATGTTGTTGGAAAAACGTGTCTTGAGCCGCGTCCCCAGGACATCGAAACCGAGACCGGCTGGAACGTCCTCCGGGTGTTGGACGATAACCGCCGTACAGGCGTCGCCGAAGATGAAATGGCTGTCCCGGTCACGGAAGTTGAGGTGGGCACTGCAGATTTCCGGATTCACCACCAGGACCGTGCGGGCGTGACCGTTATTGATCGCATCCACCGCGTTCTGGATACCAAAGGTGGCGGAGCTGCAGGCAACGTTCATGTCGTAGGCAAAGCCATCAACACCCAGCGCGTCCTGAACCTCGACGGCCACCGCCGGATAGGGACGCTCAAGGTTGGAACAGGCGACGATCACCGCATCCAGGTCGTCTGCATGGATCCCGGCCCGCTCCAGAGCCTGGTGGGTGGCCTTGACCGACATCTCGCACTGGATGCCGTACTCGGAATTGGGCCGCTGCGGGATCGAGGGCTTCATGCGCTCGGGATCGAGGATGCCCTCCTTATCCATCACGTGCCGACGCTTGATGCCTGATGCCTTCTCGATAAAGTCCGTGGAGGAAGGTGCCAGTGCTTCCAGCTCACCACGCTCAATGGCGGCCGCGTTACGTTCATTGTAACGCGCCACATAGGTGTTGAAAGCTTCAACCAGTTCGTCATTGTCGATGACGCTGGGCGGTGAGAAGAGACCGGTGGCACTGATCACTGCTGTCGACACGGGTATGACTCCGGTTGTTGTGGGCTCAAGGACCTGTTAAATCATTCCTGATACCGGATATTAACACATGGAATTGGTGTGTCAGACGTAAGGATTTACCGTCGCACCTGCTGCCACTGACGCTCCAGCCGCTGAGGCGAGACCGTCACGGCCGTGCCCAGCTGCTGGGCGAAATACGACACCCGGTATTCCTCCAGCATCCAGCGGTAAGTGATCAGGGCCTCGTCCTCAATACCCTGGACCGCCAAGGCCTCACGGCGCTCTACATAACGATCCCAGAATGGCTGGAATTCCGTGAGAAAGGCCCTCTCCCGGCCCGCCTCCCGCGGCATTTTATCCAGCCGGATCAGCGCCGCCTCCATGTAGCGTGGAAAATGCACAAGCCACTCCGGGGGGGTGGCCGCCATGAACCCAGGGTAGATGAGCTGGTTCATCTGGAACTTAAGGTCCGCCATACTCTGGGCGACGTTCAAGGGAATCTTGCCCTTGAGCCCCTTCATTACCCGGTGATAGCGCTCCATGATCCGGTACAGGAGCTGGCTGTTCGCTTCCAGCGCCGGTATGACATTGCCTCTCCCCGCTTCCAGGCAGTGTTCGAGCGCCTGTTCACTGCGGGGCAGGTCCTGGTCGGCCAGGAAATGGGACTGGGCGGTGGCGATGAGCAGGTCATCCAGAAGCTCCGCCTTGCGCCCCACGGGCGCGAACAGCAATGACGCCTCATGGAAGCCGGGAAGCCGGCGATCCAGATCCCTTAGCGCATTACCCAGCCGGTTCACCAGAATCCGGGCAATGCCCTGGCGGTTCAGGTACCAGGCCCGCACCGGATCGAGCACCTGGGTCTGGCGCACACCATGGCCTTCGTCCGCCAGTACCGGGTAGACGCGCACCTGCATGCCACCCTGCTCGGTCTCCACGCTTTCCGGCAGGTCACCCCCCGGCCAGTCAGAGGCCAGAGTGTCCGCTTCCGTCTCGGGTTCCTCCGCCCCCTCCTGCATGGCACTCTCAAGTGCCTGATGCGCTTCGTCCTCGTGGCGCGCAATCAGGGCCTCAACATCCCGTCCCTGATCCAGGACATTCCCCTTTTCATCGATCACCTGAACGTTCATCCGGAGGTGGTCCGGAAGGCTCTCCGGCGCCCAGGCCTCTTCGGGCACCCGTACGCCCGTCATCCGCTGGAGCTGCTCGCCCAGCTTCCGGGTCAAGGGCTCGTTGCAGGCGGTAAGGTTCGCCAGCGCTGCGTCCACAAAGTCCGGAACCGGCACGAAATTGCGGCGCAACGACTTGGGAAGGCTCTTGACCAGCGCAATGGCACGGTCCCGCAACAGCCCCGGCACCATCCAGCCAAGCCGTTCCACCGGCAGCTGTTTCAGGGCCATCAGCGGTACCCGGATGCTTACGCCATCCTCCGCACTGCCCGGCTCAAAGTGATACCGCAACTCAAACGCCAGGCCATGCCACTCAAGCGTGTCCGGGTATTGGCTGGCGGTATCTTCTTCCGGGTCGCGCTGGAAAACGTCGGATTCACTCAGGTAGAGGCGCTGCAGCGCCTCCTCGTCCAGCTGCTTCCACCAGCGTTCAAAGTGTTTGCCACTGACAATATCCGCGGGCAAGCGTTCGTTGTAGAACTGGAACAGGGTTTCCTCGTCGACCAGCAGGTCCCGCCGGCGCACCTTGTCCTCGAGCGAGGTCACCTCCTCGATCAATTCCTGGTTGGCCAGCACAAAAGGGGCTTTCGTGCGGTATTCGCCCTCAACAAGGGCACGCCTGATGAAAATCTCCCGTGACAGTTCCGGGTCAATGCTGGCGTAGCCCACCCGGCGATTGGCCACCAGCGTCAGGCCATAGAGCGTGACCGACTCCATGGCCATGACCTGGGCCCGCTTCTTCTCCCAATGCGGCTCCGCGTGATGGTGTTTCACCACGTGTTCCGCCAGCGGCTCCACCCAATCGACTTCAATACCAGCCACCATGCGGGCGAATACCTGGCTGGTCTCCACGATTTCGGCAGCCACGATCCACTTGGGCGGCTTCTTTGCCAGGGCGGATCCGGGAAAGATACGGAACTTGCGGTTGCGGGTACCATGAAACCAGCCCTTTTCCTCTTTCACTGCGACATTGTCCAGCAGTCCCGCCAACAGCGCCCGATGAACACTCCCGTAATCCGCTGGCCGCTGGTTCACCCGCATGCCCTGCTCGCGCGCCAGAAGCAGGATCTGACGGTGGATATCCCGCCATTCGCGCATCCTGAGGAAAGCGACGAAATGCTTGCGGCACCATTTCTGCAGCTGGTTGCCGGACAGTGACTGGCGCTGTTCCTCCCAAGCGTTCCATAGATTGAGCAGGCTGTTGAAATCCGAGTGCTTATCCCGGAACAGTGCATGGGCCTGGTCCGCCTGGGTCTGCTTGTCCCCCGGGCGCTCCCGAGGGTCCTGGATGCTCAACCCGGCCGCGATCACTGACACCTCGGCGAGGCTGCCCTCGCGCTCCGCCGCCAGCAGCATCCGCGCCAGCCTGGGATCCACCGGCAGGCGCGCCATGCGCTGACCCGCCTTGGTCACCTTCCGGTGCCGATCCACCGCGCCAAGCTCTTCCAGCAGCTTGTAACCATCATTAACCAGGCGCTTATCCGGCGGATCAATGAAGGGGAAGCGTTTAACGTCGCCCAGCCCCATGTTGGTCATCTGCAGGATCACCGAGGCCAGGTTGGTGCGCCGGATTTCCGGATCCGTGAATTCCGGCCGGTTCAGGAAATCCGCCTCATCATAGAGCCGGAAGCAGATCCCGGGCGCCACACGCCCGCAACGGCCTTTACGCTGCTCAGCACTGGCCTGGGCAATCGGCTCCACCGGCAACCGCTGCATCTTGGACCGTACGCTGTAGCGGCTGAGCCGTGCCACGCCGGTATCAATCACGTAATGGATGCCCGGAACGGTCAGTGATGTTTCCGCCACATTCGTGGCCAACACGATCCGGCGCCCCTTATGCGGCTGGAACACCCGGTTCTGCTCCCGGTTCGACAGCCTCGCGTACAGAGGCAGCACCTCGGTGTGTTTCAGATCCGCATGCCGCAGCGCCTTGCTCACCTGCCGGATATCCCGCTCACCCGGTAGGAATACCAGTATATCGCCGGGCCCTTTGCGCTGCTCCTTCTCGTACGCCTCGATCTCGTGAACGATCGACTCAATGGAACCAGGCCACCCCGACTCCGGATCCTCGGAGTCGGCCAGCGGCCGATAGCGCACCTCCACCGGATAGGTTCTCCCTGAGACCTCCAGTACCGGCGCATTATCAAAGTAGGCACTGAAGCGGTCCAGTTCGATGGTGGCCGAGGTGATGATCACCTTCAGGTCCGGGCGCTTGGGCAGGATCCGCTTGAGCGCTCCCAACAGGAAATCAATGTTAAGGCTGCGCTCGTGGGCCTCATCCACGATGATGGTGTCGTAACGGTCCAGGAACCGATCATGGGTAAGCTCATTCAGAAGGATGCCGTCGGTCATCACCTTGACCAGGGAATCCTCACTTGTCTGCTCGCTGAACCGCACCTGATAACCGACGGTCTCGCCAACCCGGGACGCCATTTCGTCCGCCAAACGCTGCGCCACCGTGCGCGCCGCGATACGCCGCGGCTGGGTATGGCCGACCAGCCCCCTCCGGCCGCGCCCGGCCTCGAGCGCGATCTTGGGCAGCTGGGTGGTCTTGCCCGACCCTGTCTCACCCGCAACGATCACCACCTGGTGCTGCTCCAGCAGCTCGCGGATATCGTCCACGCGCTCGGAAACCGGCAGCGACTCGGGGTACGAGATCGACGGAGCGAGACTCCGGCGCCGCTCCAGCGCCGCCTGTCCCTCCTTCAGGAGGCCCTCAATACGTTCGCGCGTTTTCCCATCCGGTTGCCCACGACCCATCAGCCGCAGGATACGCGCAGCCTCCCACTGCCGGCACTCAGCCAGAGACTGTTTGATCTGTTCTCGCCAGTTGCTTTCCTGCTGACCCAACGTCAGGTTTACTCCAGTAACGGGATTGTTCAGGGCGTTTGAAACGAGTGTGGTGGGGAGGGCTCAGGACGCAAAAAACCCCGCCTGATCCAGACGGGGTTTCAAGCAGCCAGCCTTCAGGCAGCCTCAGCTGTCCCGAAGTTCCTTCCGCAGGATCTTGCCCACGTTACTCTTAGGCAGCTCGTCCCGGAATTCAACATGCTTCGGCACCTTGTACGCCGTCAGGTTATCACGGCAGTACTTGATGATTTCATCCTGGGTCACATCGTCCTCTTTAGCGACCACAAAGATTTTCACCGCCTCACCGCTCTTGTCGTCCTGAACGCCCACAGCGGCACACTCAAGCACCTTGGGACTGCCAATGACAACATCCTCGATCTCGTTCGGGTAGACGTTGAACCCGGACACCAGGATCATGTCCTTCTTGCGATCCACGATCTTCACAAAACCATCGTCCTGAATCCGGGCCACATCGCCGGTCCTGAACCAGCCCTCATCATCAATGGACTTGCTGGTTTCCTCGGGACGCTGCCAGTAGCCCTTCATAACCTGTGGGCCATGGACGCAGAGTTCCCCTGCCTCGCCGATCGGCAGGTCATTACCCTCATCATCGATGGTCTTGATCAGCGTACCCGGTACCGGGATACCAATGGTGCCGATCTGCGCGGCACCCAGCGGGTTCAGGCTGACCACCGGGGAGGTTTCCGTCAGGCCATAGCCCTCCGTGATCTCACAGCCGGTTACCTGCTTCCACTGGTCCGCCGTCGGCTTGGTCAGTGCCATGCCGCCTGCTGCGGTAATCTTGAGCGAACTGAAATCAAGGTTGCGGAATTCCTCGTTGTTCGCCAATGCCACAAAGAGCGTATTCAGCCCGAGGAAGGCGGTAAACCGCCACTTCTTCAGCTCCTTCACGAAGCCCTGGATATCCCGCGGGTTCGGGATCAGGATACTGTGGTTACCACTTTCAAGCATCACACCGCAGTTCATGGTGAACGAGTAGATGTGATAAAGCGGCAACGGCGCGATCACCACCTCCTGGCCTTCCTCCATCTTCGAGGCCAGCATCGGCTTGACCTGGAGCAGGTTGGAGACAAGGTTGGAGTGGGTCAGCATGGCGCCCTTGGCAACACCGGTGGTCCCCCCGGTGTACTGCAGCACCGCGATGTCCTCGCGCTGGACGCTGACGGGGCGGTACGTCAGACCCGCGCCGGCCTTGAGCACCTTCGGGAATGCATGGGCCTTCGGCAGACTGTAGGAAGGCACCATCTTCTTAACGTGCTTGACCACCGCGTTCATCATCGTGCGCTTGAGCGGCTTGTGCAGATCCGCAAGCTCGGTAACGATCACGTGCTCAAGCCCGGTATTGGGAAGCACTTTTTCCACGTTGTTGGCCATGTTGGCCAGCACAATCAGCGCCCTGGCACCGGAATCGTTGAACTGGTGCTCCATCTCACGGGTGGTGTAGAGCGGATTGGTGTTCACGACCACCAGTCCCGCCCGCATGGCGCCGTAGATGGCAACCGGATACTGCGGAATATTGGGCATCTGGATGGCGATGCGGTCGCCCTGCTGGAGATCCGTCTCATTCTGCAGCCAGGCGGCGAAGGCACGGCTGTAATGGTCCAGATCGCGGTACGTCAGGGTGACGCCCACGCCACTGAATGCCGGCCGGTCTGCAAACCGCGCCACGGATTTCTCGAACACATCCAGCATGGTGGTGTACTGGTGCGTGTCCACTTCCCGGGGGAGCTCAGCCGGGTATTTCTCTTTGAAAAACTGCTCCATCTCCATGACGGATCTCCTGTGGGTAACCTGTCGTTTACTTAGTCTTTTTATGGATCCGGATCTTAAAGCCTTTTTAGGACTTCGTCATCATTGCGTAACGCATTCAGCGACTCAGGTAACGCATGGCTGACTCCAATCCTTCCAGCGTCATGGGATACATCTGATAGCCCACCAGCTTCTGGATCATCCCCAGTGATCCCCCCTGCCCCCAGTAGTCCTCGGGCAATGGATTCAACCAGACGACTTTGCTGAAATGGTCCGTGAGGCGCTGGAACCAGGTGGACCCTGCTTCTTCGTTCCAGTGTTCAATGGAGCCACCGGGGTGACTGACCTCATAGGGGGCCATGCTGGCATCCCCCACAAAGATTACCTTGTAATCCGACGGATAGGTGTTAATCACATCCCAAGTAGGCGTAATCTCCGTGGTGCGGCGACTGCTGTCTTTCCAGACCCCTTCATAGATGAAGTTGTGGAAGTAGTAGTACTCGAGGTGCTTGAACTCCTCGCGACAGGCTGAGAACAGCTCCTCACAGACCTGCACGTGCGGGTCCATGGAGCCGCCCACGTCAAAGAACAAAAGGACCTTCACCGCGTTGTGGCGCTCCGGAACCATCCTGAGATCCAGGTATCCACCATTGCGAGCCGTGTTACGAATGGTGTCGTCCATATCAAGGTGCTCGGGCGCCCCTTCCCTGGCGAACTTGCGCAGGCGTTTGAGCGCAACCTTGATGTTGCGCGAGCTTATGGTGACGCTGTCATCCAGGTCACGGTATTCGCGCTTCTCCCAGACCTTGACGGCGCGCCCGTGCCGGCCCTTTTCCTGCCCGATCCGATAGCCTTCCGGGTTGTAGCCATTGGCCCCGAACGGCGAGGTGCCACCGGTACCGATCCATTTGTTGCCACCCTCATGGCGATCCGTCTGCTCATCCATGCGTTGCTTGAACGTCTCGATCAGCTCCTCAAGCCCCCCAAGGGATTCGATCTGCTGCTTCTCTTCCTCACTGAGATGCTTCTCGAATTCCGAGCGCAGCCAGTCATCCGGTATCAGCGCCTCCAGCAGTTCGTCCAGATTCTCGATGCCCTTGAAGTAGGCATCGAAAGCCCGGTCAAACTTGTCGTAATGGCGTTCATCCTTGACCAGACAGAGCCGGCTCAGGAAATAGAAATCCTCCATGTCCGCAAACGCCAGGCGCTTCTGCAGCGCCTCCGTCAGGTCCAGAAATTCCCGCAGGCTGGCCGGCACCCCGGCACGGCGCACTTCCAGGAAAAAGTCGATGAGCATAGGGCCCCCGCTATCAGTGGATCCGCATTCATGTCAGCCTATCAGCGACGCCGCCGGGCCATGAATGCCAGTTTCTGCAGCAGGTGCACATCCTGTTC
The DNA here is from genome assembly GCF_056783195.1 of Salicola sp. AFF1. Taxonomy (NCBI): domain Bacteria; kingdom Pseudomonadati; phylum Pseudomonadota; class Gammaproteobacteria; order Oceanospirillales; family Halomonadaceae; genus Salicola; species Salicola sp. AFF1. The sequence continues at coordinate 83,443 of NZ_JBXAYL010000006.1, forward strand.
ATTCTTCACCAGGGCCCCATACAGCGGCGGCAACGCATTGGAGGTGTCGTTGTCTTGAATCACCTTCTGGGCCAGGTCATCCGCCATCAGCAGCTTGAGCCAGTCGATCAGTTCCGAGGTGGACGGCTTTTTCTTGAGACCCGGAACCCGGCGCACATCGAAGAAAATCTCCAGTGCATCCTGAACCAGTTGTTGCTGGATGCCCGGGAAGTGCACGTCCACGATGTCCTTCATGGTGTCGTGATCGGGGAAGTCGATGTAGTGGAAGAAGCAGCGGCGCAGGAAAGCGTCCGGCAGTTCCTTCTCGTTGTTGCTGGTGATGACCACGATGGGACGCTGCTTGGCCTCCACCTGCTGCTGGGTTTCATAGACATAGAACGACATGCGGTCGAGTTCCTGCAGCAGGTCGTTCGGAAACTCAATGTCGGCCTTGTCGATCTCATCGATCAGCAAAACGGCGCGCTGGTCCGCCTCGAAGGCTTCCCAGAGCTTACCCTTGACGATGTAGTTGCCAATGTCGTGAACCTTGTCGGATCCGAGCTGCGAATCGCGCAGCCGTGAAACCGCATCGTACTCGTAAAGCCCCTGCTGGGCCTTGGTAGTGGACTTGATGTGCCAGGTGATCAGCTCGGCGCCAACGCCGCGCGCCATCTCCTCGGCCAGCATGGTCTTGCCGGTACCGGGCTCGCCCTTGATCAGCAGCGGGCGCTCCAGTGTGATGGCTGCATTGACCGCCATCTGGAGCTCGTCAGTGGCAACGTAATTGTCGGTACCCTCGAATTTCATGTCAGCAACACCTCGATCAGGAAACTGGCGGCCGCGATACCCCTTGGGAGCGGGGCCGGCCTTCTGCAAGGGTCGGAGTATATAGGCAGGGGGTCGGGGCCAACAAGTAAGCGGAGCACAGCTGGCGGTCAGTGGCAATCAGCGATTGCCGTCATCCTCCTCGCTGTTCGGCTTTTCAGAGTCCGCTTGTTCTCCCTGGTCGGGCAGATCATCGAATTCGGATATATCAAAGTCCTCCAGCGAGAACTCGTCGTCATCGGCGTTATCCTCATTCGCCTGGTTTTCCTCAAGAATCTGATCAGCCAGGGCTCCAGGATCTTCAGGAACCTCCTGAGCGTCTTCATCACCGACGGTTGGGACAGCTTCATCGCTTTCCTCAGCCGCCTCCTCGTCGGCACCAGCCGGCGCCTCCTCACCAAGGGCTTCATCACCCTCCGCTTGCGTAACGAGCTCGTCTTCTTCCTGTTCCTGAACAGGCTCTTCGGCGCCGCTATCCTCAACCGTCGGGACGGCCTCTTCCGCCACCTCGGATTCATCCTGCCCCTCGGGCTCCAGTGCCTCGTCAGACGCTGAGGTGTTCTCCTCAGAACCAGGTTCCGCGGATTCCTCTGTCAACTCTGCCGCACTGGCTTCTTCCGCGTCGTCGGCGCCTCCCTGTTGTGCCTGATAGGCAGCGGCGGCTTCGGCGAGCGATGTGCCGTCATCCGGTCCTGGCTCCTGGGCCTGTTCTTCCTCCGGCTCCAGTTCCGCTTCCATGGCCGGCTCCTCGGTCTCGGCCTCCTTGACTTCGCTTTCCGGTGCCGGTGCGCTCTCCTTCTCCTTGGGCTTCTTCGGGGCGCCAGAGGCGCGGCGACGGCGCAGCCACCACCACAGCCCACCGGCTACCGCTCCCAGACCCACAAGGCCACCGGTGGCTCCCCCCCATAGCAACCAGTTGATGCCGGCTTCCGTTTGGGCCTTCTTATCCGGCTTCTCCACGGGTTGCGGGTTAAACAATGGCGCTTGTGACTCTGGCTCTGCTTCCGGCTCTGGGTCGGGAGCCGGTGCCGACACGGGTTGTTGTGGCTGGGAGGCAAGCGTCTGGTAGTCAGCCGTGTCGCCCGTGCGCGGGATTTGCGCCTCGAAGGCAGGTGTACTCAATGACACGGGACGCCCGTCCTGGGTTTCCGCCTGCATACTGAGGCGGACCTGGTACACCCCGTCGCCGTGCTCGCCTGTGAGCGTCATCACCCGGTTTTGCCCACCGGAGCCCGGCTCCAGGACCCGGTTCCTGGTTTTTCCCTGCGGGTCAGTGACCCTGGCCTCAACCTGGATGCTGTCCGGGGCGAGCCCCGGATCCCGCGGCATAACACGGAACACCCAACGGCTGTCGCCTCCACTGCCCAGCCCCTGGATTTCCGTATCGAAGGGCGGCGCCAGCGTGACTTCCTGGCGTTGACTGCGCTGAAAGGTCTCTCCCTCACCAATAAGCCGAACCTCGTACCGGCCAGGCTTGGTCAGGGTTGCGATCTCGCCGCTGAAAACACCATTGGCGGGTACCTGGCCCCCGGAAAGCTGGACGGTTCCCTGCCGATCGCCCTGCTCATTGCGGATTTCAGCCCGGACATCCATTACCCCCAGAAAGTCCTTATCCGTGAGCCTGTCTCCGTCCTCGTAGAAGGCTACCTCCAGATCCAGAACATCCGATGCAAAAAATCGCGCCGGAAGGTCGGCCATCGCCATGCGCAATTCGCTGACCACCTTGATGCGGCTGTCCGGCCCCACCATGGCATCCACCTCCCACCGCCCTGTTTCCGGCTCCGGAATGGTCACCAGGTCATAGGTGGCCGCACGGTGCCAGCGGGCCTCCTGTGGCAGGCTGTCACGGGTAACGCGCTCGCCGGAGGGGGCCACAAGCTCTGCCGATTCGCTCCCTTCGTCCCTGAAAATCAACGCGGTGAATTCATCCACGCTGTCATCCACAGAGAAACCATTGTTCTCCAGGGGCACTTCTTCCGTGGGAGATGCGGCCCCAAAGGCCGACAGGAATGCCCTGATCAACTCCGAATCATTACGGGCGATGGCATGATGCCCCCCCGTCTCTGCCGCGAGCTGTTCCAGCAGAGGCCGGTCGGCTTCATCGGACAGGGCCAGTGTATGCAGGTGGGCGCCGTGCTTTTCAAAACGCGCAACCACTTCATCAAGAATCCGCTTGCGTTCCTTGCGGCTGGCCGCCTCCCCCTGAGGGACATCCACCATGCCATCGGTCAGGAGGACGACATGGGTATTGCTGTAATCCCCACCAGGCCAGAAGTCTTCGGTTGCGGTTTGAAGGGCCCGGCCGATATGGGTGTACTGGCCAGGGGAACCAATTTCAGAGCGGGCGTCGCGCATCTGCTGGCGCCACTGATCGTCCACCTCTTCCAGCGGCACCAGCATGTTCACATAGCGGCCAAAGGTCCAGAGGCCACTTTGGGCCCCTTCAGGCATGAGCTCCGCCAGCATGGGCACCGCTTCGCTGCGCAGGTTGCCTGGATCCGTTCGCTTCATGCTCCCGGAGACATCCATCACAAACCGTACATCGATGTTCGAGGGCAGTTCCGGGGCCTGGGTGTCTTCCTGCTGCGCCTGCGCGGTCACCAACACAGTGCCTGCAAGGATCATGATGAGCAGCAGGGCACGAACCGATCTGAGTACTGACTGTTCCATGGCGGCCCTATTTGATGGGATGTCTGGAAAGCACGAAAACCTGATGTTCATTCAACCTATAGCAGGAATGCGGCAGAATGAAAGCAAGGCCCTGCAATCAGGTTCTGCGGCGCCGGTACCTGGCCCATGAGGCATCCAGGGCCAGCGCGACAAGCATCACGGTCGCGGCCAGGGAATAGACGAACAGCGTCCGGCTCATCACCTCCGGCTGGTCGAGAACGATGGCGTAGAAGAGATTCAGCCAAGCGGGAACCAGCCAGTCCGCCGCGCGCTCGGACGCCACGGGCGTCAGAAGCACCACCGCGAACACCCCCTTTATGAACTGCCTCAGGATCCGCCCCGGCAGCCACCACACAATGCGGCACCAGAAGCGGTAGACCACGAGAAACCCCGCCAGATACACCGTCCAGGCAATATTGTACTCAGTCAGCAGCATTTCCATGGGCCTACTCCGTGACTCCCGGCTCTTTGGGCGGCATCTGCAGATAGAAGCCCTGGTCACGGATCGCCTGGATTACATCGGCCGCGCTGGCCCGTGCCAGCTTACGCTCGGGGGTCAACACCAGGTCCATGGCATGCACCGGCTGCCCGAAGTGCGTGATCAGCGTTGAGGGCAGCGTGGCCGGGTCGGTTTCCCGGGGAACGAACACATACATGCCTTCACGCTTGCTGCTGCGATAGATGCTGATTAGGTGCTTTTCACTCATTAAAACAGGCTTCCAGTTCCTCGTTGCGGGATGACAATATCGTACCGCGCCACCCTTCCACCAGCAGCCCGGGCAGTCGTCCTTCACGGAGACCCGTACGAACAGCCGGTTCGAGATACCGCCTTGATGCAATGAGTTCCGGCGGCAACCCCCAGGCCTCTGCCTGCTCCGCAAGTACCCGCTTCACACGGCGGTAACAGTGTTTCTCCTCCCGGGTCAGCGGCGATGGTATCGGTTCCAGCGCCTGTTGAGGCCCTTCGACCACTTCCGAAATCACCCCCAGAATAGCCTCACCTTCGCGCCTGACAACGCTCTTGGGCATGCCCTCGACGCCCGCCAGTTCCCCAGTGCTGCGCGGCAATGCCTGCGCCAGCTGGATCAGGAGGCGGTCTTCCACCACCCGCCCTCGGGGCCGGTCCAGCTCACGGCAACGTCGTTCACGCCAGGCACACAGCGCCCGCAGGACGGCCTGGTTGCCGGGGCGCAGCCGCCAGGCGCCGCTCAACCGCAGATAGTAGCGCTCCGGCGGGTCCGCTACGCTCTGGCGTTCACACCAGGCCTCACTTTCCTCGGCCAGGGCCTGCCTGAAGCCTCTCTCTTCTACCTGCGCCATCAACTGTTCATGGAGAGGCGCCAGATAATGAACATCGGCGACAGCGTAATAGAGCTGACCGTGGGAGAGCGGGCGCGCCAGCCAATCGGAGCGTGTTTCGCCCTTGCCCAGCGACACGCCCAGACAGGACTCAACAAGCCGCGCATAGCCCACGGACATGCCATGGCCCGCGAATGCGGCCGCGAGCTGAAGATCCAGCGCGCTTCGAACCCGGATCCCGAGCCAGTCCCGGAACAGCTCGATGTCTTCACTCATGGCGTAGAGGTGCTTCACTCGCTCCGGGTCCTCGAGCAGGCGTTGCAGCACGCGCGAGCCCTCAACGGCCACAGGTTCAACCAATGCAATATGGCCCGCGACAGCCAGCTGGACCAGGCCGGGGATGGCGTAGAATGTGCTCACCCGCTCAAATTCGGAGTCAATGCCCACGGGCTGGTTGTCTGGGCAGTTGGCCAGCCAGTGATCCAACTGTTCCGGCGTTGCCAGCCAACTCGCTTGATCGGGATCGGGATGCGTCATCAGCCGCCCCGCTCCCCAGCCAGCGGGCGGCGACCACGCAGGGCATGGCTGAGGGTGCCGCCATCCACACCGCCTAGCTCACCGCCCACGGGTAGCCCCTGAGCAGGACGTGTAATGGACACGGTTGCCGGATCCACACGATCGGCGATGTAATGGGCGGTGGCATCACCTTCCACTGTCGCATTGGTGGCCATAATGAGTTCGGTAACCCCCCGCTCCTGGATCTGTGCCAACAGTCGATCCACGCCAATGTCCTCAGGACCAATGCCGTCAATGGGCGAGAGGTGTCCGAGCAGCACAAAGTAATAGCCCCGGTAATCCCCTGACTGCTCAATGGCGGCAAGATCGGCAGGCGATTCCACCACGCACATCAGCGAACTGTCCCGGCGCTCGTCAGCGCAGACCGGACAGAGCCGATCTTCCGTAAAGGTCTGGCAGCGTTCACAGCGGCCAATGTTGGCGAGAGCATCCTCCAGCTGATGCGCCAGCGTGGCAGCCCCGTCCCGGTTGCGCTCAAGCAGCTGGAACGCCATGCGCTGGGCCGATTTGCGGCCTACGCCTGGCAGGCACTGCAACGCCTCAATCAGCGCTTCAAGACGTGGACTCAGATTCATGCCGCCTCCGCACTCAGGATGGCATGTTGAAACCGGGCGGCATGCCCATACCCTGGGTCATATTGCCCATCTTTTCTTTCTGGTACTCTTCGACCCGGCGTACCGCATCGTTCACCGCCGCGGCCATCAGATCCTCCAGCACCTCCCGGTCCTCATCCATCAGCGATGGATCAATATCCACATTGCGCACATCATGGCGCCCGTTCATGGTGACCTTGACCATGCCGGCACCGGATTCTCCGGTCACCTCGGCTTTCGCGATCTCTTCCTGCGCCTGCTGCAGGTCTTCCTGCATCTTCTGCGCCTGCTTCATGATGTCGTTCATACCACCCTTCATCGTGCTACCTCTCTGCCGTCTGTCGCCCCCTGGCCTTGCGGGGGCTGTATACTGTCTTCCACCACGTAACCACCGAAGCGCTCAATAATCTGCTGCACCACCGGATCACCGTGAATGGCACTTACCGCCTTGGCCCGAGCCTCTTCCACCCTGGCCCGGCGAAACGCCTCCGGGGTCGCCTCGCCCGGGTCGCCTTCGCGGAATACAAGTGTAATGCGACCACCAACTGCGGCCTCGACAGCCTCGCGGATGCGCTGCTGATGGCGCTCATGCAGGAGTTGGTAATGGCCGGACGCCAGGGTCAGCACCCAGGCCCCTTCTTCCTCGTGACAGGCCGCATTGGCGGCGAGCGATGCCGGCATGCCCTGCAGCGCAAGTGCCTCAAAATCCCGGCACCATTCAAAACCGTCAGCTGTACCCTGCTCAGGCGCCGTGGCGTACTCGCCGGTGTCAGCTTCGGTGCCCACTGGAACGTCTGGCGCTGCTTGGGGTGCTGCCTGGCCCGCATTGCGGTCTGCCTCATCCTCCGGTATGGGAGGCTCGGCCGGCGGTTCCGGCTCCGGCTCTGGTTCCGGCTCCGGTTCAGGCTCGCGCTCAGAGACGGGATCAGGCTCCGGCTGGGGCTCTGATGCCGGCGCAGGCGCCTCAGGCGCCGAGTCCGCCTCCTCAGTACCGGACTGCAATACAGGCTGTCCTGCCCTGGGAGGCGTTTCAACGGGTTCCGGCCGGAAGGCCAACATCCGCAGCAACGCCATTTCAAACCCCATACGGGCATCCGGCGTAATCGCCAGATCCCGCCGGGCCGTCAATGCTGTCTGATAGAAGAGTTGTGCATCCTCCGGGCTCAACTGTCGGGCCAGGCCCTGAATGCGCTCCTGGTCGCCCTGGCTGTTATCATTGCTTCCTGGAATTGCCTGTTCCAGCGAAATGCGATGGAACACATCCAGCATGTCCGCCAGAACAGCGCTGTAATCAGGCGCGAACTCGGCGATCCGGTTCACCTCTTCAAGCAGTATCCGGCCATCGCGCTCAACCAACGCATTCAGCATGCGGAAGATATCCGCCCGGTCCAGCGTGCCCAGCATCCGGCTGACGCTCCCGGACTCCAGCTGCCCCCCATTAAAGGCCACCGCCTGGTCGGTCAGGCTCAGCGCGTCACGCATGCTGCCATCTGCCGCACGCCCCAGCAGCCAGAGCGCACTGTTCTCATACGCGATGCCTTCCCGGGTCAGGATATGCTCAAGATGGGAAACGATCAGTTCCGGGCCCAGCCGCTTGAGGTTGAACTGCAGACACCGGGAGAGGATCGTGACCGGCAGCTTCTGGGGGTCGGTGGTCGCCAGGAGGAACTTGACGTGGTCCGGGGGCTCTTCCAGCGTTTTCAGCAGCGCATTGAAGCTGTGGCTGGACAGCATGTGAACCTCGTCGATGAGGTAAATCCGGAATCGCCCCCGGGTTGGCGAGTACTGGACATTGTCCAGCAACTCCCGCATGTCCTCGACCCGGGTCTGGGAGGCGGCGTCAATCTCGATCAGGTCAACGAACCGCCCCTCCATGATCTCCCGGCAGCTGTCGCACTCGCCACAGGGATTGGAACTGATGCCCTGTTCGCAGCTCAGGCAACGGGCAAGGATCCGGCCGATCGTGGTCTTGCCCACGCCCCGGGTTCCTGTAAACAGAAACGCCTGATGCAACCGATCCTGATCCAGCCCATGGACCAACGCCTTGAGCACATGCTCCTGGCCCACTAGATCCTGAAACCGGGAGGGACGCCATTTACGCGCCAGTACCTGATACGTCATGCCGGACCATCCATTATCTGATGGGATACCTTATCACGGCCTTGTCTTACGCTGGCAAGCAGAGGGATTGGCCGGGGATCAAAGATCGGGAAAGGAAAAACTGGGGGTGGCCTGCCAGCGACACTCCGGCACACGAATCCACCGCTACGGCTGCTCCCTTCCGGGCCTGACCGGGTTCACGGTTTATCGTTGCGAAGGCACCAGCAGGACCACCATCGCGCTCAGGCCGACGACAACCCGCCGTCGCTGAGAAAGCGAAGTCTATCACTTTGGTAACCACCGCTTCAACCAAGCCCCATCGTCAAAGAAAAGCGCAGCCTCTATACTCCCCCGTGTCTGAACGGACGCCACTTCATTGATGAGGACCCCTATGCCAGCTGCGCTACGCATCCTGATTCTTTTCGCGGCGCTGGTAAGTGCCGGCTGCACCCACTTTACCGCCTCCAACGCCACAGAGCGGGAACTGAAGGTGCTCAAGACACAGATGGCGCAGCAACAGGACCAACTCGCGTCGCAACAGATTCTTATCAACACCATGCTGGGTGAACAACGCAGCGTGTCTGAGCAGCAACAGCGCGGTTTCGCTAACCTCCAGAGCCAGATGGAACGGTTGCGCAGTGCCACAAACCGCCACCTGGCGTCCAACAAAACCGCCGAGGATGGCGACACCTGCCCCATACTGACCTCCGCCCCTCGCGGCGGAAGCGAGCAGTGTTCCGGCCTTACAACCATCGGCTCGGTGGAAGGCGTGCGCCTGCTGCCGCCGGATCATCTTTTTGAAGCCCGCGTTGATACCGGCGCCAACACGTCCTCGCTTGATGCAAGGGACATCGAATTCTTTGAGCGCGACGGCGATGATTACGTTCGCTTCACCATTGCCGGGGAGCATTTCGCCAACAGTGGTTCGGTGGAACTGGAGCGCCCGGTATCCCGCTTTGTCAGGATCATCCAGGCCTCGAACGAGGATCACGAAAGGCGCGCTGTTATTGAGTTGCAGTTCCGTATCGGCCCCATTGAGCGCGTGGCCGAGTTCACCCTGGCCAACCGCAAGCGTCTGACCTACCCCGCCCTGATCGGACGCAATATCCTCAAGGACCTGTTCGCGGTCGATGTCTCCCGCCAGTACGTGCTCAGCGACCGGAAAGCGCTGAAACAGGCAGCCGGCGATGTTGAGGGTGAAGAATGAGTCAACGCTCGCTGTTTTTCATTGCGGTATCCGCCCTGATCCTGATCGGCAGTTCTCTGATGTGGTTGCGCCACGACCGGCTGGACCTCCCCCTGTTACCGGAAAATGATGTGCCAGTGTGGCTTGTGGAAGCGCGCATTGATTTCGTGGCTCTGGGCGAGGAAACGCTGGCAAGCCTGAGCCTGCCGGACGACCCGCCGGGCTACCACATCATTTCGGAACAGGCCGCCTCACCCGGATACGGATTCTCCCGGGTTTCCGAATCCAACGGCCGTCGCGGGGAATGGTCGAAACGTGAAGCAACCGGCCCGCAAACCCTGTACTACAAGGTCCAGTTCGCCCCGGCAGGGGATGGTTCCGCCCGGCGTAACGGCGAAGGGGCGGCGCCTTCCGACCCTCAGCCGATCATATGGGAGGAGCCCCAGGCAACGGCAGCTTCGGACCTTCTGGAAACCGCTATGCGGCGCTCCAGCACACCCGCAAGCCTGACCCGTGAACTGATCAAGGCCGTCCAGAACCCCAATGACCAGAATGCGACACTGCTTCTGGACCGGCATTCGCCTGAACAGCTGGTTGTCCGTCTGCTCAACCAGTCAGGCGTTCCTGCCCGTCTCGCCATGGGCCTGAAACTCGAGGATGCACGCCGCAACCAGAGCCTGCAGCCGCTGGTCGATGTCTACTTCGACCAGTCCTGGAACCTATACGATCTGGAGCGCGGCGGCCAGAAGGGCATCAGTGACAACACTCTGGTCTGGCACCGAACCAGCGGGCCGGTACTTGATGTCATGGGCGGCCAGAACTCCCAGGTACGTTTCTCCATGATGCGCCAGAGCATCCCGGCACTTGACCTGGCCCAGGACCAGAGCTCCGCGGACCAGCCCATGGGCTACATCAGCCTCTATCAACTGCCCATCGAAGAGCAGGGCATGCTGAAGCTACTGCTGCTTCTTCCAGTGGGCGCCCTGGTTGTGGCGTTCATGCGTGTGGTTATCGGTATCCAGACGTCCGGCACTTTCATGCCGGTACTGATCGCACTGGCCTTTATCCAGACCACCCTGCTGCCCGGGCTGACCGCCTTCCTGACGATTGTTGGCCTGGGACTGCTCCTGCGGGGGTACCTTTCGCGCCTGAACCTCCTTCTGGTCGCCCGCATTGCCGCCATGATTGTTCTCGTCGTCCTTCTCACCGGACTTCTGAGTATTTTCGGGCATGAAATGGGCCTGGACCTGGGCATGACCATCACCTTCTTCCCAATGATCATCATTGCCTGGACCATTGAGCGGATGTCGGTCATCTGGGAGGAGCAGGGCCCCCGGGAAGTCTTCATCCAAGGGGGAGGCAGCCTGCTTGTGGCCATTCTGGCCTATAGCCTGATGCGCTGGTCCGTGATCCAGCACCTCACCTTCAACTTCCCGGAAATCCACCTCATCATTCTCGCCCTGATCCTGCTTGTGGGGCAGTACACGGGCTACAAGCTGTCTGAACTCTACCGATTCCGTTCCATGGCGGAGTACGACTGATGCTGGTATCGCCCGCGGCCCTCCACAAGCGCGGCATGCTGGGCATGAACCGTCGCAACCTGGCCTACATCGCGCGCTACAATGAACGCCGGCTCTACCCTCTGGTCGATGACAAGAAGCTCACCAAGGAGCGCGCCATGGCCCATGGCGTGGCAACCCCTACGCTGAGGGATGTCATCCATACCCAGCATGGCGTGCGCAACCTTGAGGAGCGACTTGATTCCCGGCAACAGTTCACCATCAAACCCTCGCGGGGTGCTGGCGGCAAAGGCATCCTGGTCGTCCCCAGCCGGGACGGCGACCAGTTCCTCAAAGCCTCTGGTCAATCCCTGTCACTGACGGATCTACAGCGTCACTGCTCCAACATACTCGCAGGTCTGCATTCGCTGGCCGGAGCCCCCGATACCGCAATCATTGAAGATCTGATTGAGGCGGACCCCTACTTCGAACCCCTGTCGGTGGAAGGCGTTCCCGACATCCGTGTCATCATCTTCCGCGGCATACCGGTGATGGCCATGCTACGGCTCTCCACACACGCCAGTGACGGTAAAGCCAACCTGCACCAAGGAGCGATCGGCGTAGGCCTGGATCTTGCCACTGGCCGCTGCATTCATGCGGTCCAGCACTCCAGCCGCGTGCACAGTCACCCGGATACCGGCTTTGATCTCAACCAGATCGCGATTCCGGACTGGCAGCACCTGCTCACCCTCTCAGCACGCTGCCATGACCTTACAGGGCTGGGTTATCTCGGTGCGGACATCGTGGTCGACCGTCACCGGGGCCCCCTGATGCTCGAACTCAATGCCCGCCCGGGGCTCGCCATACAGATCGCCAATGGTAAGGGCTTGCTGCCCCGCTTGAACTGGGTTGAGAAGATGGAGAAAGTGCCGGAACAAGCGGAGGCCCGGGCATCAATGGCCATGACGGCTTTCGGCAACGCCTAGGACGCTCGGGCTTCAGGCCATAAAAAAACCCGGCACAGGGCCGGGTTTTTGTATTGGCGGAGAGGGAGGGATGATTCGGCGCTGCGCGCCTCACCCCCTTCGGGGGCCGCCTTCGCTTCGCTCAGGCGTTCCTCGGCCTGCTTACGCAGGCCTCGGTCGAACCCGCGAGGCTTCTCACCCTGCCCTCAGGCCATAAAAAAACCCGGCACAGGGCCGGGTTTTTGTATTGGCGGAGAGGGAGGGATTCGAACCCTCGGTACGCAGTACGTACACGCGCTTTCCAGGCGCGCTCCTTCGACCACTCGGACACCTCTCCTATGATCGGAACGGGGGCGTTGAACGCCGCCTCGTTTGATGGGCGCAGACTGTACGCAAAACATGGGGCGAACGCAACACTCATTTTGCCCGATAGATAATGCCAGGGCGGCACTGGACCATTTCGTAATACTCATTGAGCCCATTAAGGGACTCGGAAGCCCCCAGGATCAGGTAGCCGCCACTCCTGAGCGCCCCATGGGTGCGTAACAGGATGTCCTGCTTGAGCTCGCTCGAAAAGTAGATCAGCACATTGCGGCAAAAGATGATGTCGAACTTCCCGAAGTTGAACCGCTCCAGCAGGTTGTGTTCCCGGAAGGTCACCATATCCCGGATTTCTTTCTTGACCTGCCAGCTGCCGGATGCCAGCTGGGTGAAATACTGCTTCTGCCGGTCTGCCGATAGTCCCCTCCCCAGGGCCAGAAGCTCATAGGTCCCCTCCCTGGCCGCATCCACCACCGGTTTGGACACATCGGTGGCCAGAAGCTCCACGGGACGCCTCAACCGACCGGGATTACGACGGCGGTATTCACTGATCACCATGGCGATGGAATAAGGTTCCTGGCCCGTTGAACAGGCGGCTGACCAGATCCGCAACGGCTGGCTGGTGTTCTCCGCGGCCATTTCCGGTAGCAGCTGCTCTTCCAGGATCCGGAACGGATGGGTATCCCGGAACCAGAGCGTTTCGTTGGTGGTCATGGCATCGATAACAGTTTCACGCAGCTCACTGCGGGGATTCTGGCGTAAGCGCTGGACGAGCTCACCGAGACTGTTGAACTGCTTGTCCGCGATGATTTTACGCAGACGACTCTTCACCAGATACTGCTTGTTATCGCCCAGAAGGATGCCAGAAGCGTCCTGCAGAAACTCCTTGAAAGCGCGATAATCCTCCTGGCTGATTTCGGAACTCATCAGATTCTACCCCTCCACCTAGGACGATATATGCTCTTGCTGGTCGATCACCGCCATGACCCGCTCGGCAAGCTCATTGGGGTTGAATTTTGCCATGAACGCATCAGCCCCCACTTTTTCGACCATTGACTGGTTGAAGACGCCACTGAGAGAGGTATGAAGCATAATATAAAGGGGTTCCAATGCCGGATTGTTCTTACACCGCGTCACCAGCGTGTACCCATCCATCTCCGGCATCTCCACGTCGGAAATCATCAGCGCAAGATGATCATGGATCGAGCTGCCATCCGCAACCAGTGATTCAAGGTAATCCAGAGCCTGGCGACCATCGTTGCGGATCACGACTTCCAGCCCAACGGCTTCCATACAGCGCTTGATCTGGCCCCTGGCAACCGACGAATCATCCACCACCAGAACCCGCATGGCGCCGTCGCCACTGGTGTCCAGGGTAGACTCGAAAGACTCGCTTACGGTGTCATCAATGGGCGACACCTCAGCCAGGACTTTCTCAACATCCAGAACCTCCACCAGTTTCTCCTCCAGCTCGGTCACCGCCGTCAGGTACTCGGCCATAGCCCGTTTGGGCGGCGGGTGCACATCCTCCCAGTTAAGATTTACGATGCGCTCCACGCGTCGGACCAGGAACCCCTGTGTCTTGCGATTATACTCGGAAACAATCACCAGCGATTCCGCCAGCTCTTCCTCGGTCATTGGCTGCTTGCCAATCGCCATCCCGGTGTCAATGATGGGAACCGTTTCCCCACGGACATAGGAGACCCCTCTTACAACGGGATGACGGTGCGGGATAGCGGACAGGGGCGGACAGGGAAGCACTTCCCGAACCTTGAACACATTGATGCCATAAAGCTGATTCCCCTTAAGCTGAAAAAGAAGCAACTCCAGCCTGTTCTGCCCCACCATCTGGGTACGCTGATTCACGTTGTCGAGAAGTCCCGCCATAGTCCTGCCCATCCTGATATACCGGCATGGTTGTTGCACTCTTTACCCAGAGCGCCAAAAAACTCCCGGTAGCTGCCGGTTTGGATTGCGCCGCACCGGATCCCTTGGTACGCGGCACTGGTACCCGAAAGGATAGGACATTTTTACGGCTATGCGCACCGACAATGCCAATCCAATGTCGACTTTCCGGATTCTTCTGCTCAGCGTAATGCTGTTCCCCGGCATCGTCATTGCATCCCAACCCGCGGGGAACACCGCGGAGCGTATCAACGAGGCAGCCAAACACTTCCTTGAGTCCTTTTCACAAAAACAGTCGGACAAGGAGCGTAGCGTTGAATTCGAAATCGGCAGCGTGGACAAACGCCTTTCCCTGAGCCAATGCCCGCAGCCGCTGGACGTTGAGTTCGCTGGCAATCCGGAACGCTCAACGCGTGCCACCCTCCTTGTGAGCTGTGAAGGCAATCGGCCCTGGCGTATTTTTCTGAACGCCACCGTTCGTATTCAGGTGGAGGGGTGGGTCGCCGACCGCCCCATTGGACGGGGGGAACGCCTGACATCCGACATGCTGCGCTCAAGCCCGGTTGTCATCAATGAACAACGACGGGGCGGCTTCCGCGACCCGGAACATATGATCGGTATGCAGGCCAAACGCACCATCCGCGCGGGAACGACCATTACGCCCCGCATGCTGGAACAACCACTGGCCGTGGAACGCGGGGATCGCGTCGTCATCTCAGCGGGCACCGAGGTCTTCTCAATAACGACGCGCGGCGAGGCACAGCGCAGCGGCCATGTGGGCGAACAGATCCCCGTAACCAACGAGAACTCGGGGCGCCGCGTACGCGGCCGGATCACGAAGCCCGGTCATGTGGCCATTGACTGAGCAAGGGCGGCAGCTTGCTGCCGGAAGGCGGCAGGGACCTGCCTGATGATGAAAAAATTTGCGCGCAAGGCTAAAGTCAGCGGCAATGCTGCCGTTACAATTCAAAGAGAGACCAGATCCGGACGGGGTGAGCCATGGCAATTGACTTCAATGGGGCCAACAACAATGCCCTCAACACCCAGAAGCAAACCCTGCGTCAGCGGGATGACGCCCAGGGTAAGACAGCGCCACAGCAGCCGGCAGAAGGCGGCTCACAGACACACGACAGTACGCGCGTGGACCTGAGCCCCGATGCGCGCAATATCAAGGCAGCCGAACAGACGCTCCAGGAACAGCCGGAGGTGGATGACGCCAAGGTGGCACGTATCCGCGAAGCACTGGAGGATGGGTCCTACTCGATTGACGCTGAAAAACTGGCCCAGAAAATGCAAGAGGTAGATGACAGCATCTTCGGGTAAAACGCCATGACGGACCACAAGACAACGTTCGATACGCTGGATCAGCTTCTGAGAAAAGATGAAGCCAACCTCAACCGGCTGGCAGAGGTGCTGGAACAGGAGCACCAGGCCCTGGCGGGCAACGAGATGGCGCAGCTGGAACAGGCGACCAGCGAGAAAAATGAACTGCTTGATGCGCTTAGAGACCGGGCAAAGCAGAAGATCCGTGTTCTCGCTCAGCTTGGGTATCGTCCCGACAGCGGTCAGGCAATAAGCGACTTCCTCCGCAACCAGGCCGGCGCGCAATCAACCCTGATGAAACGCTGGGAAGAGGCGCAGCAACGGCTCGGCGAATGCCAGCACCGCAATGAGGTGAACGGCCGTATTCTCGGGCATCTGCAGCGGCGCCTCTCACGCATCTCGGACATCATCCGCGGTGCCGATCAGCAACAGTCGCTTTACGGCAGCACTGGCGAAGCCCAAAGCCTTACCCACAGCCACGTCTTCGCCAGCGCTTGAGCGGATCAGCGGGTCCGGATCGTAAGGCTGGAGTCCGGGGCAAACCGGATGTTTGTCATGGTAAGATTGCCCATGGAGCGCGCGTCAGCGGCGCCATCCACCCGAATACGCTCCATCCGGATCTCCCGGATGCGCTCCGGCATGGGCAGACTGACATCGCCATCGCCACTCACGCTAAACCCGGAGCCTTCCGGACCGAATTCCACGCCCGAGACAGTGACATCCGCATCCAGGAAGTTCATGGCCGGAACGAAGGTGCGAGCGGTGAATTCCAGTGCCTCAAGCGCCTGGTCTTCCGCGTCTTCCTCCGTCGCGGGTGTCTGGCCGAGGTCCATGGCGTTGCCAGAAAAGGCCTCCCGACCCTGAGCTACGACGCCCCCCATTTCACCCTCGTTCAAGGGCTGGATACCGCTTGAAGCGGATCGCAGCTGCTGACCGCTGGTCTGCACGGAGGCATTCGGCAGCGCCGGCGCGGGGGAGGCAAGCGCAGCCATTGGCTGCAATGGCGTAACAACAATCGCCGTCAGTGCGGCCGCATACCGGTACCGCTTCTGATGCTTGAGCGTACGCTCCAGCTCACGCTCCGTGATCCAGCCGGCTCGCACCAGCACCACACCCAACCGCTCACCGGAAACCCTTTGTTCCTCAAGCGCCTGTTGGAGCTGTGCATCGGTGATGTAGCCACGGTTGACCACAAGCCGACCAAGGCGGCTTTTCTCAAGTTGCTGGGAGCTGGGCGTTGCCATGGAGATCACCTTTCATTTTGCAATCCGTGTACTCAGGATTATAGTGGCTCGCACTGAAGGATTTGTACAGAAAGTAAACTTTGTGAAAGGTAACGGATCGTCAAATGACGCATTCTGATGCAATCCCTCCGTCACCGGGTGTGATCATCGTCGGTGCCGGGGTCGCTGGCAGCCTGACAGCACGACTGCTGGCAGAAGCGGGCATAAAAGTAGCCATAATGGACCCCACCCTACCTTCCCCGCTTAATCAGGAACGACGGGGGGCGCTCTATATGAAGCCAGCGGTGGACTACAACCCGGAGACCCGTTTTGCCCACCAGGCTTTTGGGGCCGCTTCCAGGTTCTACAGTCGCCTTCAGGGTGAGCACCCGGACATCAACTTCTGGTTCCCAACAGGGACACTGGCCCTGGCCTGGAGCGAACGTGAACAAGAGCGACAGGACAAGCTTCTGGCCCGCAACCACTGGGACCCGGCTTTCCTGGAGCCTGTCACGGCCCGCGAGGCGTGCGAGATCTGCGGCCTTGAAGTTACCGCTTCAGGCCTTTGGTTCCCGGGCGGGGGCCATATGCGGGTGGACGCCCTGCGCCAGGCCGCACTCACCCATCCCTTGATAGAGACACACCACCTGCAGGTTGAGCCAGACCGGATTCAGGCCTCCGCGCAGGGCTGGCAATTACCCCTTCCGGAGGGCGAGCGCCTGGAAGCCCAAACACTGATCATCGCAGCCGGGGCCCGGGCGCCCGCTTGGGCCCCTGAGCTGCCCCTGGGACGTATCCGCGGCCAGCTCACCACCTTTCCCTGCACCGGCCCTGGCCCAGCAGTGGCGGTCAGCGGTGCCGGCTACGCTTTGCCGCCTTATGAAGGTCGCGTTTGCGTTGGCGCAACCTTCGACCGGGATTCCGACAATGCCAGCCCTGACTTCAACAGCGACCGTGACAACCTCAACAACCTGGCCCGCTGGCTTCCCGCGTTGGCGCAACAGCTTGAGGGGGCGGAGAACGCCGGACACTGGGTCGGTTTCAGGAGCACCACACCAGACCACATGCCTGTGGCCGGTGCGCTCAAAGACCATTACATTGTCGCTGGCCTGGGCGGCAAGGGACTGATGTACGCGCCCCTGATCGCGGAACACCTGACGACGATGATCCAGGCCAAGCCCTCGCCACTCGCGCCCGAGCTGTCGCAACGGCTCACACCTGAGCGCTTCCATAAAGGTTAACGCCATCTCCTTGAAAGTCGCGGGACGCTGCCGATAACCTTGGTAATGGATCAGTGGAGAGATGCTCATGGCCATTCATATTGCGGAACCCGGTCGCCCTGTTGGCACCCGGCTGCCCGAGGCACTGAGGGCCAGGCGCGTGGAACGAGCGGACGAAACCACTGCCATACGGCGAATGGCCTCCAACACAGAGCAGCCCGAGGAGCCTGCGCGATTCCAGGAAGGAACCCAGGTCCGGAGAGCGTTACGCGAATATCAGGAGGAATCCGGTGGTGAGGGCGACGCCGAGTCCCCCTATCTGCCATCCAGCAAGCTGGCATCCCCTGCGCTGCATTCCATCAGTGCACAGGCAGCCGTTCACCAGGCGCTTGATGCCATGACCCAGCACCTGGTTCATCATCTGGTTGTGCTCACAGACGCTGGGGAAGTGGCGGGATTGATCAACGAAACCTGGCTGCTCCGGCTCATCCGGAGTGGCACCGAGGCGACCACGCCACTGTCTGGATGTGAGTTGCCGTCATTCATCACGGTAACCCCAGAGACCGACGCCCATCACCTGGCGCAGCAGATGCTCAGCCACGAGCTCAGTGCCGCCTTGGTGATCAACCATGAGAACCGACCGGCGGGAATCATCACCAGTACCGACTTCCTGCGTCTGTATGCAGACGGCCATCATCTTGACACCACCATATGAGCCCAGCACTGGTTATTGCGTAAGCCGCTTGCCACGCTGGTCGTAGGGTCTCAGAACCTGCGCTCCCGAATCAGCTTCAAACACAACGAACAGCTTATCGTCCTTGAAAGGGGCCATATCGAGCACCGAATTCGCTCCGTCAACGGACACCTGCCAGCGCTTGGTGATCCTAGTGTCATCATCGCTGTCCTGGTCATCGTTGTCATACCGTAAGCCCATCAGGTACACAGTGGCATCTTCCTGCTTCCCCGCGATAAAGACGTCGTCGCCAGACACACTCAGTGCCTGAATACTGCTAATGGATTCATTCCCCTCAGCCGACGGGAATGTTGCCCGCGCGGTACCTGCACTATCAACGGCAATCAGAAAGGGGGCATCATTGGCCCCTTCAGAGGGGTCAAAACCATCGGAGTCATTGATGCTGTAGGGGCCACTTTCATTCCCCGCCAACCAGAAACGACTACCGCCAGCTCCCGCTAAAGCAACTCTGTCGTCGCCCTCAGTACCGAACTGGACTCGCTGGTTCACGGATCCGTCACCTGTGTTGCGGGTGAACAAATAGAAATCCTGCCCCCCCACATTGGTTCCCGGGTCCACGGCTCCCCCGTCATCGCCGATGGTGGTAACGCCCGCTACGCCGGAGGTGAACAGGCCTTTGAGGGAGGGAGTCGTTGCTTCAAGACTCTCGGACCAGGCCTGCTCCGCGACCGGGTTGCCATCGCTGTCCTCCCCGGTATCGATGCTCGTCAAGCGCACTGAGCTATTACCCAATCCCCCTGCGTAAAGAGACCCTTCCTGGTCCACCGCCAGGGCGCGCTGCGCCCATTTTCCATCTGCCAGGGCCATCCCCCAGAGAGCGTCCCCCGTCTCTCCCGATCCAGAACGAACAATAACTCTGTTACCGTTATCATCGTCTTGAGTGGCAACAGTCGACCCCAGAAGTTGCGCTCTGCCTTTCTCAGAAGTCACCGGATAGGCAAGGCCCAGGTAACGGGTCACCTGTGGCGCACTCGCCGTCCCTGGGTTCTCGCCTGCGAACGCCAGCCTCACACGCCCTTCGCTGGCTAATGAAGGCCAATCTGCATTGCCATTGACCGCTCCAAGCGCCACCGCATCATCATCAGCTGTATCCATGGATCCAAGCCGGTTGATGCTATGGAGACCGATGGCGCTCGCTCCATCGGCGCCAGCCACATACACTTCGCCAAGCTCACCGGGCACCAGGCTCTGAACCGTAAAGCCAAGCGCACTCAGATCGGTATCGCTTGTCCATTCATTGATCGTGGCGTCCACGGTACTGTCAGTAGTGACAGCTGCAAATTCCCGACCGTACTGGAAGTCAGAGACAAACTGCAGTTTCCGCACCAGCTCTTCCCTGAGGGGCGCATCCGATTCCGTCTGGGCTTTCACATAGAAATCCGTTGCTTCGGCACCCTTGTCAAACGTCAGCGTCAATGAGGCGTTATTGTTATTCTCATCGACGGTCACGCAGTCGCTGCCACTGTCATCGGAACACAGTTCCGCCTGCCAGGCGGTCTCATCGTCAACCTCTGCAACTTCAACCGCCGTATAAAGAGGCTTGCCTGTATCGTTGGGCCGGCTCAGTGTGGCGGTCACTTCCCGACGACTCCCCTCACTGAGCACCACCTGCTCGTGTTCGAAACTGGCCGTGGGTGTGTCATCCTCAATCGTCACGCTTCGGCTGGATACCGCGCCGTTGTTCTCAACACTCGCAATGCCCTCTGTAACCCGCTCCAGCTCCACGTCGAAGAACTCGGAGTCCTCGGCCAGATTATCGTCATGAACCCAGACCGGAATAAAACAGGTGGTCTGACCCGCTTCAAAATTGAGCAGGCCAGTGGCCCCGTTTTCGTCTTCGCTGATGTACTCAACATAGTCTGGAGGCTCCGGGAACCCCGACCCCTGGTGAGCGTTACCATCAAGGACAAGGTCCTCGCCATAGAGGGCCCGGCCCTGGTTACCCTCTTCATACTCACAGGGCAATTCCTCACCCTGCTCACACTCCTCCTGACCCTGGATCCGGAAGCGGACCGAGACCGGTTCTACCGATGGCTCTCCCAGATCCACCCGGATGAGGGCACGGCGACTGGTATAGGTTCGACTCGCTGACTCATAGGTCGCATCACGGCCCACCACCAGTTTCCGGTGTTCCACTGCAGCCTCTGGCGCCACATCCATAGCCGGGATATCGCACACTTGCTCTGAGTCCTTTTCAACATCGGGCTCGTACGCTTCACCTTCCGTAATGGTGGCGTCCGAGATTTCCAGTGGGTTGTGGCGTACCTCAACGCTGAACTCGCTGTCACCGATGAGTTTTCCGTCATTGGTGGTGATGCGGATATTGGCGTTTTCCCCCAGGTCATCCTCCCCTCTGCGGCCACCGGTGATGCCGGGGACCCCCCGTAAAACAATGCCCTTGCGGGCATTGTTGGTCGTGGCCTCCAGAGCCATCCAGGAGGGGTTGTTGACCAATGAGTAGTTGAGAAGGTTATCGCCACCTAAAGCGCCAAAGTTGTAACTGTAATCCACTCCGAGATAGGCAACATTAGGCGGAACCCCGATAATGTCTGGATTCTCTGGGGATTGACTCGTATCACCGCAACCGATCAGAAGCAGTGGCAAGACGATACAGAGCGCCTCAACGGCACAACGTGCTGGAACAGCGATAGCGCTAACACTCACGGATGACATTCTCCCGGGTCGGGACCGCTCCCGATCCTCTGCTGGTTCAGCGTCAAGGCCAGGGTTTGCAAACGTCACCCATGGTAGGGGATCCGCCATGGGGCGGATCCGTACTGGTTCTCAGAATCACGGGGCGGCAGACGATTCTGTGACACAGTCACGCTTCGCCGAGCCACTCCAGGAAGGCCGCTTCATCCAGAATGGAGATCCCTTGCTGGCGGGCTTTGCTGAGCTTGGAGCCGCCGCCCTCGCCCGCCACAACGTAGTCGGTATTGCTGGAGACACTGCCTGCCACCTTGGCACCGCGCGCTTCCAGCGCCGCGCGGGCCTGATCCCGGGAATAGTGATCCAGGGCTCCGGTCACCACCACAGTGGTGCCAGCGAACGGGGAACTCGAATCGGTTGCCCGCTCCGGGGCGCGGTAGGTTACGCCAGCGTCCCTAAGGCGCTGTATGATGTCACGGTTGTGGGGCTCCGCGAAGAAACTGCGGATATGACCTGCCACCACCGGTCCCACATCCTCGATTTCCTGAAGCTGCTCCTCATCCGCTTCCATCAGCGCATCCAGGTCGCCGAAGTGCCGGGCAAGCGCCCGTGCCGTGGCCTCCCCCACCTCACGGATTCCCAGGGCGTAGATCAGCCTGTCAAGATCCGGTTCACGGCTCGCGGCAATGGCGTTCACCAGGTTGGAGGCTGACTTGTCGCCCATGCGTTCGAGCCGGGTCAGGTCTTTCACCCTCAGATGATAGAGGTCGGCGACTGTCTCGATCAGCCCCTCGTCCACCAGCACGTTCACCCACTGCTCACCCAGTCCCTCAATGTCCAGCGCGCGACGCGAGGCATAGTGGCGAATGGCTTCCTTGCGCTGAGCCGGACAGAACAAGCCGCCCGTGCAGCGGGCCACGGCTTCGTCCTCAGGCTGCTCGATGGCGGACCCGCACTCAGGGCAAGCCTCCGGGAGTTGGATCGACCGCGTGTCCTCGGGGCGCCTCTCAGTGAGAACCCGGACAACCTGCGGAATCACATCGCCAGCCCGGCGGACCATCACCCAGTCCCCTTCGCGCAGCCCCAGACGCTCGATCTCATCCATGTTGTGAAGGGTGGTATTACTGACAGTAACCCCCCCAACAAACACAGGATCCAGCCGGGCTACGGGCGTGATGGCCCCGGTACGCCCCACCTGGAAGCCCACCTCGTGCACCCGGGTCATGACCTCATGAGCGGGAAACTTGGTTGCCACCGCCCAGCGTGGGGCCCGCGAAACGTAGCCGAGGCGTGCCTGCAGCGCCAGATCATTGACTTTGTAGACCACACCGTCGATCTCGTAGTTCAGCGACTCGCGCTTCTCCAGCATCCTGCGGTAATAGGCAATGCAGTCCTCGATCCCGGTCACAAGCCGGACTTCCGGATCAATCCGGAACCCCCAGTCCCGTAGCTTAAGCAACTGTTCGTAGTGGCGGGCCGGGAGGCCGGCCTCGTCGGGAACGGCAACGCTGTAGGCGCAGAAGGACAGCGGCCGGCGCGCCGGCACCCGCGGATCCTTATTCCGAAGGCTGCCGGCAGCGGCGTTACGCGGGTTCACAAAGGGTTTCTCGCCTTCCTCCGCCAATCCCTGGTTCAAGCGCTCAAACCCGTCCAGCGGCATATACGCCTCCCCGCGAACCTCAAAGGCCGCCGGATAGTCATCACCATAGAGCTGTAATGGAATGGCCCGGATGGTACGGATGTTGGCCGTGATATCTTCTCCGGTGTAGCCGTCACCCCGGGTAGCGGCGCGGTGAAGCACCCCATTGCGGTACAGAAGGCTCACCGCCAGCCCATCAAGCTTGGGTTCACAGGCATAGTCCACTGGCGCTTCCTGCCCCAGGCGCTCCCGGACCCGGCGGTCAAAATCCCGGAGCTCAGCCTCGTCGAAGGCGTTGTCCAGCGACAGCATGGGGGTTTCGTGGGGCGCCTCCTCGAACAGGGAGTCGGGGGCCACCCCAACACGCTGGGTCGGCGATTCCGGGGTTATCAGTTCCGGGTACTGTGCCTCAAGCTCCTGCAGTTCCCTCAGAAGCCGGTCGTAATGCTCATCCGAGACCTCGGGATCATCCAGGGCATAATAACGGTAATTGTGGTGGTCAATTTCCCGACGCAGGGTCTCAATACGCTGTTCAGGGGTCTTTTCCCGACTCACAGGGGGGCAATCCTCTCAGGTTCTGGCCGGGGAACGGCGCTTGCGCTCGAACTCACGGATCCTCTGGCGACAGTGCTCAATCGTCTGGCTGGTCATCACACTGCGGTGCTCGTCGCGCAGCTCCCCACCCAGGTTGCGCACGACG
The DNA here is from genome assembly GCF_056783195.1 of Salicola sp. AFF1. Classification (NCBI taxonomy): domain Bacteria; kingdom Pseudomonadati; phylum Pseudomonadota; class Gammaproteobacteria; order Oceanospirillales; family Halomonadaceae; genus Salicola; species Salicola sp. AFF1. The sequence continues at coordinate 106,869 of NZ_JBXAYL010000006.1, forward strand.
GTATTGGCCGTCTCCAGCATGAAATCAAAGGCCTGTACCGGCTGGCTGGGCCCGGGCAGGCTCATAAAAAAGCTCAGCCCCGGCGTCTCCAGGCTTTCAATTTCCTCCGGCTTAAGCGTGCCGGGTGATACGGCGCTGGCGACACTGAACTGGACCGGTGTGCGGGTATCCGACTCTTCATGGCGATGATAGATGCCGAGGTCCCCGTATTCCATGCCGCAGGCTTCCAGGATGCGGCGAATGGTGCTGCCGGTATAATGCTCGCCATCACGGCAGTGGGCATGGATCACGATCACTTCCTCGGCTTCCGGCCGGTTCGCCCCGGCCATCGGTGGTTGCTCCGGCGCTGCCTGGGCTGGGTCCGGATTCTCCACCTCACCGCTACCCCCCGTTTGGGCACCGGTGCTGGCCTCACCGTCCTCGCCACCAGCGCTATCGCGGATGCGATTCCATATCTCACGGGCCCCCGCACTGATCCGGCTGGCCGCTTCGCCCGCTACCGCGCCGGCCTCAGCGGCCTTCTCGCCCGCCCCCGTGCTTTCATCGCGGGCGCGCGCCGGCCCCACGATCCCATCGTCATCCCCGGCTGAAAGCGGTTCATCATCGACTTCCGGTGCCGAAGCCGTGACGGTCGGTACCTCCTCGCTTTCGCCATTCGGGGGCGCTGCGTCAGCGCTTGGTCCCGGCTCCGGAGTCGGCCCCGCTTCAGCCACCGTATTCCGCCCGGCAGCCGCCCCCTGGTTCGCGTCGCCCCCGCCAGCACCACCAACGGGACGGGCACCACCAGTGGGCAACTCCGGATTATAGGGCTCGTCAACGGGACTCTGGCCAATGCCGTCGCCACCCATGGCGCGCTGCATTTCCAGCGACTCACGGCGGGCCCTGCGCATCCGGCGCAATCCGTCAACAACGATGCCGATAATCAGCAGCGCCCCGACAATGATCAGCCATTCTCTGAGACTCATGATCCTCTATCTGTCCTCAAGGGTTGCCCCGGACGCATCCCGGTGCGCCCGCTTGCCTGCCACTTTAGGCAATGACCCCGGTCAAGACAATGCCGGCGCATTGCGGCTTATTCATCAGCTGTCCGCCAGTACGGCAGCCTCTTCAACGTCCACGGATACCAGGCGCGATACCCCGGGTTCGTGCATGGTCACTCCCATGAGCTGATTGGAAAGCTCCATGGTGACCTTGTTATGCGTGATGTAGATGAACTGCACCTGTTCGCTCATCTCTTTCACCATCCTTGCATAGCGCCCGACATTGGCGTCATCCAGCGGCGCGTCCACTTCATCCAGCATACAGAAGGGGGCCGGATTGAGCTGGAAGATGGAAAACACCAGTGCAATGGCGGTCAGCGCCTTCTCACCGCCGGACAGCAGGTGAATGGTGGTGTTCTTCTTGCCTGGAGGCCGGGCCATGATGGCAACCCCGGTTTCCAGAAGGTCATCCCCTGTCATTTCCAGATGCGCGCTGCCACCACCAAAAACCCGGGGAAACAGATTCTGGAGCCCCTGGTTGATGGCATCGAACGTCTCACGGAAACGGGTGCGGGTTTCGCGATCAATCTTGCGGATGGCGGACTCCAGTGATTCCAGCGCCTCCTGCAGATCCCGATCCTGTTCGTCCAGATAGGTCTTGCGTTCATTCGCCACCCGGTACTCATCAATCGCCGCCAGGTTAATGGCTCCCAGGCGCTGAATGCGATTGCCAATGCGGGTCAGCTCCTGCTGCCAGGCCTCGGCCGTGGCCGTTTCCGGGAGCTCGGCCTGAACAGACTCCAGGCTGACTTCCAATTCCTCCAGCTGCTCCAGATACTGGCGAGCCTGAAGCTCAATGGCCTGGGTGTCCATGCGCAACTTCTCAAGTTTTTCACGCGCCTGCTGGACATCCTGCTCCACCTGGCTGCGGCGCTGTTCACGCTCGCGGACCTTTTCGTCAATGGCGTCCAGCGCTTCCCGGGCCTCGTTGAGTGTCTCTTCCTCTGCCACGCGGCGCTCCAGGAGCCCTTCCAACTCCATTTCCAGGTCCTGGATGGGTGCCTCCGCGTTTTCCCGGGTCTCGCGCTGGATCTCGATGCGTTCGTCCAGCCGGCCCTGCTGGCTCTTCATGCGCTCCAGGGTCTGTTCAAGAGCCTCCTGGCGGTTTTTCAGGTCCTGCACCTGGAGTTGAAGCTGATGATGGTGGTCGCGGGCCTGGCGGGCCTGCTGGCGCTCATCGTCGAGCTTTGCCCTCAGATCGTCACGTTCGCTGAGCAGCGATTCCTTCCAGTCCGCATTCTCGTTCATCCGGTCCATGGCTTCCTGCCAGCTGGCCCGGGCCTCTTCCAGGCGCTCGTTCTCGTCCGCTTCCTGGGCATCCAGATCCGCAAGATCGTCGCTGATCCGGCGGGCCCGTTCGCGGACCTGCTCCATGCGGGCACGAAACGCCTCAAGCCGGGACTCTGTACTGGCAAGCGATTCCCTTGCCTCGTTGAGCCCGGCTCGCGCCTCTTCCAGCGCACTCTCGGTTTCGTCGCGCGAGCCACGCAGCTCCTGAAGCCGCTCTTCCCCCTCCGTCACCTCATCCTGCAGGGCCCCGGATTCCTCCTCCAAAGCCTGGATGCGCTTCTGGCGCTCGATCACCCCCGTCTCATCATCGCCTTCATCGGGCAGGCGCAACCACTCGCGGCCAACCCACACCCCTTCAGGAGTGACCAGTGATTCGCCATCCGCCAAGGCACCACGCCGCTCAAGGGCCTCCGCCCGATCCCCCGCACACCAGGCCTGGGCCAGCCAGCCAGCCACACTGCCGCCCTGCCCGACCTTCGACAACAGCGTTCCCGGCTCGGCATCCTCACCCGTGTCGCCTCGATGCACGATGCTCAGCCCTGACGGGGCCTCTGCCAGGGTAGCGCCGTCATAGTCGCCTGGTGCCAGGACCAGGGCCTGGGCGAGCGGGCCGAGCACGGCTTCTACCGCCTTTTCCCAGCCTTGCGCCACATCCAGATCCTGAGCCAGCCGCTGGACCTTGTCCCACCCCTGCTGACCAATCCATTCCCGGCGGCGTTCATCACTGTCGCCGAGCTGGCCTTCCAGCAGGGCCTGTTCAGACGCCAACCGGCCGTTCAACGTCTGAAGACGGCCACGCTTCTCGTTGAGTTCCGGCTCCAGATGCTCGATCGCCTCCCGGTCACGCTCCAGCTGTTCGCTCAGGGTCTCCACCCGTTCCCGGGCCTCTTCCACACGGGCATGCTGTTCCTCCCGCTCGCTCGCCAGGGTGGCTTCCTCGCCGGAGCGATCATCGTGATCCAGACTGGCCCGCTCTTCCTCCAGGCGCTGGCGGCGCTCACGGAGCTTGAGCAGCGCGTCCTCGCTGGCCTTGATCCGTTGCTGCCCTACTTCCGCCTGCTGGCGGTCGTCGGCCGAACGCTGGCTGAAGTCCTCCCATCGCTGCTGCCAGTCCTGCATCCGGCTCTCCGCCTCGGCAAGGCGTTCCCCGTATTCCTCTGCCTGGGCACTGGCGGTTTCCAGCTCGGGCTCAACACTGGCCAATTCCTCGGAGACCTTGTCCAGACGCTCCTGATCCTGTTCCAGCTCCCGGGACACTTCCTTGCGACTGGCCAGGGCCTGCTCCAGGTCCTCGCCAGCCTGGCGCGCATTGCGCTTCTGGTTCTCAAGGTTCTGCTCAACGCGGGCAATCTCGGCTCCGGCCTCGTAGTAGCGGCCCTGGGCCTGATTGAAACGTTCACTGCGGTCACTATGGTCCTGTCGCAGGGATTCCAGTTCGGTTTCCAGTGAGGTGCGTTCCGTGACGAACTTCTCCAGTTCGGTTTCCGCCTCACTGATTGCCTGGCGGTGCCCCTGCAATGACTGGTCCAGTTCCTGCCAGCGCAGGGCCGCCAGCTCGGCCTGCTTCTGGCGCTCCTCCTGTTTCAGGGCACGGTATTTCTCCGCAGCTTCTGCCTGCTTCTCCAGGTGCTGGAGCTGGCGGTCGAGCTCGTCCCTGAGATCAGTCAGCCGGTCGATGTTCTCCTGCGTGCGGCGCATCCGGTTCTCGGTCTCGCGACGGCGCTCCTTGTAGCGCGAGATCCCGGCCGCTTCCTCGATGTAATGCCGTAATTCCTCAGGTTTGGCCTCAATCAGGCGTGAGATCATCCCCTGTTCAATGATTGCGTAGCTGCGCGGCCCCAATCCGGTACCGAGGAACAGGTCCGTGATGTCGCGCCGGCGGCACTTGGCGCCATTCATGAAATAGTCGGATTGGCCTTCCCGGGTGACGCGGCGCTTGACGGATATCTCGTTGAAGCGGCCGTATTCGCCCGGCGCAGTGCCGTCGCTGTTGTCGAACACCAGCTCAATCGATGCCTGCCCCACAGGCTTGCGACTGGTGGAGCCATTGAAGATGACATCGCTCATGGCCTCGCCCCGCAGGTACTTGGCGGAGCTCTCCCCCATGACCCAGCGCACGGCATCGATGATGTTTGACTTACCGCAGCCGTTGGGCCCCACCACAGCCGTCATGTTGGAAGGGAAAGGCACCGTGGTGGGTTCAACAAAGGACTTGAAACCGGCGAGCTTGATGGACTTCAGACGCATGGGCGACCGGCTCAGGTGGCGGGTTCGACGGTAAGCGATTCATCCCGGGCCAGCGCCTGAAGCGCGACCTCTCGCTGATGTTCCCCGAAACGCCGGATGCTATCGGTCACACCCTGATGATCATTCGCCTCAATACGCGCCACGATGCGCTCAAAAAAGGTCTTCGAGATCTGCATCTCCCCAGGATCGTTGGCCAGGACCAGATAATAGGTACGACTGATGGCGGGACGGAAATTTTCCAGGGTCTCCTCCAGATAGGGATTGGCCACCACGGGATAGCACTGGCGCATGGCCTCCATTCCCCCGTCGATCACTTCCGCCACACTCGCCTGATCACCTCCGAGACTCCGGCACAGCTGGCGGATCGCTTGCAACAGTGGTTGCTCATCCGCCTCGGTACGCCGGGCCATAAACCGGTCCGCCAGCATTTCCAGCAGGTTCAGATAGATGTCGTACAGGCTGTTCACGAGCTCAGGCGTCATGCCGGAGACCACTGCCCCCTTGCGCGGGTAGATGCGGATCAGGTGACGCCGCTCCAGAATCAACAGCGCTTCGCGCACCGAGCCGCGGCTGACATCCAGACTGCCGGCCACCTTGAGCTCCTGGATGCGCTCACCGGGGCGCAGTTCACCCGTGATGATCTGGCGCCCCAGATGCTGGGCGATCTGTTCGGAGAGACTTTCCGGCGCCTGGAATTGCATAGTGGGCCCTATCGTTCCCTGCCTGAAGCGCCGGATCATACCACAACAGCCTGACAATAGGACACGCGGTTCCCGCCCTGTCATTTTTTTGCCGCCCAGTTTCTTGCAGAAGGCACTTTTTTTGCCATCCACGCCTATCTTACTGGCATTAAAGGCTTCTTGAGAACCGGCACGGTTTTCGCTTGGCGATGCCTAACAGCAATTCCGAAACCGGAGTAAGGCATGAAAAAGGTAACCGGCAATGCCAACCCCATCGACCTGAAACAGGCCAGGGATGCCGCCGAGAACGTGCGGATCATTGATGAATGGAAGGATAACAACAACCGGCTTGCCGTTCTCTGCAGTCGCCTGCACCAGACGCTGGACCTTAATGCAATGCTGGATATCTTTGCCGAGGAATTGAACCAGGTTGTCCCCTTTTCGGCACTGGCTTACCGGCGTTCACGCAGTGGCGGTGACTTTGGCTACCTTCTGGGCTCTGGTGGCCCCCATCACTGCTGCTATAACCTGACCTTGCGCGGCCAGGAACTGGGCTCTCTCCGCCTGGACCGCCGTGAACGCTTCCGGGAAGATGAGCTGATGATCGTTGAGCAGGCGATTGGTGTGCTCATCCAGCCCCTGCGTAACGCATGGCGCTATCAGGAAGCTCTGGAATCGGCCATGACCGACGGGTTAACGGGTATGGGGAATCGCCGGGCCCTGGATGAGACGCTGGCCAATCATATAGAGCAGGCCCGCCGCTATGGCCAGCCGCTGAGTGTCCTGTTGATGGACCTCGACCATTTCAAGCAGATCAACGATTCCCTGGGCCACGCGGCCGGCGACGCCATCCTGAAAGTGGTCGGCGAACGGATCCAGACCCAGATCCGATCCTGTGACCACGGCTTCCGTTACGGGGGTGAAGAGTTTGCGGTTGTTCTTCCCCACACAGGCCAGGAGGCAGCCCAGCGGGTTGCGGAACGGTTGCGGCTCGCCTTCCGGGAAACACCACTGCAGTACGACGAACGGACCCTGTCGCTCACGGTCTCCATCGGGATTGCCGCCATCCGCGAAGGTGAGGAAAGCATGGATGAGCTGTTGCAGGCAGCCGACACCGCCCTGTACGCCGCCAAGAACAGTGGCCGCGACAGGGTCCGTATTGCGGATGGTGCAACCGAGGGGGTTAGCAACGCGGTCAGCGTTTAGCGTTGCGCCTCTTGTCACGCCGGCCCTTTGTCCCTCCGCGGCCCTTTTCAGCGGGTTTGGAGGGCTTACTGTCCGCTGCCTTGGACGGTCTCTTGCGCTTGAGTCGGCGCAGCCGATGCTTCTCCGGCGGGGTCGGCGGCTTCACGGGAACCGACTCCAGGCCCACGGATTCGCTGAGCGTATCCACGTCGGCCTGCCCCAGCTCTTCCCACCGGCCCGTACTCAGGCGACTGGGCAGAAAAATAGGGCCATGACGTACACGCTTGAGACGTGACACCTGAACGCCCTGAGACTCCCAAAGGCGCCGCACCTCACGGTTGCGCCCTTCCATGATGGCCACGTAGTACCAATGGTTATGACCTGACCCTCCCCAATAGATCAGATCCGTAAACCGGGCCTCACCATCCTCAAGGGCAACGCCGTTGGTCAAACGCTCCGCCATGGCATCGTCCACTTCACCGAAAATACGCACCGCGTATTCCCGATCGACCTGCCAGGAGGGGTGCATCAGGCGATTGGCCAGCTCACCGTCTGTCGTGAACAGCAGGAGACCGCTGGTGGAAATATCAAGCCGTCCCACAGCAATCCAGCGCTCGCCGGTCAGCTGCGGCAACCGTTCAAAAACCGTTGGGCGTCCTTCCGGGTCATCCCGCGTTGTGACCTCGCCCTCAGGCTTGTTATAGATGATGACGCGCCGGGTAGGACTCGCCGCTGCGCCCAGATCCACGCTGCGTCCATCAATCCGGATATCATCCTGGGTCGTAGCACGGGCACCCAGCTGCGCTACCTCCCCATTAATCTGTATACGGCCGTCACTGATCCAGCCCTCAATGGCGCGCCTTGATCCAAGGCCGGCGCGCGCCAACAGTTTCTGGAGACGCTCGCCGGCCTCGCTCGGGTTTTGACCGGATTCACTCATTCATTCGTCTCCGTATCGTCATGCGTATTGCTCGTGGATTCATCCAGTGCCAGTTCTTCCTGCAGCCGATCCTCAACCTCGCGGCTGATGGTTTCAAGGTCGCGAACCTCCGCCAGGCTGGGCAGCTCCTCCAGCGACCGCAGGTTGAAATAGTCCAGGAACTGCCTGGTTGTAGCGTACATTGAGGGGCGCCCCGGCACATCCCGCTGGCCCACGACCCGGATCCATTCCCGGTCCAGAAGCGTCCGGATGATATTGGTGTTGACCGATACGCCCCGCACCTCCTCGATTTCGCCCCGGGTAACGGGCTGACGGTACGCAATCAGCGCCAGCGTTTCCAGCAGGGCGCGAGAATAACGCTGGGGTTTCTCGTCCCACAGCCGACTCACCCAGGGAGAGAGCGATTCACACACCTGAAAGCGCCAGCCGGAAGCCACCTTCTTCAGCTCAAAGCCACGGCCCTCGCATGCCTCCTCAATGCGCGAAATCACATGCTCCATCACCGTGCGCGTCGGCCGCTCCTGCTCATCGAACAGCGACTGCAACTGGTCCAGAGTCAGTGGTTTATTGGCTGCCATGAGGGCACCTTCCACAATGCGCTGAACCTGGTCGATGCTCTCCCCGTCCATCATGCGCTCCCTCTTGCCCGGATATGAAGCGGCGCCAGGGGCTCGGCCTGAACCACCTCCACGAGCTGCTCACGGATCAGCTCAAGGGTGGCAATAAAGGTCACGACGACACCCAACCGTCCTTCCTGAGGCGAAAACAGCGTCTCGAAGCGCACGAAATTCTCCCCGGATAACTGCTCCAGAACGCCGGACATCCGCTCCCGCGTGGAAAGCTGTTCACGCTCGACCTGATGGTGTTCGTACAGATCCGCGCGCTCCAGCACTTCCCTCAGGGCCAGCAGCATCTCACGCAGGCTGACGTCCGGATGCTGCTGGCGTTCGGGCATGGCAGGCGGCTCAGCCCCGGCAAGATGGAAGTCCCTGTCACGCCGTGGCAGCGCATCAATTTCCTCAGCCGCCATCTTGTAGCGTTCGTATTCCTGAAGGCGCTGAATGAGTTCGGCCCTGGGGTCAGGCTCTTCTTCCGCTTCCTCGGCCTGGCGCGGCAGCAGCATGCGGGACTTGATCTCGGCCAGGGTTGCCGCCATGACCAGGTACTCCGCCGCCAGCTCAAAACGCATCGCCTCCATGAGGGCAATGTAGTCAATGTACTGGTCGGTAATGGCGCTGACATCCACATCCAGGATGTCCATATTCTGCCTCCGGATCAGGTAAAGCAGCAGATCCAGGGGCCCCTCGAACGCATCGAGGAACACCTCCAGGGCATCCGGAGGGATGTACAGATCCTGGGGCAGATCGCGAACCGGCTCTCCAGCAACCAGGGCCAGCGCTTCACGCTCGGGATCGGCCGCAGCTACGGAGGAGCCGGTTGCCGCTTCCGTGGTCATCGGCGGTATTCCAGCCCCATGACACGCCGAACCTCATGAAGCGTATCCCGGGCGGCATCACGTGCCTGCTCACGGCCTTCATCCAGAATCGAACGCACCAGGTCCGGATTGTTCTCGTATTCACGCCCCCGTTCCCGGAACGCTTTCTGTTCTTCGATCACCTTCTCTTCCAGCGGCTTCTTGCAGTCCAGGCAGCCAATACCGGCATTACGGCAACCGTTCCAGACCCATTCCTGGGTACTGTTATCCGAGTAGATCCGGTGCAGGTCCCAAACCGGGCATTTCTCGGGATCCCCGGCGTCGCTGCGCCGTACCCGCGCCGGGTCCGTCTGCATGGTACGGATCTTCTGGCTGACCGAGTCCGGCTCTTCCCGCATGAAGATGGTATTGCCATACGACTTGGACATCTTCTGCCCGTCGGTTCCCGGCAGGCGCGCCTCGGGCGTCAGCAGTTCCTGGGGCTCAGGGAGGATCACCTTGCCGCCGCCCTCAATGTAGCCGTAAAGGCGCTCGCGGTCGCCGATGGAAATGTTCTGCTGCTCCTTGAGAAGGGCCCGCGCCGTTTCCAGCGCCTCTTCATCCCCCTGCTCAAGGAAACGCCGGCGCAGGCTGCGATACAGCTTGGCGTTCTTCTTGCCCATCTTGGCGATGGCCGCTTCCGCCTGTTCCTCAAAGCCGGGGTCGCGACCGTAAAGATGGTTGAAGCGCCTTGCCACCTCGCGGGTAATCTCGACGTGCGAGACCTGGTCGGCCCCGACTGGCACCAGACCGGCGCGATACATCAGGATATCCGCGCTCTGGAGCAACGGATACCCAAGGAAGCCGTAAGTGGCCAGATCCTTTTCTTTCAGCTTTTCCTGTTGGTCCTTGAAGCTGGGCACGCGTTCCAGCCACCCCAGCGGGGTGATCATGGACAGCAGCAGGTGCAGCTCCGCGTGCTCGGGTACATGGGACTGGATGAACAGGGTCGAAGAGCCGGGATTGACCCCCGCCGCCAGCCAGTCGATCACCATGTCCCAGATGCTCTCCTCAATAGAGAAAGGGTCTTCGTACATGGTGGTCAGCGCGTGCCAGTCCGCCACGAAGAAGAAACATTCGTACTCGTGCTGGAGCTGGGCCCAATTGGCCAGTACACCGTGATAGTGGCCCAGATGAAGCCGGCCTGTGGGCCGCATCCCTGAAAGGATGCGTTGCTGGGGTTCAACGGAAGTCAATCCGGTCTCCTCATTGGTTCAGGGTCTGGCCTGATTATACGCACGAAACAAGCATGGGTTAATCAACGAAAAAAGCCGACCCGAGGGTCGGCTTTCCGTTGAGGCATAATCCGGCGCTGTTACCAGCCTGTGGCCTCTTTGATGGCCTTGCCGATGTCGGCCAGGCTGCGCACCGTCTGCACGCCCGCATCCTGGAGCGCGCCGAACTTCTCGTCCGCCGTGCCCTTGCCACCGGCGATGATGGCGCCGGCATGACCCATCCGCTTGCCGGGCGGTGCCGTCACACCCGCGATGTAGGAAACCACCGGCTTACTCACGTTCTCCTTGATGTAAGCAGCAGCCTCTTCCTCGGCCGTACCACCGATCTCGCCGATCATGACAATGGCCTCGGTTTCCGGATCCTTCTCGAACAGCTCAAGCATATCGATGAAATTCGAGCCCGGAATGGGGTCGCCACCAATGCCCACACAGGTGGACTGGCCGAACCCATAGTCCGTGGTCTGCTTAACGGCTTCGTACGTCAACGTACCGGAGCGGGAAATGATACCGACCTTGCCGGGCTTGTGAATGTAGCCGGGCATGATGCCGATCTTGGACTGCTCGGGTGTGATCACGCCAGGGCAGTTCGGGCCGATCATGCGAACGCCCTTGCGGTCCACGTATTCCTTCACATAGAGCATATCCAGCGTCGGGATGCCCTCGGTGATGCAGACCACCAGCTCAATGCCAGCATCCGCCGCCTCAACCACCGCGTCCTTGCAGAAGGGTGCGGGCACGTAGATCACGGACGCGGTCGCGCCGGTCTCCTGGACCGCCTCTCGCACAGTGTTGAACACGGGAAGCCCCATGTGCTCAGTACCGCCCTTGCCCGGGCTGACGCCGCCAACAAGGTTGGTACCGTATTCCAGCGCCTGCTCACTGTGGAAGGTCCCCTGGGCCCCGGTGAAGCCCTGGCAAATGACGCGTGTTTCCTTGTTCACCAGTACACTCATGCTTCACCTCCGGCTGCGGCGACAACTTTTTCAGCGGCCTGACTGAGGCTGCTGGCCGCAATGATGTTCAGGCCGCTGTCCGCCAGCTTCTGGCGGCCATTCTCGGCATTATTGCCTTCAAGACGGACGACAACGGGAACGGTCACACCCACTTCTTCGACGGCGCCCATGATGCCTTCAGCAATCATGTCGCACCGCACGATGCCACCAAAGATGTTGACCAGAACGGCCTTGACGGTGTCATCGGAGAGGATGATCTTGAACGCCTCGGCAACGCGCTCCTTGGTCGCGCCACCGCCAACATCCAGGAAGTTGGCCGGCTGGCCGCCATGGTGCTTGATGATGTCCATCGTACCCATGGCCAGACCGGCGCCATTGACCATACAGCCGATGTTGCCGTCCAGCGCGACGTAGTTCAGGTCCCACTCGGCCGCGTGCGCCTCACGCTCATCTTCCTGGGAGAGGTCACGCATCTCCGCCAGCTGCTTCTGGCGGTACAGCGCGTTATCGTCCGCGCCCACCTTGGCATCCAGGCAGTGAAGATTCCCCTGGTCGGTGATCACCAACGGGTTGATCTCAATCAGTGCCAGGTCCTTGTCCTCAAAAAGCTTAGCCAGCCCCAGGAAAATCTTGGTGAACTGCTTGATCTGGTCGCCCTGAAGGCCCAGGCCGAACGCCAGTTCACGCGCCTGATAGGGCTGTGCCCCAACCAGCGGATCCACGGTGGCCTTGAGGATCTTTTCCGGCGTTTCCTCGGCCACCTTCTCAATCTCGACACCGCCTTCGGTGGAGGCCATGAAAACCACCCGACGGGAACCGCGATCCACGACCGCGCCCAGATAGAGTTCCTGATTGATGTCGGTCAGGGACTCAACAAGGATCCGGTTAACCGGCTGCCCCTTGTCATCCGTCTGGAAGGTGACCAGACGCTCACCCAGCCACTGATCGGCAAAGGCCCGGATCTCATCCTTCGATTTGGCCAGCTTCACGCCGCCAGCCTTACCCCGGCCACCAGCGTGCACCTGGGCCTTAACGACCCAGCCCTCGCCACCGATCTTGTCGGCAGCAGCCACCGCTTCATCCGCGGTGGCACAGGCCACGCCCTCGGAGACGGGCAGGCCGTACTCCCCAAAGAGCTGTTTGCTCTGATACTCGTGCAGATTCATAGATCATAACCTGTTGTGTTGGAGGTTGCGCCGGTTACTTCTTCCGGCGCCGGTTCGCCTTGTGAATCGCCATGCCGTCCACACCCAGTGCCGCCTCATGGACGGATTCGGACAGCGTCGGATGCGCAAAGCAGGTCAGGGCCAGGTCCTCGGCACTGGAGCCGAACTCCATTGCGATCACGCCCTGGGCGATGATCTCCGAGGCCTGCGGCCCCACAACGTGCATACCCAGTATCCGGTCGGTCTCCTCATGAGCGAGGATGCGAACCTGGCCTTCGGTTGCATTCGCGGCCATGGCCCGGCCATTCGCCGCAAACGGGAAGGCGCCGACCTTGTAGGGCTCACCCTCGGCCTTGAGCTCTTCCTCGGTCTTGCCGACCCAGGCGAGCTCAGGGTGGGTGTAGATCACGTTGGGAATGCAGTCATAATTGACCTCGGTGGCATAGCCGGCGATGCGGTCCACCACCATGATGCCCTCCTCCGAGGCCTTATGCGCGAGCATCGGACCGCGCACAACATCACCAATGGCGTAGATACCGGGCACATTGGTCTGGCACTCGTCGTCCACGGCCACGAAACCACGCTCGTCCAGATCCACGCCCGAATCGGAGGAAAACAGCTTTTCCGTGTTCGGTGTCCGGCCCACGGCAACGATGAGCTTGTCGCACTGGATCTGGTCCTGATTGCCTTCACCGTCCTCATAGGTCACGTGAACCAGGTCGTCCTTCACCTCGGTCTTGGTCACGCGGCACTTGAGACGGATATCCAGACCCTGTTTCTTGAAGCTCTTCTGGGCATCCTTGGCAATGGCCTGGTCCACGCCAGCCAGGAAGGTATCCTGAGCTTCCAGCATGGTGACCTCGGACCCGAGCCGATTCCACACGCTGCCCAGCTCAAGGCCAATCACGCCCGCACCGATCACGCCAACGCGCTTGGGCACCTCGTCAAACTCCAGAGCCCCTTCGCTATCGACAATCCTGTCTTCCTTCATCGGAGCCGGCGGGATCTCGATCGGGCGGGAACCGGTGGCGATGATGATGTTCTTGGCCCCGTAAGTGCTCTTGTTGCCCTCGGGATCGGTTACCTCCACCTGTTTGCTGTTGAGCACCCGGCCCCAGCCGTGGATGGACGTAACCCCATTGGACTTGAACAGTCCCGCGATACCGCCGGTTAGATTACCGACGATCTCGTTCTTGTTCTTCATCATCTGCTCGATATCGACATCGATGTCCTTGACCTTGAGGCCCTGTTTCTCGAAGTCGTGTTTGGCCTCCTCAAACTTATGGGAGGTCTCGAGCAGTGACTTGGACGGAATACAGCCCACGTTAAGGCAGGTGCCGCCCAGCACCTGATCGCCCTTGTCGTCCTTCCAGCTTTCGACACAGGCGACGCTCATTCCCTGTTGCCCGGCGCGAATGGCGGCGACATAGCCGCCGGGGCCGGAGCCGATAACGATGACGTCATAGTCTTGGGACATAATGTTTCCTGCTTGTCAGTGATTCGTTGTCAGACGTCCAGAAGAATCCGCGCCGGATCCTCGAGCAGTTCCTTGATCGTCACAAGAAACTGCACAGCTTCTTTGCCGTCAATCATACGATGGTCGTAGGACAGCGCCAGATACATCATCGGCAACACCTTGACCTCGCCATTGACGGCCATGGGGCGTTCCTGGATCTTGTGCATGCCAAGGATCGCTGTCTGCGGCGGGTTCAGGATCGGCGTGGAGAGCAGGGAGCCGAAAATCCCGCCATTGGTGATGGAGAAGGTACCACCGGTCATCTCCTCCATGGTGAGCTTGCCATCCCGCGCTTTCTGGCCGAATTCGTTAATGCCCTGCTCCACGTCGGCCACGGACAGTGCATCCGCATCACGCAGCACCGGCACCACCAGCCCCCTTTCAGTGGAAACGGCGATACCAACGTCCTGGAAGCCGTGATAGACGATCTCGTTGCCATCAATCGAGGCATTCACGGCCGGGAAACGCTTGAGCGCTTCCACCGCCGCTTTCACGAAGAAGCCCATGAAGCCGAGCTTCACGCCATGACGCTTCTCAAAGGTATCCTTGTACTGCTGGCGAATGTCCATGATCGGCTGCATGTTCACCTCATTGAAGGTGGTGAGCATGGCGGTCGTCTGCTGGACCTCCACCAGCCGCTTGGCGATGCTGGAACGCATGCGCGTCATCGGCACCCGCTTCTGCGGACGCTCGCCTTCCGGCATGCTGCCGGCCGGGGCCTGGGGCGCTGCGGAACGGCTTTCGGAACCACCGCTGGCTGGGCTTGAGGCGGGCTGCTCCGCTCCTTTCTGTTCGGCGGCGCGCTGAACGTCTTCCTTCAGGACACGACCGCCCTTGCCGGTGGCCTCAACCTTCGCCAGGTCGATCCCTTGCTCCTCGGCCAGCTTGCGCGCTGCCGGGCTCACCAACGGCTCCTCGCCACTGGCGCCACCCTCTTCGGAGGGCGCGGGCTCCGAGGCCTTGGCGTCCGCACCGCCTTCCGAGCCCCCACTGTCTGCCTGGGCCTCTTCCTTCGCTTCACCACCGCCCGCGGCTCCGGCTTCGCCTTCAGCAAATCGACCGATGACTTCGCCGCTTTCAACGGTGTCACCCTCATCCTTGATGACTTCCTTGATGACGCCGTCACCCGGCGCCACGACCTCGAGCACCACTTTGTCGGTCTCGATATCGACGATCAGCTCATCCCGCTCACACTGGTCGCCGGGTTTCTTGTGCCAGGTTGCGATCGTGCCTTCCGCAACGGATTCGGGGAATACCGGAGCTTGGATATCTGTTGTCATTACCCTTCCTTTCTTGTCGGGACTCGCTTTCTTGTCGGGACTCGTCAGACGGTGAACGCGTCTTCCACGAGCTGTTTCTGTTCCTGAGCGTGAACACTGGGATAGCCGGAAGCCGGCGCCGCCGAGGCCTTACGGCCCGCGTATTCAAGCCGGGGCCTTTTGGGAACACGCTCCAGGGCCTGGCGCATATGATGCTGACTGCAGTACCACGCGCCCTGGTTCATGGGCTCTTCCTGACACCAGATCGCCTTCTCGATGTGAGTGTAAGGTGCCAACACCGCAGCAAGATCTTCGTGCGGGAAGGGATAGAGCTGTTCAATCCTCACGATCAGCGTGTCATCCCGTCCATCCGTCTTCTGTTTATCGAGCAGGTCGTAATAGACCTTGCCGCTGCACAGTATGAGCCGCTTGACCTTGCGGGGATCCGGCATTTCCTTGGGCGGCAACACCGTCCGGAAGGTGCCTTCGCAAAGATCATCCAGTGAGGAGACCGCTTCCTTGTGGCGCAGCAGGCTCTTGGGCGTCAACGCGATCAAGGGCTTGCGCAACGGCCGCTTCACCTGGCGGCGCAGCATATGGAAAACCTGGGACGGCGTGGTGGGCACACAGACCTGAATGTTGTGCTCGGCACACAGCTGCAGGAAACGTTCCAGTCGAGCCGATGAGTGCTCCGGACCCTGCCCCTCGTAACCGTGTGGCAGCAGCATTGTCAGCCCACACAGGCGCGCCCACTTGTGCTCACCACTGGTAATGAACTGGTCGATCACCACCTGCGCGCCGTTGACGAAGTCGCCAAACTGCGCTTCCCAGATGGTGAGAGTCGTCGGGGTGGTCGTGGCATAGCCGTACTCGAACGCCACTGCTGCCTCTTCCGAAAGGAGCGAATCGTAAATCTCGAAACGCGGCTGATCCTCCCGGATATGCTCCAGGGGCACGTACTCCGAGCCATCCTTCTGGTTGTGCAGAACCGCGTGACGGTGCGAGAAGGTGCCCCGACGCGAATCCTGGCCCGTAAAACGGATGGGATGCCCTTCATGGATCAGCGATGCGTAGGCCATGGTTTCCGCATAACCCCAATTGAGCGGCAATGCCCCCTGGGTCATCTTGCCCCGATCCTCCATGATCTTCTTGACCTGACGCTGGATGGTAAAACCTTCCGGGATCGTCGAAATCTTGCGCCCAAGTTCCTGCAGCGTCTTCATGGGCACGCTTGTCTTACAGCGCGCGGTCCACTCATGACCGATGTAAGGCGTCCAGTCCACGTACAGATCCGTGTTGGGCTCCTTCACCAGAGCATCCACCACGTGGTCACCGTTATCGAGCTTGTCGCGGTATTCCTCAAACAGCTTTTTGGCATCCTGATCCTGAATAAAGCCTTCGCTGACAAGCTGCTTCACGTAGAGGTCACGGGTGGTGGGATGGTTGCGGATCTTTTCGTACATCCGCGGCTGGGTCGCGGAAGGCTCATCCGCTTCGTTGTGACCGCGCCGCCGGTAGCACACCAGATCGATCACCACGTCCTGACCGAACTCATTGCGATAATCCATCGCCAGCTGGGTAACATACAGAACGGCCTCGGGATCGTCCCCGTTCACGTGCAGTATAGGCGCCTGCACCATCTTGGCCACATCCGTGCAGTATTCCGTTGATCGGGCGTCATAGCGGTGACTGGTGGTAAAGCCAATCTGGTTGTTCACCACGATATGCACCGTCCCGCCGATGCCATAACCCCGGGTCAGCGACATCTGAAGGCTTTCCATGACCACGCCCTGGCCGGCAAAGGCCGCGTCCCCATGGATCGCAATCGGCACCACCTGGTTACCGTTGTCATCCTCACGCCGCGCCTGACGCGCCCGTACGGAACCGCCCACAACAGGCGTCACGATCTCCAGGTGTGAGGGATTGAACGCCAGCGCCAGATGCACCTCGCCGCCTGGCGTCATGACGTTGGAAGAGAAGCCCTGATGGTATTTCACGTCACCGGAGCCCTGCTCCATGGTCACCTTACCATCGAACTCATCGAACAATTCCTTGGGGTTCTTGCCCAGAGTGTTGACCAGAATATTGAGCCGACCCCGGTGGGCCATCCCAATCACAATCTCGCGGGCGCCGTAGGAACCGGCGCGCTGGATCAACTCACTGACACAAGGGGTCAGCGATTCCGCCCCTTCAAGACCAAAACGCTTGGTCCCCGGATACTTGGAACCCAGATACTTTTCCAGTCCTTCAGAGGCGTTGAGCCGCTCCAACAGGTTCAGGCGCGTCTTGGCCTCGTAGTTGGGATGGGACTTGACGCTTTCCAGCCGTTGCTGGAACCAGCGCTTCACCGTGGTATCCACGATGTGCATGTACTCAGCGCCCACGGTGCTGCAATAGGTCCGCTCAAGCCCATCGATGATGTCACGCAACTTCATGCGCTCGGAGCCGAAGAACAGGGACCCGGTCTGGTATTCAACATCCAGGTCATCATCGTCCAGCTCATGGTACCGGTAATCGAGATCCTTGATCTTCGGCCTGTTCAACAGCCCAAGTGGATCCAGGTCCGCATTCTGATGGCCACGGAACCGATAGGCATTGATCAGCTGGAGAACGCGAACCTGCTTTTCTTCAGCCTTGGAGATGGAAGAGGGAGCGCCCTGGGCGGGAGAGTGACGGCGCTGGTTCTGGGAAATATATCGAAACTGCTCTCGGATATCTCGATGTGGGACATCGGGTCTGTGGTCGCCTGGTGTTCCCGGAATCTGGTCGAAATAACGCCGCCATTCCTCCGGAACGCCGTTGGGATCTTTCAGGTAGGTTTCAAACAGATCCTCAACGTAAGCCAGATTCCCACCCTGTAGGTGGGAGGTCCGCCACAGCTGCTCCATTACGCTTTCATGCATGGCACTCGCTCGCCTCTGACTGGACTTCACGCGGCCTTAGCCTTTTGGGCACCGGCCACGCTCCTCTGCGCGACATGGATTTGCCGTAACGCGCATCAAGCAAGGGCGGCCTGTAGGCCGCCCTGAGCGTCTTCTGGCGTGAACTGTGTCGCAATAATCAGGTTGTGCGCTGCATCAGCATAGTACGGATATGGCCGATTGCACGTGTCGGATTCAGTCCCTTGGGACAGACACTCACGCAGTTCATGATCCCGCGGCAGCGGAAAACGCTGAACGGGTCATCCAGATTATCAAGACGTTCCGCGGTCGCCGTGTCACGGCTATCCGCCAGAAAACGGTACGCCTGGAGCAGCCCCGCCGGCCCCACGAATTTGTCCGGATTCCACCAGAACGAGGGGCACGACGAGGAGCAACAGGCGCATAGAATGCACTCGTAGAGCCCGTCGAGCTTTTCCCGGTCCTCGGGGGACTGCAGGCGCTCAATGGCGGGCTCCGGATTGTCATTGATCAGGTACGGCTGGATCTTCTCGTATTGCTGATAGAAGATCGACATATCGACTACCAGGTCCCGGATAACGGGCAGCCCCGGCAGTGGACGCAGTACCAGCTTGTTCTTCTTGACCACTTCCGACACCGGCGTCACGCACGCCAGCCGGTTGGTCCCATTAATGTTCATGCCGTCGGAACCGCAGACCCCCTCACGGCACGAGCGCCGGAACGCAACGCTCGCATCCTGTTCTTTGATCATGTGCAGAACGTCAAGAACCATCAGGTCCTTACCTTCCGGAAGCTCAACCTCGACATCCTGCATGTACGGAACATTGTCCGTTTCAGGGTTGTACCGATAGAGACTCACCAGCATTAGACCACCTCTTATTTAGTACTTCCGGACTGTCGGCGGAAACGCATCCATCGAGCGCGGCGCGAAGTTGACCTCGCGCTGACCCAACCGCTTCTCAAGCGGGAAATAGATGGAATGCTTCAGCCAGTGTTCGTCATCGCGATCGGTATAGTCGTTGCGGGCATGAGCCCCACGGCTTTCGCGACGCTCAATGGCTGAAACCGCCGTTGCGTACGCCACTTCGTAGAGGTTTTCCAGTTCCAGCGCTTCAACACGGGCGGTATTGAAAGCGTTGCTGGTGTCCTCAAGCTTGGTATTGCGGATCTTTTCACCGAGCTCATCCAGGATCTTAAGACCTTTCTCCATGGGTTCGCCATCACGGAAAACCCCGAAGTAAAGCTGCATAGTATCCTGGAGTTCCTTCTTGACATCATAAACGCGCTCGGTCCCCTCGCCGCTATTGAGCCGGTCAAGGCGCGCCATGGCCTGTTGGATGTCACTCTCGCTGGCTTCCATGCTGTCGCCGCCTTCCCGCAGCTGTTTCTCGATCTGAAGACCAGCCGCCCGACCGAAAACCACCAGATCCAGAAGGGAGTTACCCCCAAGCCGGTTCGCCCCGTGCACCGACACCGAAGCCGCTTCGCCACAGGCGAACAACCCTTCAATGGGCTGGTCATCACCATTCGCGTCCTGAGTCATGACCTGACCACCAATGTCGGTGGGAAGGCCGCCCATCATGTAGTGACAGGTTGGTACCACGGGGATTGGCTCTTTCACCGGATCCGCGTGCGCGAAGGTCCGGGAGAGCTCCAGGATGCCAGGCAGACGCAGATTCAGCGTTTCCTCACCAAGATGGTCCAGCTTGAGGTAAACATGGTCCTTGTTGGGGCCACAGCCACGGCCTTCCAGAATCTCCAGCACCATGGCCCGCGCGACTACGTCGCGGCCAGCCAGGTCTTTCGCGTTCGGGGCATAGCGCTCCATGAAGCGTTCACCCTCGGAGTTCACCAGATAGCCGCCCTCACCCCGGCAGCCCTCGGTCACAAGGGTGCCGGCGCCATGGATGCCGGTGGGATGGAACTGCCACATTTCCATGTCCTGCACCGGAATACCGGCCCGCAGGGCCATGCCAACGCCGTCACCGGTATTGATCAGGGCGTTCGTGGTGGAGGCATAGATGCGCCCCGCCCCACCGGTTGCCAGGACAGTGGCCTTGGATTTGATGTAGACCACTTCGCCACTCTCGATCTCAATGGCGATAACACCAACCACCTGGCCGTCCTGATTCTTGACCAGATCAACCGCATACCACTCATTCAGAAACGTAGTGCCGCCCTGAAGGTTGGCTTGATAGAGCGTGTGGAGCAACGCATGGCCGGTACGGTCCGCAGCCGCACAGGTGCGCGCCGCCTGGCCACCCTTGCCGTACTCCTTGGACTGGCCACCAAACGGCCGCTGATAGATCCGGCCGTTTTCAAAACGGGAGAAAGGCAGCCCCATGTGCTCCAGCTCATAAACGGCTCGTGGGCCTACGGAACACATGTATTCAATGGCTTCCTGGTCACCAATGTAATCCGACCCCTTAACGGTGTCATACATGTGCCATCGCCAGTCATCATTCGGATCCGCGCTGGCAATGGCGCAGGTTATACCACCCTGGGCGGATACGGTATGCGACCGGGTGGGAAAGACCTTGGAGATACACGCCGTGTCGATGCCGGACTGGGTCAGCTGCTGCGCGGCCCGCAAACCGGAACCGCCTCCGCCGATCACGAGTGCATCAAACGACATGGTTCTAAGATTGGACATGATTCAGAGCCCCCAGAGAATCTCGACACCCCATACGAGGTAGACAAACATGATCAGCCCGCAGGCGGCCTGGATGAGAAATCGCAGCGCCGTGGGCTTGATGTAATCAGTGGTAACCGTCCACAGGCCGACCCACGAATGGATACCAAGTGAGATCAGCGCCAGAAGGCTGAAGATGCGCATCCACATCTGATCAAACAGGCCGGCCCATTGCGCGTAATCGAGATTGGACGAGCCCAGCACAAACCCCACCAGAAACAGGGTATACAGCGCCAGAACAACGGCTGACACGCGCTGCATCAGCCAGTCATAGGCACCGGTGCGCCCGAGGTTGGTGACACTCTTTACCATATCCAGACTCCCAGCAGAACAATCAATACAGCAGCAACCACGAAGGTGATCTTGGTGCTGAGGCGACCGCCTTCCAGCGTTTCGCCCACTCCCATATCCATGATCAGGTGCCGGATCCCGGCCACCAGGTGATAGGCAAGCGCTGACAGCGTTCCCCACACCACGAGTTTACTCAGTGGGTGTGCCATCAGCGCTGCCACGGACGCGAACCCGGCCTCGCTGGCCAGTGATCGATCGAGACCATAAAGAAGAAAAGCGATTCCCACGAACGCCACGATGCCGCTGATGCGGTGCAGAATCGACGCAATAGCGGGAATGGGAAAATGGATGGTGCTGATTTCAAGATTAACCGGTCGTTTGGTCGTCACGGCTCCTGACCCCTGTCTGGTGCGCCGGGCAGAGTCGGTTGGCTCCGACAGCCGGACACAGTGTGTTGGTGGATCCTAGCTTTGATCAGCGGGCGGGTATAAACCGCCGACTCTGGCGGGCTCCCGTCTACGGGCTTCGAATTATAGAGGCTGCCCCTATTGATTACAAACCGGCAAGAAGCTCAACCCTTTCAATGACCAACACTCGATTGACAATTGGTAACACCGCCCTATATTTTCGCGGACCGCGAAGGCGTTACCTGGCGACCCGCCGACTGGCCCACCCGACTGTAGATTCGTGACGTCCGGGTCAATCTTCTGCGATACTTGGGTCCGCTGTGCGTCATCTCCAGCACTGGTTTGCTGAACTGACAGGAGAACACCATGTCCAACGAGAAAGCAACGCTTTCGGTCGGAGGCCGAACCCTGGAACTACCGGTCTATTCCGGTACACAGGGCCCTGATGTCATTGATGTGAGGAACCTGGTCCAGGAAGGCTGGTTCACTTTTGACCCGGGATTTGTTTCCACGGCCGCGTGCGAGTCGAAGATCACCTTCATCGACGGGGCGAACGGGGTTCTCCTGCATCGCGGCTACCCCATCGAGCAGCTTGCGCAGAACGCCGACTACCTTGAAGTCTGCTATCTGCTGCTTCACGGGGAACTGCCCACCCCGGAAGAGAATGAACGCTTCCGCCGCACCGTCAACAACCACACCATGATCCACGACCAGATGAGCCACCTTTTCAACGGGTTCCGTCGTGACGCGCACCCGATGGCGATCATGGTCGGCGTCGTGGGCGCCCTTTCGGCGTTCTATCACGACACAATGGATCTGACGGAAGAGCACGAGCGCGAGGTGGCAGCCCATCGGCTCATTGCCAAGATGCCGACCATCGCCGCTATGTGCTATAAGTACTCAATCGGCCAGCCCTTCATGTACCCGCGCAACGACCTGGGATACGCCGAGAACTTCCTGTATATGATGTTCGGTGTTCCTTGTGAGGAATATAAGGTCAATCCGGTATTGGCTAAGGCCATGGATAAGATCTTCATCCTCCACGCCGACCATGAGCAGAATGCCTCTACGTCCACGGTCCGCCTTGCCGGCTCCACTGGCGCCAACCCCTTCGCCGTAATCGCCTCCGGCATAGCTGCGCTCTGGGGCCCCGCGCACGGGGGCGCTAACGAGGCCGTACTCAACATGCTCAATGAGATTGGTGACGAGTCACGCGTTGAAGAATGCGTCGAGCGTGCCAAGGACAAGGACGACCCCTTCCGTCTCATGGGCTTCGGCCACCGGGTGTACAAGAACTTTGACCCGCGGGCGCGGGTAATGCGCGACACGGCCCATGAGGTCCTGCAGGAGCTCGGTCTGGAGAACGACCCGCTGCTGCGGATTGCCCAGCGTCTTGAGCAGATTGCCCTGGAAGACGAGTACTTCATTGAGCGCAAGCTCTATCCCAACGTCGATTTCTACTCCGGGATCATTCTCAAGGCGATCGGCATCCCGACCTCCATGTTCACCGTGATCTTCGCACTCTCGCGCACCATCGGCTGGTTTTCCCACTGGAATGAGATGGCCAGCGGCAATTACCGTATCGGTCGGCCGCGCCAGCTCTATAGTGGCTATACCCAGCGCGACTATCCGAGCAAGTGACCGCCACCAGAGAAAACCCGCTTTAAGGCGGGTTTTCTCATTTCTGGGACAGCTAGGGAGGCAAACATGCAGATTGCGTTCATTGGTCTCGGGGTCATGGGCTTTCCCATGGCCGGTCATCTGGCCGAGGATGATGGTTTGTCCGTAAAGGTCTACAACCGTTCCCCCGACAAGGCACAGGCCTGGACCCGAGCGTATCCGGGAGAATCCAGGGAGCG
Organism: Salicola sp. AFF1; assembly: GCF_056783195.1. Classification (NCBI taxonomy): domain Bacteria; kingdom Pseudomonadati; phylum Pseudomonadota; class Gammaproteobacteria; order Oceanospirillales; family Halomonadaceae; genus Salicola; species Salicola sp. AFF1. The sequence continues at coordinate 130,003 of NZ_JBXAYL010000006.1, forward strand.
TATTGCAGACGCCGTAACGGGAGCGGATGCCGTCATAACCTGCGTTGGGGCGGACCCGGACCTAAGAGAGCTTTACACCAGCGACAGCGGCATTATCGCTAACGCCCCCAAGGGCGCGCTTCTGATCGACCACACCACGGCGTCCGCCAGCGTCACCCGGGAACTGGCCCAACAGGCCGCGGACTCGGGCCAGAGCTGGGTCGACGCGCCGGTCTCCGGTGGCCAGCAAGGCGCGGAAAACGGCCAGCTGACGATCATGTGCGGTGGGGAGCGCAGCGCCTTTGACCGCGCCCTGCCCCTGCTGAATTGCTATGGCAAGGCGGTGCACTACATGGGGGAAGCAGGTCACGGCCAGCTGACCAAGATGGTCAACCAGATCACCGTCGCCGGGCTACTGCAAGGGCTCTCCGAGGGGCTCCACTTTGCGGAAACTGCTGGGCTGGATCCCGCTTCGGTTGTGCAGGCCATCAGTGGTGGAGCAGCACAGTCCTGGCAGATGGATAACCGGGGGCAGACCATGATCGAGGGTGAATACAATCATGGCTTCGCAGTGGATTGGATGCGCAAGGATCTCGGCATCTGCATGGCGGAAGCACGGAACAACGGCGCCAGCCTGCCCGTCACCGCATTGGTGGACCAGTTCTACTCCGATGTGCAGAACCTGGGCGGCGGGCGGTGGGACACCTCAGCGCTACTGGAGCGTTTGCGGGCGAATTCCTGAGTCCCGATCACCCCCTGCAGGAGCGAGCCCCGCTCGCGATACGCCTGATCGCCTGCGAGGCAGGCTCCTGCAGGATGGTCAACTGGCCTTGCGTTTACCGCCCTGGCCCCCGGATTTCTTCTTCTCATGGGGCTCCCACCGTCCATTGCGGTAGTAAGCCTGCCAGCCGGTTGCCTTACCGTCCTTTTCCGACGCGACATACTGCTCTTTTGTCTTGCGGCTGTAGCGCACCGTGGTCGGGTTCCCCTCGGGGTCACGCTCGGGCGCATCCAGTATATAGGCGTACTTGGGATCCAGCTCGGCAGCATGAGGCTTGATCTCGCTCACCAGGGGCGGCCGTGTCTCCCGGTTCTTGGGAAACTGGCTGGCTGCAAGAAACAGGCCTGAGGCACCATCACGCAGCACATAGGTGTCATCCACCTTCTGGCACTGGAGTTCGGGCATCGGAATCGGGTCCATCTTGGGGGGTGCCGGCTCGCCGTTACGCAGCAGTTTCCGGGTGTTCTTGCACTCCGAGTTGGTGCAGTCGAAGTATTTGCCAAAGCGCCCGCTCTTGAGCTGCATCTCGCTGCCGCACTTGTCGCACTCCAGTGTGGGCCCTTCATAGCCCTTGATGCGGAAGCTGCCGTATTCAAGCTCCTGTCCGTCGCAGTCCGGACTGTTGCCACAGACATGCAGCTTGCGGGTCTCATCAATCAGGTAGCTATCCATAGCGGTGCCGCATTTCGGGCACCGGTGCTTCTCCCGCAGCAGGCGCGATTCACCCTCGCCGTCATCGTCCTCGTCCGAGCTGACCGCCTCGTCTCCGGGTATCAGGTTGATGGTCTTCTTGCAGCGCTCCTTCGGCGGCAGGGAATAGCCCGAACACCCCAGGAAGACCCCTGTACTCGCAATCCGGATCTGCATCGCCCGCCCGCAGTCCGGGCATTCAATGTCGGTATCAATCGGTGTGTTCGAACGCATCCCGTTCTCTGGAGATTCCGCTTGCCGCAACTGCTCCGAGAACCGCTCATAGAACTCATTGAGCACCTGCTTCCAGTCTTCATTACCCTCCGCGATTTCGTCGAGTTCTTCCTCCATGCGCGCCGTGAAGTCGTAATCCAGAAGGTTGGTAAACGACTCATGCAACCGGTCCGTGACAATGTCACCCAGTTTTTCGGCGTAGAAGCGCCGGTTCTCAAGGCGCACATAACCGCGTTCCTGGATGGTCGAGATAATGGAGGCATAGGTTGACGGGCGACCGATACCGCGCTTTTCAAGCTCCTTGACCAGAGAGGCTTCCGTGTAACGGGGCGTCGGCTTGGTGAAGTGCTGGCTCGGCGTCAGCTCGCTCAGGCTCATGCGGTCGCCTTCCGATATATCCGGCAGTTCCACGTCCTGATCCTTATTGCCGGAGGGCGGCAGCACTTTCTGGAAACCATCAAACCGGATGATGCGGCCACGCGTCTTGAGCTGGTAATCCCCCGCTGTAACGATCACCGATGTACTCAGGAATTCCGCGTCTGTCATCTGGCAGGCCACGAACTGGCGCCAGATCAGATCGTAGAGGCGCTCCGCATCCTTCTCGAGGCCACTGATGTCCTGGGCGCGCTTTTTCACGTCCGAGGGTCGGATCGCCTCGTGCGCTTCCTGTGCGCCCTCACGGGACGTGTAATAGCGTGGCTTCTCAGGCAGGTAGTCTTCCCCAAAGCTGGCCTGGATATAGCCGCGCGCGGACTGGATGGCATCCTGGCTGAGGTTGGTCGAATCCGTCCGCATATAGGTAATGTAACCCGCCTCATACAGACGCTGGGCCAAAGTCATGGTTTTCTTGACGCTGAACCCGAGACGATTGCTTGCCGCCTGCTGCAGCGTGGAGGTGATAAACGGCGCTGAGGGCCGGGACTTGGTGGGCTTGTCCTCGCGCTTGGTGACGCGAAACGCCTGGTCGTCGTCCGCCAGCGCCCTCAGGCGTTCAACGTGCTCGCTACTTTGTTGCTCATTGGTGGGCCTATAGGGCTTGTCACCGTATTTCGCCACCCAGAACGGAATGCCAACGTTCTTATGCTGGGGAGGCGTGAGTAACGCATCCAGCTCCCAGTATTCCTCGGGCACAAAGGCGCGGATCTCGCGCTCGCGCTCAACAATAAGACGAACCGCAACTGACTGCACCCGGCCTGCTGAAAGTCCACGGGCGATCTTGCTCCACAACAGTGGCGATACCATGTAACCCACCACCCGATCCAGGAACCGGCGCGCCTGCTGCGCCTTGACGCGATTGGTATCCACTTCCGTGGGCTCTGAAAATGCCTCCTGAATGGCACGCTTGGTGATTTCGTTGAACACCACACGACGGTATTTGTCGTCCTCGCCGCCAATGGCTTCCTTCAGATGCCAAGCAATCGCCTCCCCCTCCCGGTCAAGGTCCGTTGCCAGATAGACCGCGTCCGCGTTATTGGCCAGGCGCTGCAGCTCACTGACCACCTTTTCCTTACCGGGAAGGATCTCATACTGGGCTTCCCAGTCATTTTCCGGGTCCACGCCCATACGCCGTATCAGTTGATCATGGGCCTTCTGCTTCTGATAGCGGGCCTTGGTTTCCGGATCCATCTTGCGGGTCTGGGCGGCTTGGCGGGCCCGCTCCTTGGGGTCCACTTTGGTGCCACCGGAGCCGCTCACCGGAAGGTCCCGGATGTGGCCCACGCTGGACTTCACGATGTAGTCATCACCAAGGTACTTGTTGATGGTTTTGGCCTTGGCGGGAGACTCCACGATTACCAGACTTTTACCCATAACGGCGAAAACATCCTCAGAACAGTGTAGTGACCATGGGGCCGACCATGGACGTGGCGACAATATATAGGGATTCGGTCATGGCGGGTCAAGTCACAGCAAACAAAAAGCCCGGCACGAGGCCGGGCTGATCGGGACTTGAAAACGGCTCAGAGCCGCTCGAAGACGGTGGCCGTCCCCTGCCCCAGGCCAACACACATGGTGGCTACACCCAGGGTTCCCTGATTCTGCTGCATGACGTTCAGCAACGTGGTGGCGATCCGGGAGCCGGAGCAGCCCAGTGGATGCCCCAGGGCAATTGCGCCCCCGTGGATGTTGACCTTGCTGTCCATCTCATCCAAAAGCTTCAGATCCTTCAGTACCGGTAGGGACTGCCCGGCAAAGGCTTCATTCAGCTCCCAGTAATCGATGTCCTCAACCTTGAGGCCGGCACGCTTGAGGGCCTTCTTGGTGGCCGGAACCGGACCATAGCCCATGATGGCGGGATCCACGCCCGCAACGGCGGTCGCACGGACTTTCGCCACCGGCTTGAGGCCCAGTGATTCGGCCTTCTCGGCGGACATCACAAGCATACTGGAGGCACCGTCGGTCAGCTGGGAGGAGGTACCAGCAGTGACCGTGCCATCCTTCGGATCAAAAGCCGGCTTGAGCTGGGACAGGCCTTCCACAGTCGTATCCGGGCGGATGGTTTCATCCTGCTCAATCAGCTTCCGGAAGCCGTTCTCGTCATGCCCTTCGACCGGCACGATCTCATTGTCAAAGTGGCCGTTGTCCCGCGCCTGTGCAGCACGATGGTGGGAACGCGCACCAAACTCATCCTGCTGCTGCCGTGTGATGCCGTGCATCTTCGCCAGCATTTCCGCCGTCATCCCCATCATGTTGGAGGCTTTGGCGGAGTACTTGGATGAGGCCGGGTTGTGGTCGAAGCCGGATTCCATGGGGATGTGGCCCATGTGCTCAACGCCACCGATCACAAAAACATCACCGTTGCCGGTCTGGATCCCCTGGGCCGCCGTCTGCAGGGCACTCATGGAGGAACCGCACAGGCGGTTCACCGTCTGCCCGCCCGACTCGTGCGGAATACGGGTCATCAACGACATCTGGCGGGCCACGTTCAGGCCCTGCTCGCCAAACTGGTTCACACAGCCCCATATCACATCCTCAACCTCTTTGGGATCGATCTTGGGATTGCGATCAAACAGCGCTTCAACCAGCGCCGCGGACAGATCCTCGGCGCGCACATTGCGGAAACAGCCATTTTTGGCACGGCCCATCGGCGTCCGCACGCAATCGACTATGACAACGTCTCTCGGATTAAGGCTCATAGATCTTCTCCGTTCGGAAATCTCGTTCAACGATTAGCCATGGAACTTCTTGCCGGCCTTGGCCATCTCACGCATGCCCTCGGTCGGGTGATAGAGCGGCCCCAGGTCCTTGTACTTGTCTGCCATCTTGCAGAACTCATCCAGGCCAATGTCGTCGATATAGCGCAGCGCGCCACCGCGGAAGGGCGGGAAGCCGATGCCGTATACCAGCCCCATGTCCGCCTCGGCGGCCGTACCCACGATATTGTCTTCCAGGCACCGCACGGTCTCGATGCACAGCGGGATCATCATGCGCTCGATGATCTCGTCGTCGGTGAACTCCTGGTTGTTATGGACAACCGGCTTGAGCAGATCGTAAGTGGTCTCGTCCACCACCTTCTTCTGCTTGCCCTTCTTGTCCAGTTCATACTGGTAGAAGCCGATGTCGGACTTCTGACCCAGCCGATCCTTCTCGAACATCACATCAATGGCACTCTTGTGCTCGTCCTTCATGCGGTCCGGGAAGCCTTCGGCCATGACTTCGTTGGCGTGCTTCGCGGTGTCCATGCCCACAACGTCCAGCAGGTAGGCCGGGCCCATGGGCCAGCCGAACTTCTCCATGACCTTGTCGACTTTCTGGAAGTCGGCACCGTCACGAACCAGTCGCGCAAAGCCACCGAAGTACGGGAACAGGATCCGGTTGACCAGGAAACCGGGGCAGTCGTTGACCACGATCGGGCTCTTGCCCATGGCGCGGGCGTAGGCCACGGTCGTCGCAACGGCCTTGTCACTGGTCTTCTCACCGCGGATCACCTCAACCAGCGGCATCATGTGTACCGGGTTGAAAAAGTGCATGCCGCAGAAATTCTCCGGACGCTTGAGGTTCTCCGCCAGGCGATTGATGGAAATGGTGGAGGTGTTGGTGGTGAGGATCTTGTCCTCGCCAATCACGTCCTCGGTTTCCCGAAGAACCGAGTCTTTCACCTTCGGATTCTCGACAACCGCCTCAACCACCAGGTCCACGTCGCCGAAGTCGCCGTAGTTCAGGGTCGGATGGATGTTGTTGAGCACGTCGCCCATCTGGTCCGCGCTCATCTTGCCCTTGTCGACGCGCTTGCTCAGCTGCTTCTTGGCCTCGTCCAGGCCCAGCTGAATGCCATCGCGGTTGATGTCCTTCATCATGATGGGCGTGCCCTTGAGCGCGCTCTGATAGGCGATACCACCGCCCATGATGCCGGCGCCCAGTACAGCGGCCATCTGCACCTGGTTAGCCTGCTTCTCGTAATCTTTCCCCTTCTTCTTGAGGTCCTGGTCGTTCAGGAAGATCTGGACCAGCGAAGAAGCAGTGCCGGTCTTGGCCATCTTGGCGAAACCGTTGGCTTCCACCTCGATCGCCTTGTCGCGGGTCATCCCGGCATGCTTCTGCATGACCTTGACCGCTTCCACCGGCGACGGGTAATTCGGGCCGGATTGACCGGCAACATAGCCCTTGGACGTCTCGAACACCATCATGCTTTCCATGGAGTTGAGCTTGAGCTTACCGGTCTTCTCCTCACGACGCGCCTTGAAGTCAAGCTTGCCGTTGTTGGCTTCCTTGAGCATGTCGATGGCGGCGTCAACCAGCTGGTCGGACTTGACCACTGCGTCCACCGCATGGGCCTTCAGCGCCTTGTCAGCCTTGTGCTCGCTGCCCATGCAGATCCATTCAATGGCGTTGTCAGCGCCGATCAGGCGGCTCAGGCGCACGGTGCCACCAAAGCCGGGGAAGATGCCCAGCTTGACTTCCGGCAACCCTACCTTGGCCTTGTCGTCCATGACCCGGAAGTCAGTGGACAGGCACATCTCGAAACCACCACCCAGAGCCTGGCCATTGATGGCTGTGACCGTCGGGAACGGGAGGTCTTCAATGCTGTTGAAGATCCGGTTCGCCTTCAGGTTGTTGTTGACGAGTTCCTCTTCGGGGCCGGCAAACAGGTCCGTAAACTCTGTAATGTCGGCACCCACAATGAAGGTATCCTTGGAGCTGGTAACCACCAGCCCCTTGAGCTGCGTCTGTTTTTCAAGGGCCTCGGCCGCTTCGCCGAGTTCTCCGATGGTGAGCTGGTTGAATTTATTGACAGACTCACCCTTCAGATCGAAGTCGAGCTGTGCAAAACTGCCTTCGATCTCTTTAACCGTGATGGCTTTACCTTCGTAAATCATCAACTGTTCTCCAGGTTGTGATTGGTACGTCGCTGGCCGTAACGCGATCCAAATTCATACAGTCGTTTGAATGCGACGCTAACGATGAAAAAAAACCGAGCGTTTGTCAATTTGTTTATTCGCCAAGACCCGGTGTGAAAGGCTAACATCCCTGCTCCGTCGGCATTCGAAGGAATGCCCAAGCTTGCTACACTGTACAGGATGACCGTATCAGTGCCAGAACTGGCCAGCACACAGTAAATCCGACAACCGGTGGAGACGATTCCCCATGACGCGACAGAATTTCCGCACCCCTTTCAGCATTGGAGCGGCCCTACTGCTCGCCCTTTCCCTGCTTACTCCGGCGACCGCGCAGGAAAGCTCCAAGGGAAAGGGGGCTCCTGGCACGGGCTTTGGCCCCGAAAGCGCTGAACAGGAGACCCCCGCTGGCGACCAGGCTGCAACGGAGACCCAGCTGGACCCCATGGCCGAAAAGCTGCTGGACAGCGTTCACCGGTTCCGGCTGCGCAACTTCATGGCCCTGAACGACTATTACAACTACACGACGGATCCGGACGAAGAACTGGTCTCCCGAATCACCGACAACATGGATCAATCCCGTCAACTGCTCGGCAAGATCGAGAGCCAGTCCGGCGAGTCGTTGAGTGATTCCCAGCTCAACGAGCTGAAGAAAACCTACGAGAACTTCGCCAAGCAGATGGATACCAACATCGAGGACGTGCGCAGCTCCGGCTATCCAGACCTGCGACTGCTGTCGGACATGGCCAACCAGGCCCAGACCCTGAGCAAGCTCTCCGGCAAGATCTACAGAAAGGTGGCCGGGCAGGAAAGCACCCCAACCCAGACCAACCTGGAGCTGGCCCGTGAGGCCGCCATCACCATGGCCGTGATGGTCACCCGCTATTCCGCACGCTCCTCCTCTTCCGTAGCCCAGGTGTTCCAGGGTGCTGACATGGAAAAGTCGCTGGACGAGCTTTCGAAGGACTTCGAGAACAATCTTGAAAAGCTCCGTGCCCGGCTCGCCAACGATCAGCAGATTGCCGCCACGCTGTCGGACGTGAACAACAAATGGCGCTTCATTCGCGGCTCCTACATCAACTATGATGAGGAGAATGTGGCGTTCGTGATCAACCGTTATTCCAACAGCATCATTCAGGGCCTGGAAAAGACCATTGAGCGCCTCAAATCAGCTTGAAGGGCCACGGAGGAACCCCCATGAGTGACTATCAACGCATCCTGGTTGCCATTGACCTCACCGAGGAGGCGCCAGAGGTACTGCTCAAGGCCAGACATCTGGCGGAAAGCAACGGCGCAACACTGGAGCTGCTGCATGTGGTGGAGCCCGTGGGCTACGCCTACGGTGGTGATCTGCCACTGGATCTCAGTGACCTTCAGCAACAGCTGGAGGATAATGCGCGCAACAAGCTGGCCGACTATGGCAACCAGCACGGCATCGATTCCAACAACCAGTACCTGATCGTAGGCCGGCCCGGATCAGAGATCCGCAAGCAGGCAGAAGAGCGCGGTGCCGACCTCATCGTGATCGGCAGCCACGGTCGCCACGGCATCCAGTTGTTGCTGGGTTCCACCGCCAATGCCGTCCTGCATGGCGCGCCCTGCGATGTGCTGGCGGTTCGGATTGGCGGCTGATCAGCCGCTGGCCATTTCCTCGAGCTCCATCCAACGCTCCATGGCGGACTCAAGCTCGGATTCCCGGGCTGAGAGTTCGCCCAGCGTTTTCTCTACGGTCTCATTGGCCTGCTGATAGAAGGCGGGGTCCGATACCTGCTCGTGCAACCCGGCGATTTCGGCCTCCAAATCCCGGATACGCTGGGGCAATTGCTCAAGTTCCAGCTTGTACTTGTAGCTCAGCTTGTTGCCCGAGCCATTGCCGGAAGACGGAGCGCTCTGGTTGCCGGATGAGCGGGCCCTTCCCGTCTCCGAACCGCTCCGCCGACCACTACCGCCGCCGGAAGCCGCTTTCTCCGCAGGAAACTGGCCCCCTTCACGACGCCAGTCACTGAAACCACCGATGGTCTCGTGGACACCCCCCTCACCATCCAGAAACAGCACGCTGCCGGCCACATGATCCAGGAACTCCCGGTCGTGGCTGATCACGATCACGGTTCCCGTGAACTCGACAAGCTGCGCCTCCAGAAGTTCCAGCGTATCCACATCCAGATCATTGGTCGGCTCGTCGAGCACGAGGATATTGGCGGGCTGGCTGAACAGCTTGGCCAGGAGTAGGCGCGCCCGCTCGCCGCCGGACAGCATTCGCACCTGGGTGCGCGCCCTTTCAGGGGTAAACAGAAAGTCCTGAAGATACCCCATCACATGCCGGCTGCGGCCGTTCACCTCGATGGTTTCCCGTCCTTCACTGAGGTTTTCGAATGCCGTCCTTTCCGGGTCCAGCTTGCCCCGCAGCTGATCAAAATAAGCCACTTCCTGCCGGGTGCCGCGCCTTATCTGCCCCTGTGTGGGTTCCAGGTCCCCCAGAAGGAGTTTCAGCAGGGTTGTCTTCCCCGAACCATTCTCACCCACCACCCCGATCTTGTCGCCACGCAGCAGCATGAAATCAAGGTCCTGAATCAGCGGCTGACTGGGTTCCCAGGCAAAACCTGCTTCCTGCGCCTCCGCAATCAGCTTGCCGGACCGTCCGGCGTCCTCCACTTCAATCTTCGCCTTGCCGGAGCGTTCACGACGCTGCCGGCGTTCGGCGCGCATGGCCTCCAGGTTTTTCACGCGTCCCTGGTTACGGGTTCGCCGCGCTTTCACTCCCTGCCGGACCCAGCGCTCCTCCTGGGCCAACTTGCGATCAAACTCTGCCCGCTGGCGTTCCTCATCCGCCAGTGCCTTCTCCTTGGCCTCCAGGTACTGTTCGTAATTGCCGGGCCAGGACGTCAGAGCACCGCGATCGAGTTCAATGATCCGTGTGGCCATGGCCCGGATAAAGGCCCGGTCGTGACTCACGAACAGCACTGCCCCGGAAAATTGCGCCAACGCCTCCTCGAGCCACCGGATCGCGGGCACATCCAGATGGTTCGTGGGCTCGTCCAGTAACAGGAGGTCGGGGTCAGTCACCATCGCCTTCGCCAACAGCACCCGTCGCTGCCAGCCACCTGAAAGGGTATCCAGGCGCGCGTCCGGATTGATTCGATACTGCTCAAGAACCGTCCTGATACGCTGGTCGTAAAGCCAGCCATCCAGCGCCTCCAGACGCTCCTGAACCTGCTGCATCTGCCGGAGATCGTCCTCGTCACTGGCCGTCATGGAGAGTTCATTGAACCGCTCCAGCAGGCGCCCCGTTTCCGGAAACGCCTGCGCCACCACCTGATAGGCCGTCAGATCCCGCCTCTCGGGGAGTTCCTGGGGTAGCTCAGCTACCCGCATACCGTCCGGAACGGCGACTTCCCCGGCATCCGGCTCAATAGCACCGGTAACCAGACGCAACAATGTGGATTTCCCTTCGCCATTACGGCCAAGCAACGCCACGCGTTCGCCGCGCTCAATGCGCAGGCTGGCGCCGTCTAGAAGGGGATGCATACCAAAAGCAAGCTGGATCGAGTCCAGAGTCAGAACCGTACTCATGAATCGCTGTCAGACACCCTGCGCAGATAGTTCTGGACAAGCTCCGCCAATTCGTCCGGACGGAACTTGGATAGAAAGTCGTCACAGCCGACGCGCTCCACCATGGCCTGATTGAACTCCCCGCTCAAGGAGGTGTGCAGTGCCACGTACAAGTGCTTCAGCTGTGGATTCTCACGGATCTCGGTGGTCAGGCGATAACCGTCCATTTCGGGCATTTCGGCATCGGTGATGACCATCAGCAACTCATCCAGCTCACCGTTCGCCGCCATGCTTTTGAGCTTTTCAAGCCCCGCCGCGCCATTATTGGCGGTGATCACTTCGAGACCCAGTTGCTCGATGGTATCACGGGCCTGGTTCAGCGCCACCGGAGAATCATCCACCACCAGAATCCGCTTGCCCTGAACCGCAGCCACAACGTTCTCATCAATCAGCCCTTCTGGAAGAGAGGTGGTATAGGGGACGATTTCAGCCAGCACCTTCTCCACATCAATGATTTCAACCAGCTGTTGCTCATGACGGGTGATTGCGGTCAGGTAATGCCCTCTGCCAGTGGTCTTCGGCGGCGACTCAATCTCTTCCCAGTTCATATTGAGGATGCGCTCAACTCCCCCAATCAAGAACGCCTGCATGGTCCGGTTGTACTCGGTAATGATCAGGCTGGCATCCTCCGTCACCTCCTGGGGCTTCATACCAATGGCCTGACTCAGGTTGATCACCGGCACTGTCATGCCCCGGATATGGGTCACACCCACCACCACCGGGTGGCGCTTGGGAATGGCCGTGAGTTTCGGCATGGGCATAACCTCACGCACCTTGAACACGTTGATCGCAAACAGTTGCCGGCCATGCAGCCGGAACAGGAGAAGCTCCAGCCGGTTACGCCCGACCAGACGTGTGCGCTGATCCACGTTATCAAGCAGTCCCGCCATGGGGTGGCCTCCAGAAAGGCATGGTTGTTAGCACAGTGTAGCTGAGTAACACCGTTAAGGGGCAGGAAAACAAAAGCCCGGCTCGAGGCCGGGCTTTTGTTTGAAATCTGGAGCGGGAAACGAGATTCGAACTCGCGACATCCACCTTGGCAAGGTGGTGCTCTACCAGCTGAGCTATTCCCGCTTTTTTGTGATGGGACTGGCTTTGCCCTCATCGACAGGTGCGTATTTTACTGATCAGCTGAGCGTCGTCAACCATCAGATTGCACTCTAGCCTTACCGTCTTATGAGTCAGGTCACCACAGGGAACTGCACCACCCTCTACTGACCAAAAGTGAGTCCCTCTTCTTCCAGAAAGACGGCCTCCGCACTCGTCGTGTGGCGGCCCAAAGTCCGGTTCCGGTGAGGAAAGCGACCGAAACGTTCGATGATCGCGGCATGATCGCGCGCACTGCGATGAAACTGACTCAGCACATCCCGAAGGCGCCCTTCCGCGGTCCGTTCAAGCTGCTCGTAGAGTGCCACGCCCTCACGTTGGAGCTGGCGATTCTCGGCATGCTGAAAGGGCATGTAGAAAAATGCTCTCTGGATCGCGGGCAGTGTCACGTCACGCCCTTGGTCCACGCCTTCACGTGCCAGACGCTGGGCCAACGGATCATTACGGAACGCCATGGCGGTACGCCGGTAGATGTTGCGGGAAAACTGATCCAGCAGCAGGATCTCGGCCAGAGCCCCTCCGGGTTTGCGGCGCCAGTCTTCCAGCCCCTCTTCCGAGGCCAGCAGGACCATGGAGGAAAAGCGTCGACGCATGGCGCGATCAAAACGGCGACTCTCGGTGAACCACTGCTCACGATACGATTTTCCGGGGACCCCGTCGTCATCCAGGGGGCCAAACCAGAAATCCAGAATGTAGGGCCATTCGAACATAAGGGTAGAATATCAGGGCACTGCAGGCGCAGCCATCCGGGATCCGTGAACGGTTTCCTGGCCGGCCTCCCCGCCTCATGCCACTATGGGCCATGATCCGGTCCGGATTGAACCGCTACGGGAGCCTTTATGAGCCAGCATATCTTGATCACAGGCGGCACCGGTTTTATTGGCCAACTCCTGTGTCACCAGTTCCAGAGCGAAGGCCGCAGCCTGACCGTGCTGAGTCGCCGCAGTGAAGCCAAGGTCCATAGCCTTTGTGGCCGCGTACGTGTCATCCACGATTTGAAAGAGGTGCCCGGGCTTCCCGCCATCGACGCGGTCATCAATCTTGCCGGGGAAGGCATCGCCGAGAAACGCTGGACACAACGCCGGAAGCAAGAGCTGTGGGACAGCCGTATAACCTTTACGGAGGAACTGGTCAGCCAGCTCAAAAGCCGCGAGACCCTCCCCGACGTAATGGTCTCTGGATCCGCCGTGGGCTACTACGGGGATCAGGGCAAGCGGGACGTGACCGAAACCACGGAACCGCATGATGAGTTTACCCACCGCCTGTGTGCCGCCTGGGAAGCCTCGGCCAACCGTCTTGCTGATCAAACCCGTGTCTGCCTCTCACGTACCGGGCTTGTTATCGGTCGGGACGGCGGATTCCTGCAGCAAATGCTGCCACTCTTCAGGCTTGGGCTGGGCGGGCGCCTGGGCAATGGCGAACAATACATGCCGTGGATTCATCGCCACGACATGGTCCAGGGACTGATCCATCTTCTGGACTCCCCCGAACTCAGTGGTCCGTTCAACCTCACGGCTCCTGAACCGGTGACCAATGCGGAATTCACCAAGGCACTGGCCCAGGCCCTCGGCCGCCCCGCCTGGCTGCCGGTGCCGCCATTGGCCCTGAAGCTGACACTTGGCGAAATGGCTCGACTCCTTCTTACGGGCCAGAAGGCACGCCCAGAGCGGCTGCTGGCCTCCGGCTTCAGCTTCCAGTATCCGAGAGTAGAACAGGCACTGGACGAGGCCGTGGGATGACCCGCTGCCGTACGCTTGCAGTGCTGGGAGCAATCCCCTTGCTGGCAATGGCGGCGGCCACGCACGCCACAAGCAACGACAAGGCTTTCAAGGGAGCCAGCTATCAGGCCTGCGGACTGATCGCCAGTCAGTACCTGACGTCCGTCCAGCTGATGCAGCAGGGCCTTTCCCCGGCCATACTGCAGGATACACTCCCTGGGTTGAGCGAAGCCGGCGCGCAACGTATCGACCAGCTCCACAGAGCACTCGAGGAAAGCGGCGCGACCGCGACCTACTCCCATATCCACGCCCGCTTTGCCCGTTGCGCGCAAAGCGTCCATGACCAGAACGGTGAGCCCGACCCTGGAACACGGGAGTACCTGTTCTACCGCTGCGCTGGCGAGAACAAGATTCGTTACGAGATTGCTCTCGCCGCGTTTGCCGGCGGTGAGCTTGATGAGGTGCAAGGACAGCTGTCACCCCGACACAAACCGATTGCGGAAGCCCTGTTCCAGCGCTACCAGAAAACAGGCGCGGCCACGGTATTACGTGAGATCGGCACAACCTTTAAAGCCTGCCTCAGGGAACCGGCGGAGCCCTCAGGCAAAGAAAATGGTTGACATCCGGCGGGCGCTCCCCTAAAGTGCGCAATCTCTAACGCAAGGCGTCGCGTCCCGTTCGTCTAGTGGTTTAGGACACCGCCCTTTCACGGCGGTAACAGGGGTTCGAATCCCCTACGGGACGCCATTTTTCCTTCCCGAAGTTCTCCTTCTGTGATCTCAGCCGCCCATTAAGCTGTCATGTGAACGACAGACTCATGCGACGAGCCAGGTCCTTGCTGCTATAGTGTGACGGATCTGTAATCCAACCCCGACGACACTGGACTTGAGTCGCCGCCTAATGGGTAACCCGCTGTTCTGGTCACGCAGTTCCATCATCCGTTCGCCTTTGTCTCTGCGGTTACTGGGCTTGATCGTGCTGTGCAGTTCGATCTTTACCCTCGTCACCGCGGCAACCCAGGTCTGGGTAACCTACCGCTCGGATGTTGCCAGCATCGAGAAACGGCTCACCGTCATCGAAGCCGGCTACCGCCAGAGCCTGACCAACAGCGCCTGGGCCATCGACCGTGACCTTATCCAAGCACAGCTGGAAGGCATCACCAGCCTTCCCGACATCGCCCATGCCCAGCTCGAAATCGAGCCCACAGGCGGCATCCGCGCCGGCGCCCTGCCTCAGGACGCCCGCACTGCCACTCATGATTTCAACCTCAACCACGACGGCGAAACGCTGGGCCATGTAACCGTGACAGCAAGCCTGAGAGGAGCCTGGGACAACCTCAAGCGCAACATCCGCGTTATCCTGACCACCCAGGCCCTACGCACTTTCTTCCTGTCGCTTCTCTTGTTGTGGATTTTCCACTATTTCGTGGCCCGCCACCTCACGTCCATGGCCAACTACGCGCGCCGCTTCTCATTGCGCAACCTGGATGAGCCCCTGACGCTCGATCGCCGCTCCCATCCACTCCGACGCCAGGACGAACTGGACCAGGTGTCCGATGCCATCAATAACATGCGCCAACGCCTGCGACAGGATCTGGAACGCCAGAAAGCGGATGAAGCGGAAATCCGTAAGCTGTCCCTCGCACTGGAGCAGAGCCCCTCGTCAGTGCTCATCTGTGACCCCAGCTGGCGCATCGAATACGCCAACAACAAGTTCCTGCAGCTCACCGGTTACCACCGCGAGGACGTGGTGGGTCATCACCCTGCCTTCCTTACCGCCGACACCTTAAGCGAGGAGGAGAACCGTGAGCTGTGGAACAACGTCCGGCTCCAGGTTCAGCGTGTCGGCGTCTGGCAAGGGGAGATGCAGCGCACACGGGACAACGGCGAACGGTTCTGGGAGCAGGTGGTCGTCACCCCCATCCGCAACGAGAACGAACACCCCTCCCATTACTTGATCTTGGGAGAGGACATCAGCATCCGCAAACGCTACGAGCAACAGCTTTTGCGCCAGGCCAACTACGACATCCTGACCGGCCTGCCCAACCGAATGCTGGCCCTCGACCGGCTCAAGCTCGCTCTTGCACAGGCCCGCCGGGATCAGACCATGGTCGGGGTCATGTTTCTGGACCTGGACAACTTCAAGCATGTGAACGACACCATGGGTCACGACGCTGGCGACAACATGCTGATCGAGGCCTCGCGCCGGGTCTCCGCCTGCCTGCGGGGCACCAGCACCGTCGCCCGCCTTGGTGGCGATGAGTTTCTCGTTATCCTGCCTTCGCTGACCTCCCCAGAGGCAACAGAACAGGTCGCCGACCGCATCCTCCAGACATTCATACCACCGTTTCACCTGGCTGGGCAGGAAGTGTTCGTGAGCACCAGTATTGGTATCGCCATCTATCCCGGCGACGGCGAGAACAGCACCAACCTGCTGCAGAACTCCGATGCCGCTATGTACGAAGCCAAGAACCGGGGCAAGAGCGCCTTCCAGCGCTTCTCACCAGAGATGAAGCAGGTTTCCCGGGAGCGACTCCAGACGGAAAGCCTGCTCCGGCGCGCCCTTGAGATGCAGGAGTTCGAGCTGCGCTTCCAGCCCATACTGCGGCTGGGCGACAGTCGCGTCATGGGAGCAGAAGCGCTTCTTCGCTGGCACAACCCGACCCTGGGCATGGTGCCTCCGGAACGATTCATTCCACTGGCGGAGGAAACCGGCCTCATCATCCCTATCGGTCGCTGGGTGATTCGCGAGGCCTGCCAGACGGTCAGCCGCTGGCAGAAGCAAACGGGTGAACCCGTGGTCATGGCGGTCAATGTCTCCCCCCGACAGTTCAGGGATCCACATTTTGTTGAAACCGTCAGCGCAGCGCTCGACGAAACCGGGCTGGAAGGCCAATACCTGGAACTGGAGATTACCGAAAGCCTGATTCTGGACAATAATGTCGAAACGGACCGGGTTCTACGCGAACTTGACGCCATTGGCGTGCGCCTGTCCGTGGACGACTTTGGCACCGGCTACTCCGCGCTGGGCTATCTCAAGAACTATCCCTTCGACACGCTCAAGATCGACAAGTCCTTCGTGGGCGATCTGAATCGCGACTCTGACGACACTGCCCTGGTGCGCGCCATCATCCACATGGCGCACAGCCTGGGGCTTCAGGTCGTGGCAGAAGGAGTGGAACACCAGGACCAGATTGAGTTTCTCAATGCAGAGCGCTGCGACCAAGCGCAGGGGTTCCTTTTCACCCACCCACTCAATGAACACGAATTCCTGCTCTGGTGCAGTGACCACACGCACGGTTAGGATGCCGTTATGGATCAACAGCACGTACTCATCATCAACGCCGGCAGTTCCTCGCTCAAGCTCACGCTGGCGGCACTGCCCGATTACCAGGTTCTTGCCGCCTTTCTGGCCGAGCAGCTGGAAACCGATACCCCGAAACTGCACCAGAAGGCACCACAGAGCACCAGCACATCGCTGACAAGCGCAAGCACGCATCAACAGGCTCTTGAGGCCTGTCTGGCCCGCTTGAACGAGCAGGGGCTGCTCACACGCGAACCGGACGCCGTGGGTCACCGAGTCGTCCATGGCGGCGAAGCGTTTGCGGACTCGGCCCGGATCGACGAACGGGTTACAGCCGCCATCGACGCCTGCAGCCCACTGGCGCCCCTGCATAACCCGGCCAACCTTGCAGGCATCCGGGCCATACAGAGCCTCTACCCGGAATGTCCCCAGGTGGCGGTATTTGACACAGCTTTCCACCAGTCACTGCCTGAAGCAGCCTATCATTACGCCATTCCTCACAGCCTTTACGAGGAACACGGCGTGCGCCGCTACGGTTTCCATGGCACGAGTCACCGCTGGATCCTGCAACAGGCTGCCCATTGGCTGGATCGCGAACCCGCGCAAACCAGTATCATCTCCGCGCACCTGGGCAACGGCTGCAGCGTCACGGCCGTGCGCGACGGACGCAGCGTGGACACCAGCATGGGCCTGACCCCCCTGGAGGGGCTGGTCATGGGAACCCGCAGCGGCGACGTTGACCCAGGGCTGTTCGATTTCCTGCTGCGCCGCGGCTACAGCGCCGAAACCATCCATACCATGCTCAACCGCGAAAGTGGGCTTCTGGGGCTCTCGGGCATCAGCCATGACATGCGGACCCTCACTGAAGCCGCCGAAGACGGCCATCAGCAGGCGGATCTTGCCATAAACGTGTTCTGCTTCCGGCTCGCACGCTACATTGGGGCCATGATGGCATCGCTTGACCAGCTGGACGCACTCGTATTCACCGGTGGAATTGGCGAGAACAGTCCCCTGGTCCGGCAGCGGACTCTGGCCCATCTGGGAATTTTCGGCCTGGCGCTGGATGAAACGGCCAACAGCAAGGCGGGAACGGAGGCAACGACCGCCCTCCAGAAGCAAGGAACGCCGCCCGTACTGGTCATCCCCACGGATGAGGAACAGATGATTGCGCTGGATACACAACGCCTGACCAACGCCGGGAGCACCACCTGATGGCCCAGAACCTGTTCATTGCCCCGACTGACCTCCATTCCGGGCTCACCTCTGTCTGTCTGGGCCTGGTTCGGGCGCTCGATCGCCTCGGACTGCGTGTGGGCTTCTTCAAGCCGGTGGCTCAGAGTGCCATGGACGACGAATCCGACGCTTCCATCCACTTCATACGCGCCCGCACAAACCTGGAACCCGCTGCGCCATTGGCCCTGCGCGAGGCCCAGCAACGGGTCAACGAAGGGCGTTCCGGCGACCTTATGGAAGAGATTGTAAGCCGTTACCACGAGACCTGTGAGGACTGTGACGTTGTCATCGTCGAAGGCTTGGTGCCGGACAGCCAGGAAAGCTACACCCAGAGACTGAATGTGGAGATGGCCCGGAATCTGGACGCTCAGGTCATCCTCGTGAGCGCTCCCGGCGAGCGTACCCCCGCCGAACTGGGCGAGCGCCTGACCTTCACCAGCCGGATTTTCTCCGAATCCGGCGAAACCCCCGTGATTGGCGCCATACTCAACCGCCTTGGCGAACCAACAGGGCACACCCTGCCGCTGGCGGCCGATGATACCGAACCGGACCCGACGCCCGACTGGACCAGCGAATGCCCGCCGTTGCAGGACGACACCCTGAAGCTGATAGGCGCCATTCCATGGCGCCCGGAGCTGGTTGAGCCAAGGGTCAGTGACATCGCCCGGGAGCTGGACGCGGAACGCCTCCACAGCGGCGACATGGACAGCCGCCGCGTGCGGCGCTTCAGCATCGCTTCCCGCACCATACCCAACATGGTGGCAACCCTCAGGCCGGGCACGCTGGTCGTTACGCCCGGGGACCGTGAAGACATCATCGTCGCCTCCGCGCTGGCAGTGCTTTCAGGCATTCCCCTGGCCGGGCTCGTACTCACTGGCGGGCTCAGACCCAGCGAGCAGACCCTCAACTTCTGCCGTTCAGCGCTGGAGACCGGGTTGCCGATCATGACCTCCACCATGGACACCTACCACACCACCCACTGCCTGGCCTCCATGGCCATTGCCGTGCCGGTTGACGACACGGAGCGCATCGAGAAAGTCATGGAAACCACCGCCGAAGCCATCGACGCTGAATGGCTGCGCGACCAGCTGGCCGTGGACCGCGAGCCCAGGCTCTCGCCGCCGGCTTTCCGGTACCTTCTCACGCGCCGTGCGCGCGAGGCCGGCAAACGCATCATCCTGCCGGAGGGCGATGAGCCGAGAACGCTGCAGGCAGCCGCCCGCTGCCAGGAAAAAGGCATCGCCGACTGCGTACTGGTGGGCCAGCCCGAGCAAATCCACTCAGTCGCCCATTCGCGGGACATCTTCCTGCCTGAGAACCTCCAGATCATTGACCCAGAGACCGTACGGGACAGCTACGTGGACAGCATGGTTGAACTGCGCCGGCACAAGGGCATGAAGCCGGATATGGCCCGCGCGCTGCTGGAAGACAACGTCATGCTGGCGACACTCATGGTTGCCCTGGATGAAATGGATGGTCTGGTCTCCGGTGCCGTCCACACAACCGCCAACACCATTCGGCCCGCGCTGCAGCTGATCAAGACCCATCAGGCCGCGCGGATTGTCTCCTCGATCTTCTTCATGTGCCTTCCGGACCAGGTGCGCGTCTACGGTGACTGCGCCGTAAACCCGGACCCGGATGCCGAGGAACTGGCGGATATTGCCATCCAGAGTGCGGACTCAGCCGAAACCTTTGGAATCACCCCAAGGGTGGCCATGATCAGCTACAGCACGGGGAGTTCCGGCAGCGGCGAAGAAGTGGAAAAGGTGCGCAGAGCCACCGCCATCGCCTGCGAGCGTCGCCCCGACCTGTTGATCGACGGGCCACTCCAGTACGATGCCGCCGCCATTGAAAGCGTGGCCCAAAGCAAGGCACCGGACAGCCCCATTGCCGGACGGGCCACCGTCTTTGTGTTCCCGGACCTCAACACCGGCAACACCACTTACAAGGCCGTCCAGCGCAGCGCCAACGTGGTCAGCATCGGCCCCATGCTGCAGGGCCTGCGCAAGCCGGTGAACGATCTTTCAAGGGGCGCCCTGGTGGAAGATATCATCTTCACCATTGGGCTGACGGCCATCCAGGCGAAGCAGGTGGCGGATCAGGGGCTGGCCTGAAACGCCTCAGGCGCGCTTCTTGCGGCGGCGCTTGGTCTGCTTTTCCTTTTTCTTGACGTGCTCCATCAGGCGCGCCTTTTTCTGTTTCTGGCGCTTGTTGAGGGTGTTCTTGCGCCCCTCAAAAGGATTCTCCGGGGAACGGAACTCGAACCGAATCGGCGTTGCTTCAACCTTAAGGACCCGACGGTAGGTGTTCTCCAGATAACGCTGGTAATCCTTGGGCACGGCATCCGCCTGGGTACCATGGACCACGATTCGCGGGGGGCAGGACCCGCCCTGGTGCGCATAACGCAGCTTGATGCGGTGCCCCCGCACAATGGGCGGCGGGTGCTGGGTCACCGCGTCCTGCAGGATGCGGGTCAGGTGATTGGTTGACCACTTGGCCATGGCCGAGTCGTAACCCGCATCAATGGCCTCATAAAGATCGCCCACACCAGTGCCATGAAGGGCCGAAATAAAGTACATACGGGCGTAATCAAGAAACCCCAGCCGCCACTTCAGGTGTTCCTTCAGCCACCGGCGATCTTCAGGGTCCATACCGTCCCATTTGTTGACCGCCACCACCACGGCACGCCCTGCGTCCAGGGCGAAGCCGATCAGATGCATATCCTGGTCGACAAGCCCCTCACGGGCGTCAATCATGACCAGCACCACATGGGCGTGTTCAATGGACTGGAGCGTCTTGACCACCGAGAACTTCTCGACCTTCTCCTTCACCTGGCGCCGCCGGCGCACACCAGCGGTATCAATCAGGGTATAGTCGCGATCCCGGCGACTGAAGGGGATCCGTATGCTGTCACGGGTGGTTCCGGGCTCATCATAGACCACTACCCGCTCCTCGCCGAGGATACGGTTAACCAGCGTTGATTTGCCCACATTCGGCCGGCCTATAATGCCCACCTGAATGCGCCCTTGCTCTTCCTCCTCCGGTTCTTCCTCCGGCAAATCCTCGTCGCCGAGCACGGCATCCAGCAACTGCCGGAGCCCCCGGTTATGAGCAGCGGAGACACAATGAAGGGGATCAAAGCCGAGGCCATAGAACTCGGCAGCAGCCTGGTCCTCGTCCTGGCCGTCCGTTTTGTTCACCACCAGATGGGCGGCAACACCCTGGTGGCGGAGTTGGTCCATAATATCCTGATCACCAGGTGTAAGGCCGGCACGGCCATCGACCACAAAGAGCACCGCATCGGCCTCCTCAATGGCAGCCTCAGCCTGGTCTGCCATTAACTGGTCAACGCCGTCCTCGTTACTGGCAAGACCACCGGTATCAATGGCGATGAAGCGACGACCATGGTGTCGACCCTCACCATACTGGCGATCACGGGTTAGCCCCGAAAAGTCAGCAACCAGGGCATCCCGGCTGCGTGTAAGCTGATTGAACAGGGTGGACTTGCCCACATTGGGGCGGCCGACAACGGCGATAACGGGTATCATGGCGTTCAGTGCTCACTTTCCCGTATGTGGTAGGAAGCCAGCCAGCCTCCGTTACCAAAGACAATCACACGATCACGGAAACGGACAGGATTCGAGCGCAAGCCTTCGTCATCGACCCGCACACGCCCGTCAATGCTCCCGTCCCCGGTATTTACGGCGTACAGATACCCTTCGAAATCGCCCACCATTGCGTAATGACCCAATGCCACCGGGGCCGTTGGCTGACGCCAGGCCAGCTTACGGTGGCGCCACAGCTCACTGCGCGAGCCACGGTCAAAACCCACCAGCGTCCCGTCCGCGCCAGCGGCAATCACTTGCCCGCCAAAGACAGCGGGTGCCTTGAGACTGGACAGTTCCCGGCTCCAGAGCTCTTCCCCGGAACGCAACGACAAGGCTGAAAGCGTCCCTTGGTAAGCCCCCACGTAAACGGTGTCGTCCACAACATGAGGTGAGGCATCCACGTCCACGAGTCGCTCCAACTCCGTTCTCCCCGCCGGCTTCGCCAGTCGTTGCTCCCACTGGACAGCGCCGCTGCTTGCATCCAGTGCCACAACACGACCATTGTCAAAACCAGCAATCACACGACTGCCATCCAGCCAGGGCGTGGCATTACCGCGGAAGCTCAGCACCGGCATGTTGCTGTCGTACTGCCAGCGCCGAGCACCACTGGCCTGATCAAACGCCAGAAGCTCTCCGTCAATGGTCTGCACGACCACATAGCGCCCATTGCTCTGGGGCGGCACCAGGGATTCGTTGGGCAACGAGGTGCGCCACTGTTCCTCCCCTTCACGGGATAGAGCAATCAGCTCACCATTGCGGCTCACCACATAGAGGTGGTCCTTGTCCACACCGACACCGGCGACAAGGTTTTTATCCAGTTTTTCCCACCAATCCCGACGCCCGTTGCGTGCATTATAAGCGGTGAGATAACCGTTCTCGGTAGCCGCGTAGACGGTGCCGTCATGGACTCCAGGCGACAGAAAGAGATACTCGCCATCCATGCCATCGGCAACACGCCGGCTCCAGATTTCCTGAACCGCCACATCACCCGACGCCTCCGGCTCCGGTGCTGGCTGCTCACGCGTGTCTGAACTGCTGCATCCGGCAACCAGGAACCCAGCCAGCACACAGAAAACGACGCAGCGCCAGGCCGCGGTAGGTGTCCGCATCAACCCTCCTCCACTACGGCAAGGTCGTTCAGCTTGAATTCGAGCAAGCGGTCATTCACGTCATCCCCCTGAGCCTCACGCGCTGCCTGATAGGCTTGAACGGCAGCCTTGTCATTACCCAACGCGTGATGCGCATCGCCCTTGAGCTCGTGAACCAGCGGTGCAAACTCCCCCGCCTCTTCAATGCCTTCAAGCGTCGACAGTGCGCCTTCACGATCGTCGCTGGCCAGCTGGGCGCGAGCCAGACGCAGACGGATCACGCGTGGCAGGGGGTCGCCTTGTGCCTGCTCCAGGGCCCAGGACAGCTCGTCCACCGCTTCCCCGGGACGAGACTCCTGCATATAGATACTGGCCGCCACCATCGCGGAAAACACCGCGTAAGGACTGTCCGGCTGACTGTCCTTGAGGTTGTCCAGTGCGTACTCCATGGAGGAAAGCCGCTTGTCGGTTTCTTTCTCGGACTGAAGCGCACTGATCACGCTGTCAAATCCCTGGCGAGCTTCCGCACGGGCCGCCGCCTCGCGGGCTTCCCAGTACTTCCAGCCGGCGAAACCCAGAACGACGATGGCGATGCCCATCACAACGCTGGACCCATTCTGCTTCCACCAACGCTTGAACGCTTCCCACTGTTCGTCTTCTTCGGCCACTGTCTATGCTCCCTGTTCGTCCGTTCTCTGACCGAGGCGCGCCTCGCAGGCCGCCACCAGTTCGGATTGCATGAATCGCTGCTGTTCCGTGTTCGCAAGGTCCTTGACACTGACCTCACCCGCCGCTGCTTCTTCCGCCCCCAGGATCACCGCCAACCTGGCACCGGAGGCATCCGCCTTCTTCATGCGGCTCTTGAAGCCGCCACCACCGCAGTGGGTGACCACCCGGCGGGATGGCAACGCATCCCTCAGGCGCTCTGCCAGGCTGAACGCCTGACCGGACAGACTGTCGTCCATGCCCAATACATAGATGTCGGCCTCCCCATTAACCCAGTCCGGGATCAGCTCCTGGGTCTCAAGGAGCAGGATCAATCGTTCCAGGCCCATGGCGAAACCGATAGCGGGGGTGGCGCGTCCGCCCAGCTGTTCAACGAGGCCATCGTACCGGCCACCGGCACAGACCGTGCCCTGGGCGCCGAGCGCATCGGTGGTCCACTCGAACACGGTTTTCCCGTAATAGTCCAGCCCTCGAACCAGCCCCGTGTTGATGCTGTAGGTAATACCGGCCGCATCCAGACGCTCGCACAGTCCCTGGAAATGATCGCGGCTTTCCGTCCCGATGTAATCGGCCAGGGCCGGCGCTTGCTCCAGAATACGCTGGGTCTCGGGGACCTTCGAATCCAGGATCCGCAAGGGATTGGTGGTAATGCGACGCTGGCTGTCCTCGTCCAGCTGCTCCCGATAATTCTCGAGATAGGCTGTGAGCGCTTCGCGATAGCGCTGGCGATCCTCGGCCGTGCCCAGCGAATTGATCTCCAGGTGGACCCGGTCGGCAAGCCCGAGGGTCCGCCAGAACCGCGCTGTCATCAACAGCAGCTCGGCATCAATGTCGGGGCCCTCCATACCAAACGCTTCCACGCCAATCTGGTGAAACTGGCGATAGCGCCCTTTCTGGGGGCGTTCATGGCGGAACATGGGGCCGATGTACCAGAGGCGTTGCTGTTGGTTGAACAACAACCCGTGTTGCTCCGCGGCACGTACGCAGCCAGCAGTGCCTTCCGGCCTGAGAGTCAGACTGTCGCCGTTTCGGTCCTCAAAGGTGTACATCTCCTTTTCGACGATGTCGGTGACCTCACCGATGGACCGACTGAACAGCTCGGTTTTCTCCACAATGGGCATCCGGATCTCGCGATACCCGTAACCATTGAGCACATTCTCCAGGATGCGCTCCACGTACTGCCAGATCGGCGATTGATCCGGCAGTATGTCGTTCATTCCACGAATTGCCTGTATTCTGGCCAAGGTTCTCCCCTGTTCGGTCGCGTGGTTGCCCGCCCGCGATCAGCCCTTGGCGATGATGGCGTCTTCTTGCGCTTTCTTGCGTTCCACCCGTTCCCGGATTTCACGCTCCAGGTCATCGACCAGATTCTCTTTGTCGATCTTGCGATCCTTGTCCCCGTCCTGATACATCAGGTGCTGGGGGGTACCGCCGGTGATGCCGATATCCGCTTCTTTCGCCTCACCAGGCCCATTCACGACGCAGCCGATCACGGCCACATCCATGGAGGTATTCACGTCCTCCAGCCGGGATTCCAGCTCGTTCATAGTGCCGATCACATCAAAGTTCTGGCGCGAGCAACTCGGGCAGGCGATGAAGTTGATCCCGCGCGTGCGCAGCCGCAGACTCTTGAGGATGTCAAAGCCAACCTTGATCTCCTCAACCGGGTCCGCAGCCAGCGAAATGCGGATGGTATCACCAATCCCTTCCGCCAGCAGCATCCCAAGCCCAACGGAAGACTTCACCGCCCCGGAACGCAGGCCACCGGCTTCGGTGATGCCCAGGTGCAGGGGCTGTTCAATCTTATCCGCGATCAACCGGTAGGCCTGAACGGCCATGATGACATCGGAGGCCTTCAGACTGACCTTAAAGTCCTTGAAGTCATACCGTTCCAGAATCTCGATATGGCGCATGGCCGACTCCACCATCGCCTCAGAGGTGGGCTCGCCGTATTTGCGCTGCAGATCCTTCTCCAGCGAGCCGGCATTGACACCAATACGGATCGGGATACCGTGGTCCTTGGCCGCATTGATCACGGCACTCACGCGTTCTTCCTTGCCGATATTGCCGGGATTGATCCGCAAACAGTCAACTCCCAGCTCTGCCACCCGCAGCGCGATCTTGTAGTCAAAATGAATATCCGCCACCAGCGGCACATTCACTGCAGCGCGGATCTTGGCAAAGGCTTCCGCCGACTCCATGTCCGGGACCGAGACCCGTACAATATCAGCACCGACTTCCTCCAGGCCCTGGATCTGCGCCACTGTACCCTCGACGTCGAGCGTATCCGTATTCGTCATGCTCTGAACGGCAATGGGCGCATCCCCTCCTACCGGAACCGACCCCACATGGATCTGGCGGGATGGCCTGCGCTTGATGGGAGACTCTTCGTTCTTAAGCATCGTTGTGATCCTGCCACTCTCTGCGGCTGCCCCGGCAGGGCTCAGCCATTGGCTGTTTCAAGTACAAACTGGGTACGCCCCCCGCTGACGGGGTACTGGTCAAGATCCACCGGATCCCCCCTGAAACGGACCCCGGCAACCGCATCCACGTTCCCCAGCAGTACCTCGAACGGCTCAGGGCCCTCATAATCCACTCTGTCGCCTTTCTGGGCAAGCGTGACCACGACCCGTTCGCCGTTACCATCGACCACCTCAACCCAGCAAGCGCCATCGAAGGTAATGAGCAGTGATGCCTCACCGTTATTGGGGGCAGGCGTTGTATCCGATCGGCTCTCAGTCACGCCTGCCTCTGTGGCCGGCGTGTCCACCGTTTCAATCGGCCCGGAAAGCCCTGGCTGCGCCTCCGTAGCGGTCCCGGCAGTTGCTTCCTGGTCAGCGGCCACCCCATCTGTTCCAGCCTGCTCAGCTGACGCCGTATCGGGTTCGGAAGTCGACTCGGCCCCCAGTTCATCACTGCTTTCCGTTGCCGTTGATGTCTCTCCCGCTTCCGAGGTCGTATCCACAACGTCGCCGGCTGAATCAAAAACCCAGGGCCCATACTGATAGACCAGCCATCCCAGGACGAGCACCGTGATCGTCGTAATGAGCGCAACACCTATACGACGCCTGCGCACTTTCCGCTGATGTATGATTTCCGTGGGACTGAGCTCCTTATGCTCCTCGCGCTGACGATAGGGCTCAAGCTCCCTGTCCAGCCGTGCGACCAGGTCGTCACCATCCTGATCCGTCAGCCGCGCATAGGAACGAACATACCCTTTGAGGAAAAGGTCCACGGGCATGTCTTCGTAGTCGCTTTCCTCAATGGCCTGAATGATTGATGGCCTCAGATGCAGCTGATCCGCCACATCCTGCCGCTCCATTCCATGCCGTTCACGGGCGGCCCGCAGCTGTTCGCCCACTGGCTGGGGGGTCGTTTCACCGTTGTGCGCACTGCCCTCTTCAGTCATCTGTGACCATGGTCCTGTATTGCTGGTGTGCCTCGGAATCCGGGAAACGCTCACGCAGCTGGCGCGCAAACTCGGATGCTTTGTCGTCATCTCCAGCCTCGCGCGCCAGTCGAATCCCGGCAAGCAACGATTCCGGAGTATGCGAGACCCCATTGGAGCGTTCAATACGCATGGTCAGCCGGCGGTACAGCGAACGGGCTTGCGAATAGTGCCCGGCTTCAATCAGGGATGTCACCGCGCCAATGTGGGCTGTGACATTGCCACGCTGCAGCTGCATGGCCCGTTGGTAGGCGTTGGCCGCTTCCTCATGCCGATCGAGTTGGCTCGCGGTACGCGCAAGATTGGTGAAAATCCCGGCCCGACCATCGAACTCGGTATCCTTGGATGCTTTCCGAAACTGCTTCAGCGCTTCTTGATATCGGTTCTGGTTATACAGAAAAACGCCGTAGTGGCTCCGGCCTCGAGTGTAATCAGGGTCCAGCTCAAGTGCCCGCTGGAAGCGTTCCTCCGCCAGCTCCAGTTCGCCCTGCTCCTGGCTGATCAGGCCCTTGGCGGCAATGGCGGGAGCACTCTCACTGTTGATCTCAAGCGCGCGATCCAGGTGGTGGCGGGCACGGCCAAAGTCCTCATTCTGGATGTAGGCGAGGCCCAGCCGGACATAGTCCCGCTCCGCCTCCTCCGGATCCCCGGAGGCAAACGCGCCCTGGCGCTGCGAGACACAGCCCGCTATGACCATGCACAGAATCAGCACTGCGGAAACTCGCATCGCGTCTGCTATGAATCGCCCTGGCATGGAGTCAGTCATCCTCCGGTTGTTCCTGTTCAGCTCACCTCCTGGTGAACCGGAATATAGCGCTCGCTGCGGCGTGTACGATCCTCAAACTGGCCAACAAGCTGACCACAGGCGGCGTCGATATCATCGCCACGCGTCGTCCGCACGGTTGTAATATAGCCTGCCTGGTTCATGATGTCCTGAAACCGTTTAACCGCATTGCCGCTGGGGCGCCGGTAATCACTTTCGGGAAACGGATTGAACGGGATCAGGTTGATCTTGCAGGGCACATCCACCAGAAGCTCAGCCAGCTGCTGGGCGTGCTCAGGCTGATCATTGACTCCTTCTATGAGGGTGTACTCAATCGTTGCCCGACGCCTGTCCCCAAGCCCGGACAGGTACTGTTTGGTCGCCGACAGAAGCCGTTCAATCGGGTACTTGCGGTTCAGCGGCACAAGCTCGTTCCGCAGCTCATCATTGGGGGCATGGAGTGAAATGGCAAGTGACACGTCAGAAACCTCGCCCAGTTTCTCCAGAGCCGGAATCACCCCGGAGGTACTCACGGTGACCCTGCGCTTGGAGATGCCATAGGCCCAGTCATCCATCATCAGGTCCATGGCATCAACAACGTTGTCAAAATTCAGCAACGGTTCGCCCATACCCATCATCACCACATTGGTAATGGGCCGTTCCTTGGTTCGATCAAACGGCATGAAGGTGCGCAGCGCCGCCCACACTTGGCCGATAATCTCGGCCGACGACAGGTTGCGGTTGAACCCGCGCTTGCCGGTGGAGCAGAAGCTGCAGTCCAGGCTGCATCCAACCTGGGAGGACACGCACAGGGTGCCACGCTCGCCGTCCGGGATAAGCACCGCCTCGATGCTGTTACCCTCGGCCATGCGCATGACCCACTTGCGCGTGCCATCACTGGAGGTTTCATCCAGCAGCACCTCTGGCCCCCGGATCTCGGCGATCTCGGCAAGCCGGGCACGCAGTGTCTTACTGACGTTGGTCATGGACTCAAAGTCGTCCACCCCATAATGGTGGATCCACTTCATCACCTGGCCGGCACGGAATTTCTTTTCGCCGATATCGACGAAGAACTGTTCCATTTTGTGCCGTGGCAGGCCAAGTAGATTGACCTTCTCGGCTGAGCTGGGATCGCCTGTGTTGCTCATGGTCGGGTACCTTCTTTGCCCCCGCGCCGGTCTTAAAGGGTGCGCGGACAGATCTCGCTGTCGTTAAAGAAATAGGCAATCTCGCGCTCGGCGGATGCCTGGGAGTCGGATCCGTGCACCGCGTTGGCGTCGATGGAATCCGCATAGTCGGCGCGAATGGTGCCTGATTCAGCTTCCTTGGGGTTGGTCGCGCCCATCAGTTCCCGGTTGCGATCAATCGCATTCTCACCTTCCAGAACCTGGACGATCACCGGACCGGAGGTCATGAAGCCGACCAGGTCCGGAAAGAAGGAGCGCTCACGGTGTTCCGCGTAGAACCCTTCCGCCTGCTCCTGGGTCATATGGATCATCCGGGCAGCCACGATCCGCAGTCCCGCATTCTCAAAGCGGCTTTCAATCTCGCCGATCAGATTGCGGGATACAGCATCCGGCTTGATGATCGACAGGGTGCGCTCAGTAGCCATGTAATGAAACTCCTGTTATGGGTAATCGGTGGAATCCGGGCGGAATTATACGCACCTCACGCGCAAAGTCACACCGTCGTGCGACGCGCGGCGCCCCGCTCGCGAAGCCGAACCACGGCCTCCGTAATACGCTCGGCAGCTGTATCAATCTGGGACTCAGTGCTGAACCGGCCCAGGGAAAACCGCAGGGACGCCTGAGCCATCTCTGGAGAAAGCCCTATGCCCTGAAGCACATAGGAGGGCTCGGTGGTTGCGGATGCACAGGCAGAGCCGGATGACACGGCAATGCCCCGCAACGCCAACAACAG
Source organism: Salicola sp. AFF1 (assembly GCF_056783195.1). Classification (NCBI taxonomy): domain Bacteria; kingdom Pseudomonadati; phylum Pseudomonadota; class Gammaproteobacteria; order Oceanospirillales; family Halomonadaceae; genus Salicola; species Salicola sp. AFF1. The sequence continues at coordinate 159,543 of NZ_JBXAYL010000006.1, forward strand.
GGACTCGCCATCCACGCCCTCAAAGGCAATGTTGATGATACCGGGAACACGCGCCTGATCCGGACCGTGAACATGGACACCCTCCAGCCCGTCAAGCGCGCTCACAAAACGGCTACGCAGCCCCTCCAACCACTCCGCTTCGCTTTCGCCCTCCTCCAACGCCAGCCCAAAGGCATGCCCCATGGCCGCAATCTGGTGCGTTGGCAGGGTGCCGGAGCGCAAGCCGCGCTCATGGCCGCCACCATGCATCTGGGCCTCGATCACCACCTCAGGAGAGCGGCGCACATACAGGGCACCAACCCCTTTGGGTCCATAGACCTTATGGGCCGAAAGCGCCATCAGGTCCACCGGCATCCGGCTTACATCCAGCACCATCTTGCCCGCTGCCTGAGCTGCATCCACATGGAACAACACCCCACGCTCGCGCAGCAGGGAACCAATACTGGCAATAGGGTTGATGCTGCCCAGCTCATTGTTCACCGCCATCAGCGAGACGAGAACCGTGTCTTCCCGAAGCGCCGCCTCGACCTGTTCCGCGGCAATACAGCCGGTAACGTCCGGCTCCAGCCATGTAACCTCGAACCCACGCTCTTCCAGCCACTGAAAGCAATCCACCACCGCCTTATGCTCAATAGACGAGGTTATGACATGCTTGCCCAAAGCCTGGTTGGCCATGGCCGCACCCTTGATGGCCAGGTTGTCGGATTCCGTAGCCCCTGAGGTCCAGACCAGCTCCCGACTGTCCGCGCCGATGAGCTCGGCCACCCTGGCTCGGGCCTGCTCCACCGCCGCCTCGGCCTGCCACCCTATGGCATGGGACCGGGACGCTGGATTGCCGAAAATGCCGTCCGGTGTCAGGTATTGCTGAAGGGTTTCCGCCACACGCGGATCAACGGGCGTGGTGGCAGCGTAGTCAAGATAGATGGTCTGTGTCATGGGATCGTTTCGCTGTTGAGGACCGTCCGAGCGGAAACCGCTCAGACCCCGGCTGGACGGGCATCGCCCGCGATCACGGCGGTTTCGCGCTGGCGTTCGTCCTGACGCTGGGCCACCGCCTGGATTTCCGGTTTGTCACGGAGCTCGGCAAGACTGATGCTGCTGAGAAAACGATGGATCTCATCCCCGAGATCCGCCCACAGGTAATGCGTCAGGCACATCTCGCCATTCTGGCAGTCAGCAGCCCGATTGCATCGTGTGGTATCCAGCGACTCGTTTACCGCATCCACAACATCCGCCACGAATATCGCGTCTTCCGGGGCCATCAGACGGTAGCCGCCGCCCGGGCCCCGCACGCTCGTGACGAGGTTGCTCCTGCGCAACCGGGAGAAAAGCTGTTCCAGATAGGACAGCGATATGCCCTGGCGCTGAGAGATGTCCGCAAGGGACACAGGCCCACTCCCAGCATGGAGCGCCAGATCCAGCATCGCGGTAACAGCGTAGCGTCCCTTGGTGGTCAGCTTCATGATCGGAGTCCGGTTGCGCTGACTGTTTGGTCTTGATTATCAATTACCCAAGTAAAACAGTCAAGTATTTGACCGGGAGCTCTCCCCGTCCGCCGCCTGGTCACGCCCTTCCGAGGGCACATCGCCACAATCGAAATCCAGCGGCAATGGTGGCATCTCGGTAGAGCCACGATAACTGTCCATCTGCTTCAGAGCCTGGCACATGGATTCAATGCGCTCATCCACCACATGCATATGATCCAGCATGCTGCGAATGGAGCGTGCGATGGGATCCGGCATGTCCTCGCTCAGGCCGTAGGCATCGAACCCAATCTTCTGTTCCATGGCCTTGCGCCGCCCGTCTTCGGGCTCTTCCTTGCGCGTGACGATGCGGCCCGGAATGCCAACGACAGTAGCACCGTCCGGCACCTCCTTGGTCACCACGGCATTGGAGCCGACCTTGGCCTCATCGCCAATCATGAAGGGGCCCAGAATCTTGGCGCCTGCCCCGACCACAACGCCGTCGCCCAGTGTTGGATGGCGCTTGCCATGGTTCCAGCTGGTACCGCCCAGCGTGACCCCCTGGTACAGCGTCACGTCGTCGCCGATCACGGTTGTTTCACCAATGACCACGCCCATGCCATGGTCAATGAAAAACCGTCGCCCAATGGTCGCACCGGGATGGATTTCCACCCCTGTCAGCCAGCGAGCAAAGGTGGAGAGGGTGCGTGCGAGCCACTTGAAGCCCCACTGCCACAGCCGGTGATTCATTCGATGGAAAAGCAGCGCGTGCAACCCCGGATAGTTGGTCAGAACCTCAAACGCGTTACGCGCCGCCGGATCGCGGTGAAAGACGCTCTGGATATCCTCGCGCAGACGATCAAACATGATTGCCCCTATCTTGGGACCGGGCCAGCTTATCAACGCTGGTCAGGATTCCCCTGAGTATGTTCATTTCCATGCGGTCCGGGTGAGCTCTCTGAAACAACCGACGCATTCTTACCATCAATTGTCGCGGACGCTCCGGATCATGAAAACCGGTGGTCGTCAGCGTCTGCTCCAGATGCCCCATCAGCCGCTCCATGTCCTCGGCTGTCGCGGGCAGCTCATCCCAGCCGGCATCCGCTGGTGATTCGGTGCTCTGCCAGTGGGGGTCGGTAGCGCCGGGTGCATCGAACAGGCTCTGCATCCGCACTTCGTAAAGCATAACCTGCACCGCCATCGCCAGGTTCAGGGAGCTGAATTGCGGATCCGCTGGAATCTGAACGTGGTAATGGCAGCGCCACAACTCCTCGTTCGACAGCCCGTTATCTTCACGCCCAAACACCAGAGCGACCGGCCCCGCACGCCCTTGCGACAGGACCCGGGCACCGCAGTCCCTGGGATTAAGAATGGGCCAGGTCAGGCTGCGCGAGCGGGCACTGGTGCCGATCACCTCCACACAGTCAGCGATGGCTTCCCCCAGCCCTTCAACGACCCGTGCACGCTCAAGGACGTCGTCAGCGCCGGAAGCACGAACCCGAGCCTCTTCATCAGGAAAGGAAGCTGGTGACACCAACACCAGCTCCGCCACCCCCATGTTTTTCATGGCCCGGGCTACAGCACCGATATTACCGGGGTGTGAGGGCTCAACGAGCACAACCTTGAGGCCTTCAATAACCGGATACTCCGACATGTCACCTTCCACCCGCCCGGGTATGCATTGCCAAATAAGGGACGCATCCTAGCATGAGCACTCCCTCGGCGGCAGATGGCTCACGGGTTTCCCTGACGTTCACCGATGCCGATCAATCGTCTTAAATGGCGTTTTCTGGTATAGTCCACCGCCCATCTCAAATCGGACCCGACTGGTAACCTGATGCAGCCAGCAATCAAAATGGCCTTGCGTGCGGCAAGGCAAAACAGCGATTTTCTCAAGGATCAACAAGCCCGCCTGGATGCCGATAGCAAGGCTCCAGAGGCAGTGGTTCGCACGGTGCATGCCATCGAACACCGCGTTCATGAACGCACCGATGACCTGCTGAAACGCTCCTACAAGGACCACTGGATCGCCCCCGCCGGCGAGGTGGAGGCGGGTGAATGGTCCCAGAGCTGGCACGTTTTCCCCATCCTGGGAGAGCGCAACTTTGCCCGCGGTCTCCCGGAGTTCGCGACGGCTCTGTTGCAGAAGATCAATGACCGGCCGGAAAACCTGGTTGTCCTCTGCCCCCTCACGGGCGAAGAATACGCTTTCAGCCGTGGCTACGGGGCGGTTCTGAACAGCCAGCGCATCCGAGCCCGGAGCAGCCAGCACCTGACCGATACCTTGATCAGTTGCAACCTGTTCAATCGTCGGAACAAAGGCGAGGACAGCGGAGTGTGGATGGATGTGGCCGGCTCATTGGTGAGTGAAGGTGCGGACCTGCAGTACAACGGCTGCAGTGTACTGGATATAGCAAGAGTTGCGGGTGGTTACCTGGACGCAACCGTTCTGGCGACCGACCAGCGGCATGAGCAGGTGATGGCGAGTCTGATCAGCCAGGAAGCCGGAGCCGTGGGGGGCGACCTCAAAGGCAACCCCCTCGGACGTAAAGCCGGGGAACTGGTGGTGGCCAATAACATGCTGTTCCGCGAAATCCTGCAGCAGAGCAAGGCTTACCGGCAACGCATGGGGAGCGCCTGAAGGCGCCCCATCCTCACTCCATGCGCTTGAGCCACTCGGGCGGCTCTTCTTCTTCCGGCTGACTGCCCTCCGCTCCCTCTTTCTTCGGCACATAAAGATCATCCCGGTTGACCTTCAGGGCCACCAGCAGGTTTGCGGCCACATAGATCGAGGAATAGGTCCCCACCAGAACGCCTATGAACAGCGCCAGCGCGAAGTTGCGGATCATCTCCCCGCCAAAGATCAACAGTGATACCAGCACCACCAGGGTGGTCCCGGATGTCACCAGCGTGCGCAGAAGCACCTGATTCAGTGACACATTGATGATCTCTTCCGACTCCCCCTTGAGGATCCGGCGGAAATTCTCGCGGATCCGGTCCGATACGATGATGGTATCGTTAAGCGAGTAGCCAATCACAGCCAGGAGGGCTGCCAGGACCGTCAGATCAAAGGTGAGCTGGAAGACCGAGAAGATCCCGAGAACGACCACCACATCATGTACAAGCGGAACCACGGAAGCGAGACCGAACTTCAACTGGAACCGCATCGCCACATAGATGAGCACTACGAAAAACGCCAGAAGCAACGCAATACCGCCCTTCTCGCGGAGTTCCTTGCCCACTTGACCACCCACATACTCGGAACGCTCAAGCGTGATCCCGGCATTGCCGTTAAGCGCGGAAACCACCTCTTCGCCCACCGATTCATCAAAGGCCGCAGGCAGCCGGATCAGCACCGAGGTGTCCGAGCCAAAGTTCTGAACCATGGCGTTTTCATAGCCTGCAGACGCCAGCTGGCCGCGCACCTCTGGCAACGCCGGCGCCTCAGCGTATTCCAGCTCCACCAGGCTGCCGCCGGTAAAGTCCAGCCCCAGAGCCAGCCCCTTCACACCAAGGCTTACCACAGCGCCAAGAACAAGAATGATCGAGAGCGCGGCGGCAACCCGCCGGAAGCCCATGAAATCGATACGGATCTTTTTATCTTCACTCATTCGATCACCCTCAGATGGATAGAGCCTTGAGGTCGCTGCGTCCGCCAATGCTCGCATTGACGATGGCGCGGCTGACCATGAGGGCCGTGAACATGGATGTCAGTATGCCGATCAGCAACGTGACGGCGAAACCTTTGACCGGACCGGTTCCCACGGCAAAGAGAATGCCGGCGACGAGAAATGTGGTGACGTTCGCATCAAAGATGGATACGAAGGCCCTGTTAAAGCCCGCATTGATCGCGGACTGGATCGGGAGCCCTTCACGCAACTCTTCCTTGATGCGCTCGAAGATCAGCACATTGGCGTCCACCGCCATGCCAACCGTCAGCACAATCCCCGCGATTCCGGGCAGTGTGAGAGTTGCACCCAACATTGACATAGCAGCCACCAGCAACGTCAGGTTGACGACCAGCGCGATGTTGGCGAGCAGACCAAAGGCCTTATAGATCGCCAGAATCATCAGCGCCACCAGCACGAAGCCGAGAATCACCGAATTGATGCCCGATTCAATATTCTGCTGGCCGAGGCTCGGCCCGATCGTGCGTTCCTCCACAAAGTACATCGGCGCGGCCAGCGACCCCGCGCGCAGCAGCAACGCCAACTCGGACGCTTCCGCCACACTCTCCAGGCCGGTGACCCGGAAGTTACTCCCCAGCGTGCTGCGGATCGTGGCCAGGCTGATGATACTGCGATCGGTCTCACGCACACGTTCGGTAACGGTCTTTCCGTCCACCTGGCGCTCGACCTCCTCACTGCTGTGCTCGATGAACAGGACCCCGAGCTGACGCCCGACCGCATCCCGGGTCACATCCTGCATCCTGGCGCCACCGGGTCCATCCAGGGTGATGTTGACCTGGGGCTGACCGTTCTGGTCAAAGGACTGATTTGCCTCCGCAACGTTGTCACCCGTGATGATGACCTCGCGCTCCAGTTCCGCCGTGCGGTTCGGGTTATTCCGGAAGGAAAAGGTTTTGGTACGCGCGGTCGAAGCGTCGGAACGAGCTTCAAGACGGAACTCCAGGTTCGCGGTGGAGCCCAGAACCCGTTTGGCTTCGGCGGTGTCCTGCACACCGGGAAGCTGAACCACAATCCGGTCGCTTCCCTGCTGCTGTATCAGCGGCTCCGCAACACCCAGCTCATTCACCCGGTTGCGCAGAGTGGTCAGGTTCTGATCAAGCGCATGTTTGCGGATTTCGCTGGCCGACTGCTGATTCAGCGTCAGTTCCAGCAGAAAATCGTCACCCTCAGTCCGGTAACTCTCGCGGAACTGCTCGTACTCGGAGCTGACCAGGGACGCCGCCTCCTCCCGCGCTGATTCACGCGGAAAAACGAGCCGAAGCTGCCCCTCCTTGGCCTCACCGCCACGATACCGCACGCCCTTCTCCCGAAGCTTACGCTTGATCTCGCTGGCAAAGACATCCAGACGGCGATCCACCGCCGCTTCCATGTCCACTTCCATCAGGAAGTGGACACCACCACGCAGGTCCAGCCCCAGGTTCATGGGCGTCGCCCCAATGGCCCGCAGCCAGTCAGGCGTCGTCGCGGCGAGACTCAACGCAGCCACATAATCGGAGCCCAGCGTCTCCTGGAGTACCGAGCGTCCACGCAGCTGAGCGTCACTGGAGTCAAAGCGCAGCATGGCCGAGCCATCATCCACAACCGGATCCCGGTATTCGACTTCCGCCTCCTTCAGGGCCTGCTCAGCCTTATCCATCAATGCGTCATCAACACTAACGGAGGCGCTGGAACCACTGATCTGAACAGCGTAATCGTCGGGAAACAGATTGGGGAGCGCGTAAATGATTCCAAGAAGAACCACCACCGAGACCAGGAGGTTCTTCCAGAGGGGGTATCTATTAAGCATCGGTGATCCTTGTGCGGAACCGGGAGATCAGATGTCCTTGAGCGTTCCCTTGGGCAGGGCCTGGGTCACGGCCTGGCGCTGTACTTTGAGCTCAACACCATCGGCAACCTCCAGAACAAGGTAATCGTCGGTCATTCGTGCAATACGACCGGCAATACCGCCGCCCGCCACGACTTCGTCGCCCTTGTCGAGACCTTCAACCAGCGCTTTGTGTTCCTTGGCACGCTTGGATTGCGGACGCCAGATCAGGAAATAGAAAATCAGGATGAAGCCGCCGAAAAGCACGACCTGGGAAATCACGCCTGGCCCACCCTGGGGCGCGGCAACGGCAACCGCCGGCATCAAAGCCAGCAGAAGAACCATGAGCGAACGAACGCTGAACATCATCGGGCTACTCCGCGTAACTGATAGAACCTGTCAATGAAGGTCGCCAATGTACCTGCTTGGATAGCCTCACGCAATCCAGCCATCAGCGCCTGGTAGTAATGCAGGTTGTGAATGGAGGCGAGCTGCGCCCCCAGCATCTCGCCGCAGCGGTCAAGATGGTGCAGGTAGCCGCGGGAAAAATGGCGGCAGGTGGTGCAGTCGCACATCGGATCAAGCGGGCCGGTATCATGCCGGTGACGCGCGTTGCGGATGCGGACCACCCCCTCATGGGTAAACAGGTGGCCATTGCGCGCATTGCGGGTCGGCATCACGCAATCGAACATATCCACGCCGCGGCTGACCGCCTCCACAATGTCCTCCGGGCGCCCCACCCCCATCAGGTAGCGCGGGGCATCCGCCGGCATCTCCGGTTCCAGAGCCTCAAGAATCCGGTGCATCTCCTCGCGTGGCTCGCCCACGGAGAGCCCGCCAATGGCATAGCCTTCAAAACCAATGGCCTTGAGCCCTGCCAGCGACTCCCGCCTCAGGGTTTCGTACATGCCCCCCTGAACAATACCGAAAAGTGCGGAGCGGCTATCCCCATGGGCTTCCCGGCTGCGCTGGGCCCACCGCAGGGACAGGTTCATGGAGCGCCGGGCCTCCTCTTCCGTGGCAGGGTAAGGCGTGCATTCGTCGAAGATCATGACGATGTCCGAGCCCAACGCTCGCTGGACCTGCATGGACTTCTCGGGGGTAAGCTCCACCTTCGAGCCATCAATCGGGGATTTGAAGGTGACACCGGCTTCGGTGGTCTTCGTCATTTCGGAGAGACTGAATACCTGAAAGCCGCCGGAATCGGTGAGCATCGGACGCTGCCAGCCGGCAAAATCGTGCAGGTCGCCATGCGCTTCGATCACCTCCGTGCCCGGGCGCAGCATCAGGTGAAAGGTGTTGCCCAGTATGATCTCCGCGCCGGTCGCCTCCAGGTCCCGCGGCAGCATGCCCTTGACGGTACCGTAGGTCCCCACGGGCATAAAGGCCGGGGTTTCGACGGTGCCGCGGGGAAAGCTCAGCCGGCCACGCCGTGCTGCCCCGTCATTGGCCAGGTGCTCAAAATCCATGAAAGAACGGCCAGTCATTCGCACGCCTCCGCCGTAACCGCATCGGGATGAGGAAATACCAGCATGGCATCGCCATAGCTGAAGAAGCGGTAGCGTTCCCTGATCGCCGCCTGATAGGCATTCAGGACCTGCTTGCGCCCGGCAAAGGCGCTCACCAGCATAATGAGCGTGGATTCGGGAAGGTGGAAATTGGTCACCATGGCATCAACGCTCTGGAACCGGTATCCCGGGTAGATGAATATCCGGGTTTCGCCTGCAAACGGCTCAATGTGGCCTTCATGGGACGCGGATTCCAGTGCCCGGACGGCCGTTGTGCCCACGGCCACCACGCGACCACCGCGCTCGCGCGTGCGCCTCACGGCATCCACTGTGTCCTGGTCCACGGCCAGCCATTCCTGGTGCATCGAATGGTCACGGATATCCTCACTGCGCACCGGCTGGAAAGTGCCCGCGCCCACGTGGAGGGTTACGAAGGTGCGCTCGATCCCCCGCCTGGCCAGCGCTTCCATGATCCCGTCGGTGAAGTGCAGGCCCGCTGTCGGCGCCGCTACCGCGCCAGGTTTCTCGCCGAAGACCGTCTGGTAACGCGCCTCATCCGTCATCTCATCAGGCCGGTCAATGTAGGGGGGCAGGGGCATATGGCCAACCGCCTCCAGCACCGTCATCACGGCCTCGTCCACAAAGCGCACCCGGAACAGCCCCTCTGGTGTGTGCTCGTCCACCACCAGGCAATAGCCCCCTTCAAGGGTGATCCCGGTTCCGGGCCCCGGCGTCCGCGAGACTTTCAGGTGCACCAGTGCCTCATGGGACGCCAGCACCCTTTCAACCAGCATCTCCACCTTGCCACCCGAGGCTTTCTGGCCGTAAACCCGTGCCGGAATCACCCGTGTGTCATTGAAAACCAACAGATCGCCGGGCGCCAGTAGCTCGGGCAACTCCCGGAACCCATGGTGGGATACCGCCTCCTGCGACCCATCAAGCCGCAGCAGACGGCTGGCTTCCCGTTCGGGCAACGGGTAGCGCGCAATCAGTTCATCAGGAAGGTCAAAGTGGAAATCGGAGCGCTTCATCAAACGGGCTATCCATCAGGCGATGTCTGAGCGCGAAATGGTACCGGAGGCGATAGCGCCGGGGAAGCATTGACGGGGTTGCACCGGCAACCCGCGCGCGCCGGCAGCGGATCCCCGCATGGCCTTTCCTGGCCAGTGCTTGCCCTGGGGAAACGTACGCGCATTCCCGCACGCACCCGCTTCCCTGGAATGCTACCATGCAGCGTTCAGCCAACCGTCAATGGAGGCTACCTCACTTTGCATCAACTGCGCCGGATGGCCCTTTTCATCGTCTCCGCAACCGCGATCATCGCACTGCTTGCATTCGCGACCCTGCAGCAGGAGCTCGCGCGCACGGTGTTCAAAGGCTTACAGGACTGGTTCTCCCACAACACCGGCTGGCTGCTGATCTTCATCATGAACGCCGCGCTCCTGTTCGCCATCTATCTGGTGTTCAGCCCCCTGGCGCACATCCGTCTCGGTGGCAAGGATGCCAGGCCCGAGTTCAGCCGCCTGGACTGGTTCGGCATGCTCTTCGCCGCGGGCATGGGCATTGGCCTGCTGTTCTACAGCGTTTCCGAACCCCTCCAGCACTATGAAACCTTCAGGCCCTTTGTTGGCAACAACGCCGACACCGCCCAGCTCGCCATGGAAACCACGTTCCTGCACTGGGGGCTGCATCCCTGGGCCATCTATGCCCTGGTTGGGCTGACTCTGGCTTATTTCCACTTTAACGCCAATCACGCCCTGAGCTTTGACGCCCCACTCAAGGAGCTGTTCAGCCGCAAGCGGGCCCAGCGCATTGGAGCCGTGGCAAACTTCGCAGCCGTTACCGGCACGGTTTTCGGTGTCTGTACCTCGCTGGGGCTGGGTACCAGCCAGGCCTCCGCCGGTATTGCTCACATCACCGGCTATGAATCCGGCCTCTGGCTGCAGATGCTGCTCATTGCGATTGTCTGTGGCGTGGCCCTGGTGTCGGTACTCACCGGGCTCAGCAGCGGGGTCCGCCGACTGAGTAAACTCAACCTCCTGCTGGCCGGCGGCCTGATGCTGTTCGTGCTTATTGCCGGTGAAACGGTGTTCGTTCTCAAGGCACTGGGGCAGCATATCGGAGGCTATTTCAACGACCTGCTGACACTATCCACCTGGAATGAAACCTACGAAGGCACCGACTGGCAGTCGTCATGGACGGTTTTCTACTGGAGCTGGTGGATCTCCTGGTCGCCCTTTGTGGGCATGTTCATTGCCCGTGTATCGCGGGGGCGCACCATCCGTGAATACCTTCTGGGTGTCCTGCTGGTGCCCTCGTTCTTCAACTTTGTATGGATGACCGTTTTCGGCGCCAATGCGCTGCATCTGGAGCTTTTCCAGAACGCCGACTTTGTCAATACGGTGACAAACGCCCCTAATGCCAGCCTGTATAACTTCCTGGACTTTATGCCGTTAAGCACCGCAACTACCGGCATCGCGATCCTGGTGGTCCTGGTATTCTTTGTCACCTCCGCCGATTCCGGGTCCCTGGTGGTGGCAACGCTGACGTCCAACGGTCGCGACCCAAGCTGGCAACAACGGCTTTTCTGGATGACGACCATTGGGCTGGTAACAGCAGTACTGCTGCGAGCAGGCGGCCTGAATGCCCTGCAATCCGCCACAATTGCCAGCGGCCTGCCGTTCGGGCTCCTCCTGCTGACGTTCATTCCAGCGCTTCTCATTGCCCTGAGAAAACCCTATGTGGACCAGCGGACCCACGTCCGCATTCCCCGGGACCAAGCGGGCCCTGACCAGTCCTGAAACAGCGCAGACACGGGAGGCGCCTCTACGATGCCCGCGCCTCCCGTTTCTCGGCCCCAAACCTCAAAACTGATGAGCATGATCAATACAGCGACCGGGCATAAGAAGGCACACTGTCGTGTTACGTTGCCGATAAGTGTCACTACAGGAGAACCGGACAATGGAAATCAAAACCTTTGAGGACCTCATAGACTGGACCCGTAACCTCCATGGCCACCTGGCGCGCTGCCTCGCCGAAAGCGCCACCGAACATGAAGAGACACGCGCCCGCTCCCTGCTGGACTACCTCGCCACCCATGAGGCGGAACTGGAAAAAATCGTGGAAGGTTTCGAGTCGAACGGCGACCGTAAGGCACTCCAAACCTACGTCTATGACCTGTTGGGCAATCACCCTATCCAGACCCACCGAACTTGCGATCGCCCCTATACGAAGCTGGATTTTGATGGCATCAGTCGTGAAATCTTCGATTTTCACGACCAGGTGATCAGCCTCTACCAGTACCTGGAAGAGAAAGCCGAAATCCCGGAAACACGGGAACTGGTGAACAACCTGCTGAACCTGGAGCGCCACGAAGCCATGCGGATTGCCCGTGAGGTAGGACGCATGCAGGACGTTTAGCAACAGGGCGGGCTCAGGGTCCCGCCGTAATCAGCTCCACGCGCAGCGGGATGCGGTCACTACGGCCCAGATCATCCACAACGCGCAACTCGAACCGCCCCGGTCGCGGTCGCCAGAACAGCGGCTCGTCCGGTTCCGACCGTCCCAGGAACTGGTCGCCGACAAACCAGAATAAGGCGCGCGCATCCGCATCCGCGCTGGCTTGCAGCGGAATCTTTTCCTGGCCCAGGCGGTCAGGGCGCAGCGCGTAGGTGACCGTTGATTGAGGCGTCAGGATGCTGGGCTTGTCGCCGGTTGCGGCCGTGTCAGCAAGCGAGCATTCCTCCTGGAACGGGGGCGGTGTGCGCCGGGGCAGGCCCGCCTGGCGAAAAAGCGCCAGCAGGTTGGAGGGCCAGAACTCATAAACGCGCTTCTCCAGATCATCGCCGCGCTGGCCCGGACAGGCCCGGCGACCGGTATCCGGATCAATGCGGACTTCACGGTAGACATTGGAAACCCGGATCGGCGATACGCCCGGAATAAACCAGGCCCGGGTGGTTTGCGGGCAGTGTTGTCCGGGCAGATCCCCGGTGGGTTCGCATACCGGTACACGACGGACATTCAATCCCTCAGGCGACGGCGGCGTGGCGTCTACACCCCGTGCTCGCAACGCATCCACGAGACGGAAAAACAGCGGCGCCGCCGCCTTACGCCCCACCAGGGATGGATTGCTCGCGCCGTCGAAATGCCCCACCCAGACGGCCACCACATAGGGGCCCACCAGCCCCACGGACCAGGCATCGCGGAAGGCGTAGGAGGTGCCGGTTTTCCAGGGAATGCCAATACGGTTGTCGCGACCGGACCATTCACGGCGGCCGGGACGCGGGTTGTCGGCGAGCATGGCCCGTGTGATAAAGGCCGCTTCCCCACTGAACAGCCGCTGTCCGGGCCGGAGTTTGGCGTTGTCCTGGAGAAAGGCCAGCTCGTGCTGGCGGCCCCGATTGGCCAGGGCCGCATAAAGGCGAACAACCTCCTCCATCGTGACTTCAATGCCGCCAAGCGCAATGGCCAGACCATAGAAGCCGCGGGGCTTCATGTTGCCGATGCCCGCCTGTTTAAGAAAGCGGTAGAAATCCGGCTCTTGCAGCTTCGACGCCAGATGCAGGGCGGGCACATTGCGGCTGTAGATCAGGGCGTCCCGGGCGAGCACCGGACCGGTGAAACCACGGTCAAAATTTTCCGGTGTATAGGCCCCATAGCGGACCGGTGCATCCTCCATCAGGGTCATGGGGTGAATCAGCCCCTGATCCAGCGCCAGCGCGTAGATGAAGGGCTTCAGCGCCGATCCCGGTGACCGCCGCGCCGCCGTGCCGTTCACCTGGCCGGCAATGGCGTCGTTGAACCAGTCCGCCGAGCCCACCAGGGCGCGCACCGAGACGTTCCGGGAGTCCACCACCATGACGGCGGCATTGTTGAGCCCTTCGTCCCGGTTCGCGGCCAGATGGTCGTCGACGGCATTGCTCGCGCGCTTCTGAAGCGCCGGGTCCAGGGTGGTATGCAGGCGCCCTTCCGATTGCCCTTGTTCCAGCAAACGATCCACGAAGTGTGGCGCCCGGAAGGGCAGGTCATCCCGCTCCCGCGCCGGCAGGGACGTGGCTACTCGCGAGGCCAGATTGGCGTCGTCCGGATGCGCACCCACCCAGCGCTCGAACAGGCGCTGCCGCGCCTGAATCAGGGCCTCGGGATCGCCACTGGAGCGTGGCTTGCGCTGGACGGGGTTCTGGGGAATCACGGCCAGGGTCAGCGCTTGCAGGCGGGTCAACTCATCGGCCGCCTTGTCGTAATAGATCCGGCTGGCGGTACCCAGTCCCTCCACATTGCCGCCATAGGGCGCGAGGTTGAGATAGGCTTCGAGAATGTCATTCTTGTCGTAATGACGCTCGAGCTGAAGCGCTCTCAGGATCTGCACCAGTTTGCCCGGCAGCGAAGAGGAGTCGATGCCGAAGCGCAGGCGAGCCAGCTGCATGCTCAGCGTGGAGGCCCCCATGACCCGGTCACCGGTAACATAGGTGGTCCAGGCGGCGCGTACCAGCTGCACTGGATTGACGCCGGGGTGATGGTAGAACCATTCATCCTCGTAGAGCAGCGTGGCTTCCACGGCGGCCGGTGCCATGTCATCCAGGGCGGTGCGCAGGCGGTAGCGCTCGTCCTCCGCCAGGGTCAGCCGCAACAGCTCGCCCTTGCGGTCGAACACGGCCGTGGAGAAAGCCGTGTCGCCATACAGTGCCGGCCGGGGGCAGACCCACCAGAGGCCCGCCACCAGGACCGCGCCGGCGAGCAGTACCGCCGTAATGCCGCGACGCCGAGCCCTCATGGTCAGGGTTTATGAACGCGGAATTCGCCGGCGGCCGAGCGGCCCTGAAGGTCCGGATGATACATGGATTCCGCGAACGCCGGCGGAACCCTGAAGGTACCGGTCCCCGTGGCCTTGACCTGGTATTCGAAGGTCCGGACCTCACTGTCCAGGCTACCGTAAAGCACCAGCCGGTCCTCGCGGATATCCACATAATCCGTGGACCAGCCCGCCTTGCGGCGCACGGAGTCGCGCTCCACCTGGAAGCCGCCCGGCAACAGATCCACGACGGCAATATTGTCGTGCTGGCGGTTATCCAGGGCCCGCATGCGCAATCGGACTGTCAGTTCCGCGCCCTGGGCCACCTCGGTGACGGCCTCGCCGTTCTCATCGAGGAATTCCCTGGTAATCTCCAGCCCCTGCTTCACCGCCTCGCTGGGCAGGTCGCGGTCGTAACCGGATTGCACGGCCGTGTGGAAGAGCCGGCCGTCGCCGCTGAACAACAAGCGGGACACGGACACCGGCACATCGGTCCGGGCCACCGGCGACGATGCTTCCGCCAGGGTCCGGGCCTCACCGTCCGTTTCGCCCTGGATCCGCAGACTTCCCTCAGCCGCTTGCGCTGCCTGCTGCCCCCAGGAACCCAGTGCCAGAACGGTATAGGACGCGGACAGGGTATTGAACCGCTGTTCGCTGATCGGCTTGATCAGCTTATGGATCCGCTCCTCGCTCAGCTCGTCCAGGCGTTGCGGGAAATGCCGCGACAACAGATAGACATACTGCGCGTTCCGGGCCAGGGCCGAGTCCATGTCCCGCTCAAAATCACTGCCGGGCCGGGCAAAGGTATGGTCCTCAATGAGTTGTTCGGCCTGGTCATTCACCTTGAGCAGGCGGTAGGCCGCGGCCATATAGGCCGCCGTCAGGCTGCTCCGCCAGTCGTCGCCGGCTTCCTCGCGCAGGGTCTCCTGCAACCGGGTCAGATAATTCGTGGTCACCCGGCCGTCCCGGGTCAGAAGGTAGATGGCATAGGCCTGCTCATAGGCGTGCCGTCCGCCTTGCGGCTCCCGGGTTGCGATCTGGCGCAGATAGTCGAGACCGGTCCGGCGCATTCCGTCGGGTACGGGAACGCCCTCTTCTTCCGCGTCCAGCAGGAAATGCATGGCATAGATGCTGGTAAACCGATCCGCGCGGGACGAGCCGGGCCAGAAACCGAAGCCCCCGTCGGCCTGCTGGCGGGCCCGAAGTGCGTCGACCGCCCGGCGGTAGAAGTTCATGACGCGTTCCCGCTCCAGGTCCAACACGGGATCATTGGTCAGCCCCAGCACAGGGAAGACCCGGCTGATCAATTGCTCGGAACAACCGTGAGGATAGTTGGCCAGGAATTGGTGGAGCCCGTCGGCCAGGATCAGCGGACTATGGCCCAGGGTCGCGTTCTGTTCGGCGAGCTCCGGACGCAGCGTCCGGGCCAGCCGGGTTTCGCCCTCATTGTCACTGATACCGGCATTCAACGTCGTCCGGTGGGGAACCGCCGGACGGACACTCAGGGTGGCGGTACGCGTCATCTCGCGTCCGTCCGTGGTCGCCCGGAAAACGAGCTCCGCATTCCCCGGTTTGTCGGCCGCCCGCACACGGAAGCTGGCCCGGTCTTCCCGGCCGGCGCCCAGGGTCATCCCGCGTTCGGCCTCACCGATAATCGTCAGATGCTCATTGGTCTCCAGGCTCACCTGCACATTGCTCTCGCCGGTCTCTTCGGGCAGTGCATTGGTGACGCCCACACTGACCCGGAATTCGTCGCCGGGCGCGGCCGTGGTGATGGCGTTGGGCTGCAGCACGAAGGGGCCTCGCACCACCACATCATCCTGTGCCGATCCGGCCGCTTCCGGTGCGCTGGCCACCGCCATCAAACGCAGGCGCCCATCAAAGGAATCGGGGACCTGGAAACTCAGGGACTGCTGCTCGTCGCTGGCATCCACCAGACCGGACCAGAAGGCGACCGGCTCCTTGAGCCCCCGCTGGAAAGGATTCAGATTGGCCCCCAGTGCCGCCTTGGCATTCTGCTCGCCGCCACCAACCGCCGAGGTTTCTTTCAAAAGACGGAACTCTGGCAGAAGCAGATCGGCCATCTGGAAGGTGCTCACTTCCAGCGCCCGTTTGCGCAGGAAGCTGTCCAGGGGATCAGGCGTTTCATAATCTGCCACCTGGAGTATGCCCTCATCTACGGCAAAGAGGGCCAAACGTGCGTCCCGGTCCGTGCGATAGTCGATCGTCAGATCGGAGCCCGGCTTCACCTTGGCAGGCGCCTCCAAGCCGATGTCCACGGTGCGCGCTGCCCGATCCACCTGAAAAGGCGCCACTGCATGACTCAGGGGTTGGGTAAAGACCTCAGATGAATCCAGCGACCGCACAAAGGTTACGTTCACATACCCATTGCCTTCGAGTTCTTCCGGCACACGGATGGTCTGCACTGAACGGGTAGTGTCCGTCCGGAACCACTTGTGCGCCATCACATCATCTCGCTCAATGGTGATCAGGCCGGCGCCGGTATAAGGCGCCTTGATCTGCATCTCGATCTGTTCGCCAGGCTGGTAATCATGCTGCTCCAGTTCGATATCCAGCTGGGTTTCCTTGTCGCTTGCGCCGGTCAGGTTCCGGCTGCCCGCCACACTGTATTCGACTTCAGCCAGCAGCTTACCGGCCTCATCGCGCAGCCGGGCGATGTAATCGCCGGGCTCACCGGTGGGCACTGCCCAGTCGCTGCCATCAGCGCCAATGGTGAAATCATTGTCGGACACCACTTCTTCCTTGGTAACCGTCTGGTAGGCCAGCGTGCCGTCATCCTGGCGCACCAGGGTGGAAATCTTGCGGTTTTCGGCAACTCTGAGGGTCAGGTCCTTTACGGCCGTGGCCTCGAGATCCGGCGTCACCGCCACGAACCGGATCCGGTGGTCGCTGTCGCGTTTGAGATAATCCAGGTTGCCGTCCGCCTTCCAGCCCACCAGGCGTTTCGCCGGGGACAGGCGCACACTGCTGCGGGCTGACACACTACGGCCGCCATCCGGCTCATACCCCTGCGCCTTGAACGCCAGACGGAAGAGACCACTGCCGTATTCGGACAGATCCAGGTCAAAGGACGCCCGGCCCTTGTCATCGCTGGTCGCCTCCTCCAGTTGACGGCTGACGGACCGGTCCAGTCTGTCTTCCCGGTTCCGGAAGGGGTCTTCAAACACGAACCCTTGGTACTGCTCAAAACGGAAACGCGCGGGCGACAGCGTGTACTCGGCTTCCACCCGGCGTTTCTGTGCCGGCACGCCAAACAGGTTTTCCAGCTCCACACGGCCCTGCTGCTCCAGAGAGGTACGCCACCCCTTGACCGCATCACCAGCGAAGCGGGTATGGATGCGCATCGTGTCCGGCTGGAATGCTTCCACGCTTACCGTGGTATGGCCAAGCAGGCGCCTGCGCCGATCGTGATCCTCATCCAGGAGGTGAATATTCAGCCGGTAGTCACCCGTGGGATCCGTCCGGTCGAACGACAATGCCTGTTCAATGAACCCGTCCGCAGGCAGGGCGCGGCGCTCACTCAGCACCTGGTTGCCCTTGGGGTTCTTCAGGGAAATGGCCACCGGTACGCCCTCGACGGACTGCCAGTCGGTACGCTTGACCATGATGCCTGCATGCCCGCTTTCACCGGGGCGATAGATACCACGATCCGAAAACACCGAGGCGCGCAGCTTCTCATCCGCGTCCCGGCCGCTCGTACGGACACCACCAGTGTCGAAACGGGAAAAATTCAGTTGCCGATCATTGCGTGAATAAGGCAGGAACGCCAGATCCCCCCCTTTTTCCACCAGCCAGACGGTCGCTTCCTTTTCATCATCAAAGTCACTGGCATCGGGAAAACTGGCGTGGCCGGACGCATCGGTGGTGCGTTGCAGTACCGGCTGGCCGTTGCGCCCTAACAGACTGACCCGGGCATCGGTCACTGGCGCTTGATCACCAAGCGAGTGCACGAACACTTCATGGGCATCATCGGCTTCGCGCTTGGCAATGACACTCAGATCCGAAACCAGGATCAGGCGGCGGTCATCCACTCCATGAACGGGCCGATCATTTCCCGGATGCCACCCCTGCACCCGTGCAACGAATATTCCACGCCCCGCATCGCTAAGGTAAGGCGCCAGATCCACGGAGGCATAGGTGGCCTCCGAGGGGTGGGCCGAGGCCAACGAGATCACCTCCTGGTGGCGTTCGGCAAGGTTGTCTTCGTCAAAGGAATAGTTGCGGAAGTCAGCCTCGGCCAGGTCGCCGCGGGTCTGGCTGACCAGGTGATTCACCTGCTCATCCAGAAGCCTGAACAGCTCCACTCTCAGGCCCGGCAGCCCACGGGCCTGCAGGGTGAGCTTGCGCTCGCCACTGAGCGCCAGCAGCGATCCGTCGCCCACTACATTGGCTTCTTCCGGATATTGCGGTGCGCGCAGCAGCTTGGTATGCGGCACCGTCATGTCAAAGCCACCCTGGGAGGTCAGCCCCGATGGCAGCTCCACCAGCAGCTGACGCCCCTCGGGCGCGTCAAAGCGAAAGCTCTGCAGCTTGCTGTACGCATGTTCCGTGGGATTGCCCTCCAGCTCCAACCGTTCAGCACGCTGTTTCAGAGCCGCACCGATGTCATCCCGCCGCCAATAGCGATGGTCCGGCAGCACCCAGGCACGGATGTTGTTGGTCACCACTTTCGTTTTGACCCCATCGGTGAATGCCATGACCAGGGTCTGTTCCGGATCATTCTCTTCGTTGCGCACAATCCTGGTCCGGGTCTCATCAACCCGGAAAAACGTACTTACCGACGGAATCCGTACTGTTTCCTCTATGGAGGTGTCCGTGGTGGAAGGGCCCAGCTCCGCCTCAACCCCGGAGGCGAGCGCCAGCTCCATGAAGTTGTCCCGGGGCGGCAATTCCAGCGGCTCGGTCTTTATATAGGCTTCGCGGCCGCTCTTGCCCAACGCCAGCTCAAAGGGGTATTCATCCGGCGTCTGCGACACCGTGGCCTCGGACGGGCGCATGCTCAGCGTCAGGTGCTCACGGAGGCTGGCCTTGTCCACCCCATGGGTGAACCCCAGCGTGGCGACCACCCGGTGTTCACTGGGCTTTTTCGGGTTCTGGTAGAACTCGATTTTTTTCAGATCGGGCTCAATCTCTGGCGTGGCAAATGCCGGCTGGCCATCTTCCAGATGCACACCCTCGGCCAGGGCGGCCTCTGTGATCGTGAGGGTATAATCCTGGCCCGCAGGCCAGTCCTCGTCCGGTTTGAAACGCAGGGTATCGTCATCGGTCCAGCGCCATGCCCCCGCATGGTCCGGTTCCAGGGAAACACCCTCGGTCAGGGGCTTGCCGATCAACGCCAGCGGCGCGGCGCCACGGGGTCCTTCCTCACGGGCGTCTTCATACTGGCTCGTGAAATGCAGCCGGAGGCTGTCGGGGTAGCGTTCCCCCTCCTCATCCACCCGGGTAACGCCAGGCGCCTCAATGCGTACGGTCGTCTCCACGGGCTTGGGTACGAGCTCCCAGAGCCGGAGACCAGCCAGGTAAAGCAATGGCAACAGCACCACCAGGGTGACCATGCTCCAGAACCGACGCGGGCTCCGCCGGCGCGCATTATTCAAAGAACGCAACCAGGGCGGCGCGCTCCAGCTCAGTTCCCCGAAGAGTTGCTTCGAGCCGCGGCGGATGGCGGCACGTAATCCCTTCATGACTGTTCCCTTCCCTTGCTATCCGACTCAGGAGCCTAACGGTAGCAAACTTTGACTCTATCCGGGGGATGTTTCTGGAACATTCACGTCACTCATGATTCCGCTGACAACCGCACAACTCTGAGTCTCAAAGCGTTGGCGATCACGCTGACCGATGACAGGGACATGGCTGCTGCCGCGAAGATGGGAGACAGCAGTATCCCCGCGAACGGGTAGAGAACACCGGCCGCGATCGGCACACCCGCCGAGTTGTAAACAAAGGCAAAGAACAGATTCTGGCGGATGTTGCGCATGGTTGCGCGTGAGAGCCGCCTGGCCTCAACAATGCCCATCAGGTCCCCACGCAACAGCGTAACCCCGGCACTCTCGATGGCGACGTCCGTGCCGGAATCCATGGCGACGCCCACATCGGCGGTTGCCAGTGCTGGCGCGTCGTTCACACCATCGCCCGCCATGACGACGATCCGTCCTTCATCCTGCAGGCGTTTCACCACTCGGCCCTTATCCTCCGGCAGCACCTCGGCTTCAACCTCATCGATATGCAACCGCCTTGCCACTGCTTCGGCGGATGTCTGGTTATCACCCGTGAGCATCACGACCCGCATACCATCCCGCTGCAATCCTTGGATAGCAGCTTCTGTCGTTTCCTTAACCGGGTCCGAAATGGCCACCAGCCCACGGATGCGCCCGTCGACAGCAGCGAAAATCACCGTCGCGCCATCCCGGCGAAGCTGGTCCGCCTCGCCCTCGAACGCATCCAGTGCAACGCCCTCGACCTCCATCAGTAACCGGTTCCCAAGCAGCACCTTCTGGCCATCAATGAGACCAGTCACACCCTTGCCATTGGGCGAATCGAACTCCGTCACCTCAGGCAAATCCAGCTCCATGGATTGCGCCTTCTCCAGAATGGCCCGCGCCAGGGGATGCTCACTGCCTTTTTCCAGGCCGGCCGCTAACCGCATCAGGGTTTGCTCGGTATCGCCTTCAGCGGGCACCAGCTGCGTCACCTGGGGCCTTCCCTCCGTCAGGGTCCCCGTCTTGTCGACCACAACAGTATCGACTTTTTCCATGCGTTCCAGCGATTCCGCATCCCGGATCAGGACCCCGCCCTGGGCGCCCCGGCCAACCCCCACCATGATGGACATGGGAGTGGCCAGACCAAGCGCGCAGGGACAGGCGATGATCAGTACACTGACGCCCGCGATCAGCCCAAACGCCATGGGTGGTTGTGGCCCGACAATCGACCAGGTGATAAAGGCAATGACGGCAATCAGAATCACGGTTGGAACGAACCAGGCTGCAACCCGATCCGCCAGCCCCTGGATGGGTGCCCGGCTGCGCTGGGCACTCGCCACCATCTGGACGACCTGGGAGAGCATGGTGTCCTGCCCGACGCGGTCGGCGCGCATGATGAAACTGCCCTGTTCGTTGATGCTGCCGCCAATCACCGAGTCACCGGATTCCTTGCTGACAGCCAACGGCTCGCCGGTGACCATGGATTCATCCACACTGGAGCCGCCCTCCAATACTTCACCGTCCAGCGGCACCCTGTCACCCGGCTTCACCCGCAGGCGATCACCCACCTGCACCTGATCCAGGAAGACTTCAGTTTCATTCCCCTCATCATCCAGCCGGCGGGCGGTTGCCGGTGCCAGTTCCAGCAGTGCCTTGATCGCACCGGACGTCTTCTCCCGGGCCCGCAGCTCCAGCACCTGCCCGTGCAGCACCAGTACCACGATCACGGCAGCAGCTTCGAAATAGACGGCAACCGAACCGCCGGGCTGGCGGAAGGCGTCCGGGAACACCGAGGGCGCCAGCGTTGCGACAATGCTGTAGGCCCAGGCTACGCCCGTGCCGATGGAAATGAGCGTGAACATGTTCAGGCTGCGATTGACGATCGATTTCCAGCCCCGTTGGAAAAACGGCAAGCCACACCAGAGCACAACTGGCGTTGCCAGAACCAGCTGGATCCAATTGGAGGTCTGGGGAGCAATCATCTCCTTGAGGCCAATCAGATGGCCGCCCATCTCCAGAAGGAACACCGGAAGCGCCAGCACCGCGCCAATCCAGAACCGGCGGGTCATGTCCGTGAGTTCTTCCGAGGGCCCTGTATCCGCTGTCACCTGCTCGGGTTCCAGGGCCATACCACAGATCGGGCAGTTACCCGGCCCTTCCTGGCGGATCTCCGGGTGCATCGGGCAGGTATACATCGTGCCCGGCGGGACCGATTCAGCGGCCTGCTCCTCGCTCGAGAGGTAATGGTCTGGATCACTCTCGAATCTGGACTTGCAGTGTTCCGAACAGAAATACCAGGTTCGGCCCGCGTGCTGGCTGCGGTGTTCGGCCGTGTGCGGATCCACGGTCATGCCGCAGACCGGATCCTTCGTACCCGCCCCATGTTCCTGCTCATGATCATGAGCACACTCGCGTGAGGTCATCACTCTCTCCTGGGTTTGCAGACGTTCATCGACCCGGGCTGACATGGATGGCACTGGCCAACTCACCAACGGGGTTCGTTTGACTCCGGCCACCGGGAAAAGGCCAGAAAATAGATAAACGCCAGGTTCACCAGCGGAATCAGTATCAGCAGGGCCAGCGGCCCGGGATAACCGGCACGAGTGGCCAGTTTCCAGAACGGAATAACGAGGATGATGCCCACCACGAGCATCCAGATCATTCCACCTGTGTGCATACCGCCAGACATCATTTAAGTGTTCCTTCTAAAGGTAAAATCAATCTTGGCGCGAGAGCGAGGCCGTTCTCGCTCTCGCGCGCTGAAACCATGATCACATGGTTCTCATTCACTTGCTCTCTACCCTATTCAAGCACGATAAGCTGAACCGCACCTGAATTGGTGCGCCAGCTTATCGTGCGCGCAGGATTCGAGGTCACTGCGTGCTCTGTTTCTCATTCCCGAAGAGAACGCTTCTTCCAAAGAAAGTAGACCACCGGCAGCACCAATAGCGTGAGCACGACTGCGCTGATCATGCCGCCAACCATGGGGGCTGCTATACGACTCATTATTGCGGACCCTGTCCCCGTCCCATAAAGAATGGGCAGCAGGCCGCCGATAACAGCTGCAGCCGTCATCATCACAGGCCGCACGCGGAGCCCGGCGCCATGAAGCACGGCGTGGCGCAGC
This sequence comes from Salicola sp. AFF1, assembly GCF_056783195.1. Taxonomy (NCBI): domain Bacteria; kingdom Pseudomonadati; phylum Pseudomonadota; class Gammaproteobacteria; order Oceanospirillales; family Halomonadaceae; genus Salicola; species Salicola sp. AFF1. The sequence goes on from NZ_JBXAYL010000006.1 coordinate 182,645, forward strand.
GTCTCTTCTCGAGGGGCGACATCATGATCACGGCACTGTTCAAGCATACGTTCATGAGCTTGATTGAGGTACGTGAGCATGATTACGCCAATTTCCACGGCCACACCGGCCAGGGCAATGACGCCGACGCCCACGGCTACCGAGAAGTTATAGCCCAGCAGAAACAGTAGCCAGAAGCTGCCCACCATCGCCAGAGGCAGCGTCACCATGATAATGGCCACCTCCTGAAGGCGCTGAAAACTCAGGTACAGGAGCAGCATAATGAGCACGAGAGTCAGAGGTACTACATAGGTGAGCTTCGCCTTGGCTCTCTGCATATACTCGTACTGGCCGGACCAGCTGATGGAGTAGCCGGCAGGCAGGTCCAGTTCCTCGCGGACTTCCTTTTGCGCGCGAGTCACATAGGTGCCCACGTCCACGTCGGCAATATCAACGTACACCCACCCGTTCAGGCGCGCATTCTCGGTCTTGATGACCGGCGGGCCATCCTCGACACGCACGTCGGCCACGGCCCCGAGGGCGATACGCTCACCGGCTGGCGTCACAATCGGCAGTTTCGCCAACTGCTCCGGCGAGTTCCTGTAGTCCTGCGGGTAGCGCAGATTGATCGGGTAACGCTGCCGACCCTCCACGGTCTCACCGATGTTACGGCCGCCAACGGCCGTGGCCACGACCTGCTGAATGTCATCGATATTGAGCCCGTAACGGGACGCATCGTCACGGCGGATGTCAGCGGTGATATAGCGCCCGCCGGCGACCCGTTCCGCATAGACCGATTCTGTCCCTGAGACGTCCTCCAGGATGGTCTCCAGATCAGAGCCAATGGCCTGGATCTGCGACAGTTCCGGGCCCGAGACCTTAATCCCCACCGGTGTCTTGATGCCCGTCGCGAGCATATCAATCCGGGTCTTTATCGGCATAACCCAGGCGTTGGTCACACCCGGAATCTGAACACGATTGTCCAACGCCTCCTTGAGTTTCTCTTTCGTCATTCCAGGCCGCCACTCTGAGCGGGGCTTGAGGCTGATAGAGGTCTCAATCATGGTCAGGGGTGCGGGATCTGTCGCCGTATCCGCTCGGCCCACCTTGCCGAAGACGGTATCGACTTCGGGTACAGTTCGGATGAGCTTGTTCGTTTGCTGCAACAGCTCCCGTGCCTTGCCGATCGAAATGCCCGGGTGGGTGGTGGGCATGTACATGAAATCACCCTCGTCCAGCGGTGGCATAAACTCGCTGCCAATCTGGCTGACCGGCCAGAAGCCAACAGCCGTTACCACCAGTGTGGCCAGCACGGTGCTCTTGGGGTAACGCAATACGCCTTTCAGCAAAGGCATATAACCGGCGACCAGGAGCCGATTCACCGGGTTACGGTGCTCGGGCATAACCTTACCGCGAATGAAATAGCCCATGAGAACCGGCACCAGCGTAACCGCCAGAGCAGCGGAGGCGGCCATGGCGTAGGTCTTGGTGAAAGCCAGGGGCGCGAACATACGCCCCTCCTGGGCCTCCAGGGTGAATACCGGCATGAAGCTCACGGTGATGATCAGCAGGCTGAAGAACAGCGCCGGGCCTACTTCGCTGGCCGCGTCGGCAACGATCCGCCATCGGTTTTCCCGGGTGAGCGGCGTTCGCTGAGTTATTGTCAAATCTGGTGTATGACCATCAGGCGGCGCTCCTGTCAGATTGATCCTCCACCCGTTCTCCATCCTGAAACTGAACGTTATTAACGACCAGCTTCAGTTGGTCGAACCCCTTGATCCGCTTCCAGCGTTTCTGGGCGGATTGGAGCAGTTTGAACACCATCGATAGCGTGGTGTCTCGGGAGCCGCAGGAACGACTCCGTTTGGTTCTTAA
>NZ_JBXAYL010000007.1:0-178369 GCF_056783195.1 Salicola sp. AFF1
GGTGTTGGTTCGTGTGTAGAGGCTTGAATTCTAACACTTTAAGCCGCTTTTTCCTTCCTTCTCATGAGAAATCCGGGCTAAGGTGGCATGCTTGGAACCGCACTCTATCGGATTTTGACGAGGTTCAAAAGTGGGAGTTACGCCAAGAATTCGTTGATTCGATGGTACATGAATGCTTGCTCAAGCCTAGTGCGATCCGAGACACATTTACTGAGGTGGCGACGAGTGCGTTTCATCAGGTGCGCCTCAGTTTTGATAAGTCTTACGCAGATCGCCTTGAAGGCGATCCGACACCGGAACAGCCATCCCCCAGGCCTCTGTCGAGAAAGAAAAAGGAGAACCGGCTGGCGCGTTTAGTCTCGGTCTGGAAAGGACATGAGCAATTGCTAGATGCGTTACATAAGATAAACTCAAACGAATATATCGACGCAACGCTGGATTATCGCAATCGTAACAGTCACACCATCGGACCAAGGATCGGTATTGGATACACGCGCTTGGTTAAACGCGCGGTCGTTCCCGCGGAAACACTGGTTCCCGCATCAGACGGAACCTTCAACGTAGCTGTAGTTCCAGGCAAGATGATGGTGAGCTATGGAATCGGCGGAACCCCGCCGCTTGATCTAGAAGAAGCGCGGATCGCGAACCTCAAGGAATATAGGTTAGCACGAGCGTTCTATGTCTGTTACCGCGGCTTCCTGGAGTCTGTGGTTTCGAACATACCGGCGGATGAACAAGGCGAAACTAATGCCTAACTATGCGCTGCAGCCGACGGTGGAGTTCCCCCACTTTAGTGGACACGCATCGATAACTCCCACGAAGGAGAAAACCGATGCCCGCGATGATCACGGGGAAGAAGACACAACGCTACAGCACCGAGTTTAAGGTCAAGGCGGTGGAGTGGAGTCACCAGGCCCATCGAAGCGTTCAGGGCGTGGCGCAAGCGCTGGATATCCACCCATTCATGCTGTCACGCTGGCGCAAAGAGTACCGCGAGGGGAAATTTGCCATGAAACGGGTCAAGAAAGCACCTCCCGAGGCCAAGGAGAAGATCAAAGACCAGGATGAAGTCACCCGCCTCAAACGCCGGATCGCGGAGCTTGAGGAGGAAAACGACGTCCTAAAAAAGTTTCAACGTTTTCAGGCCGAGGAACGACGGAAGCGTTCCGGTTCGTCTGGAAACACCGACGGCAGTACAGCGTAAAGGCACTTTGTCAGCACCTGAGCGTTTCGCGTTCCGGCTACTATGCCTGGGCCAATCGAAAGCCCGGCAAAAGAGCCGCAGAGCGAGCCGTGCTGCTGTCCCAGATCCGAAGGATCTATGATGATAGCAAGGGGCGCTACGGCAGTCCGCGGGTCCATCAGGCGCTGTGCCGTGAGGGAGTGACAGTGGGCGAAAACCGGGTTGCAAAGGTGATGCAGCAGTGGGGAATGCGGGCCCGTGTAACCCACGTCTACCGGCGCCTGGCGCGGCGGCGTCACGAACTGAAAGCCCTGCCCAATTATCGCCTCGGAGCCCCTGCTCCGGCCGCTGTGGATCAGCAATGGAGCAGTGACGTGACCTACATCAAGCTCGGTCAGAAATACGTTTTCCTGGCGGTGGTGTTGGATCTTTTCTCCCGTCGAGTACTCAGTTGGCGATTGGGCGAAAGCCTGGATGCGGATTTCTCCAGAGCGACCCTGAGGGAGGCCTTCAAAAGCCGAAATCCTGCCGCTGGCCTGTTGCTTCATACTGATCGGGGGATCGAATACAGGGCCCACAAGACTCAGGCATTGCTGAAACAGCACCAGGTCCACCACAGCATGAACCGACCGGGCCAATGCACCGACAACGCCGAGGTTGAGTCCTTCTTCAAGACGCTGAAGGGAGAATTGCTGCACGCCACCAGCTTCGTGACGATGCGACAATTACGGAAACATATAAATCGCTATATTGAAGTCTTTTATAATACCCAACGGCTCCACAGCAGCCTTGGTTACAGGACCCCACTGGAGTACGAGGGGTTAAGCTGATGGCGCGTGTCCACTTTTTTGGGGGAACTCCACCGGTACTCCGCTGCGCTCGTGTGTCATGACGAAAGACTCCGGTCTTTCTTGCTGTACTCAAGATGAGGGAAGGCCCCTCGGTCTCGGTGACCAGACATCGGGACCAAACCGCCCTGTGCGGCTCGCATTAAGAGTGCGGGTCGTGAGCGACATGGGAAAAGGCCGCCCAGAGCGGTCAGGTAAGTGCCCAAGGAGATGAACGCAAGTGAATCGCCGATGAGGGGTCGAAATGGAGACCGATGCTGTCAGAACCGGGGACCGAGCGTCTCCCCGGGATAAGTTGCGACGTGAACTGGCACAACGGACGCAACGGCAGCCGGCCTAGAGGCGGCATGACCTGGGTACAGGCTTGAGTACGGAACATGAGAACCTGTCGTTCTGATGTTAAGGGAGAAGCACAAGTGGCAACCCCACGAGGCGAGAGTACCGATGCAGGACACAGGGACGGATTGCCCCGTAGTAGTGTTGAAGCGCCTGTAATGGGGGCGGAGCGAAGGGGGCAAGTTATCCCGTCGGGTTCAGGAGGTCAACCGGAATCCGGGAGGAGCCGCCGGAACCCGACAAAACCATTTACCATCCCGAAGGGCCTGGTGTACCAGGCCTACAAGCGGGTCCGGGCCAATAAAGGTAGCGCGGGGATAGATCGTCAGAGTCTGGAAAACTTTGATGCTGACCTCAGCAACAACCTCTACAAGCTTTGGAACCGTTTGGCCTCGGGCAGCTATCATCCACCACCGGTTATGCGCGCAGAAATCGAAAAGGCGGATGGGGGCACCCGCCGCCTTGGCATTCCAACGGTCGCCGACCGTATTGCGCAGATGGTGGTTAAGCTGCTGATTGAACCGGAACTGGAACTGGAACAACACTTCCACCCAGATTCTTACGGCTATCGACCAGGGAAGTCGGCGCACGAAGCGTTGAAGCAAACCCAGGCCCGGTGCTGGAAGAAAGCCTGGGTGCTGGATATGGACATCCAGGGCTTCTTCGACAACATCGATCATGGCCTGCTCATGAAAGCGGTGGATCGCCATGTGACCGAAGACTGGCAGAAGCTGTACATCCGGCGCTGGCTCAGCGCTCCGGTTCAGTTGGCGGATGGCTCCGTGGAGGAACGCGACCGGGGAGCACCGCAAGGCGGTGTCATCAGTCCCTTACTGGCGAACCTGTTCCTGCACTACGTCTTTGACCGCTGGGTGGCCAAGCGCTGGGGCGGCATTCAGTTCGAACGCTACGCGGACGACATTGTGTGCCACTGCGCCAGCGAGCGGGAAGCACAAGCGTTGAAATCGGTCCTCGAGGCCCGATTTGCTGCCTGTGGCTTGACGCTCCACCCGCGCAAGACAAAGATTGTCTATTGTAAGGGCGGCTCCAACCAGCAGGACTACCCGGTTATCGCGTTTGATTTTCTGAGCTACACCTTCCGACCGCGACTGATCCGCAACCGGCAGGGGCAAAAGAGAGTCTACTTCACGGCGGCCATCAGCCAGCGTGCAGCGAAAACGATCCGCAAGCAGATCAACGAGTGGCCCTGGAGGTGGTGGCGACAGAAGGAACTCGGGCAGTTTGCCCGGTTCTGTCAGTCCCGCCTGCGAGGGTGGATGCAATACTATGGCCTGTTTGGCCGCAGCTCCATTCGCAATGTGCTGTTTCATTTTGATTTGCGGCTGAGCCGATGGGCAGTAGGGAAGTATCGAAAACTCAGGGGGCTGCTCCAGGCTGCCCGGAGGGTGAATGGACTGCGTCGGCGTCGACCGACACTGTTTGCTCACTGGGCAGGATCACGGGTAATGGTTGGATAACAAGAGCCGTATGAATCGAGAGGTTCACGTACGGTTCTGTGAGAGGCTCAAGGGGAGGTTCCTTGGGCCTACTCGACCGTCAAAGTCACCGGTGCGCTTCGGCGTTAAGGGAATCCATGAAAGCAGCTTTCTGGCTTTTATTGTTCGTTGCTCCATCCTGCATGGCGGGACAATGGTATTTGGGACAATGGCGCGTAACAGGAGCTGAATTTTCTGGCATCAGTGCTATTGGATCAGAAGATGCCGAGAGGTGGGTTGGCGAAATTGCAACATATTCCCAGAACAAGGCTTCATTCCATGGAGCGATTTGCGAATCACCTGACTATAAAGCCAGCTCGCTGAGCGAGAAAGAGTTCTTGGAAAGATTCAGAGTTCCTCTGTCCAGTATTAAACCGGGTTCAAAACAGATAAGAATAGTAGAGGTAAAGTGTCCTGATAACTGGACCGCTCCTGGAGCGTATGCGTTAAAGAAATCTAATAATGAGATTTACATCTTATGGGACGGGGCTTTTTTCGTGCTAGAAAGAAAATCCCTTAACAAGGCAAAGCAATAGCGGACGCTCTCCCGCCGCTGTTTGCGACGTGTTTGCCAGGCATGGCACAGAACTAGCAAGGAAGGAAGTCGATGCAGCGTAATGAAACAGTCGAGGCCAATCGAATAATGTCAGCAACATGGGTTATTTTGGCCACGTTGCTTGTAATTAGTTCTTTAGCAGCAATTGCTGATGGTGTTCTCTGCTGCGCTAAGTATTCTGGGACTGTCCTGGATAACTCTTTTAATGGGACGACAACGCACTAAGAGGTTCGCTCTCCCGTTGGAGAAGTATTGGTATTTAATGAGGTGGTCGGGAGTTACGGTTGCTTTGCTTGCTAGCGTGGGTAGTATGTTTAATGGCACGCTATAACAAGCCATTCCGGTTCATTCGAGCCCTGGCGGGCCTACATCGGACGGCCTTTTCTCCGCTTGCGGCTACGCAAAGGCCGCCGCTGAATATTTGCGTTAAACGGTAAAGCATCGAAAACAGATCTCGTAGACAATATGCTTCGATGATGTGGGAGTGTCGCTACCGGGTAGAAACACTGCGTGATTTTACGTCCGGAAAAATCACTGCACTTATATCCAGATCACGATTGAATAAGAAGCCCTTCAGTTGTAGAAATTGCTTGAATCCAGGAACCGGGGTCGGAACGAAACCGAAACAGCGAGTATGAGGTGAAATGAACCACAGGGAAGGCTTGGAGTGGGCCTGGAAACGGGTTTCTACAGTTTCGTTAAAAGTTTTATCATCATGGAACTAGATAACATACAACAAAACGGCATATAAAATCGTCGGTATCTTGTTTTTGTTTGGTTTGGTTGCGCCTATTCATTTATCGTTAAAACGAGGAATCAGGAGGCTACATGCAACGGATCGCATCGAAAATTATTTGGCGGGTTAATCTCCTCTTTCTGTCCCTTCTTCCTGGTTTTGTTCTTGCCGGAAACTCTGATCCTGATGACTATGTCACTGATAAGTCGTTAATGTTGGAAGTCCGGCATTGTGAGTGTCAGGTCACAAAATCCGATAGCTTAAGCTCGGACCTTATGCCTGGTTTCCTGGAGGATTCGGAACTTTTAAAGGTTAGCGTAGCACGCGAGGAGAAGGGCTTTGTTTCGGCAGGTGATTTGTCCATAGGTTATGAACTTAAGCCAGTCGTAGGCTCGCCCGAAAAATTTAAACTCAATTACGCTGGCATTTTGACAACGAGTCATGGAAACAGTACGGGCAACGGGGAGTTGATGCTCGTTCAGGGGCAATGGGTCATTCTTTTCGGATCGCGGCATGATAACGGGAGCGTCTCACAGTACAGCAACGTCGCCGTGCGGCTGACTAAGCGCGGTGGCTCCTGATGGCAGCCCCACCGCTTCGGCAACGGAGGTGAAGTCCTCGTCCGGCGTCGCTTGGATCTCAATGGGATGACCCGTTACCGGGTGTTCAAATGACATTCTGACCGCACAGAGCATCAGGCGGTTGAGGCCGTATTGCTCGCGGAAGAAACGGTTGTGAATGCCCTTGCCGTAGTTGACGTCCCCGATCAGGGGGTGATTCCGGCTCTTGAGGTGGCGCCGCAGCTGGTGGCGGCGGCCGGTTACCGGGCGCAGGCGGACCAGACTGTAGCGGGTGTGGGTATAGCGCCCGTCCACGGAAATCGGGATGGAGGTACAGGCCAGGCGGTGATACAGGGTCATGGCCGACTGGGGTGCCTTACGGCGTTTGCGCTTGCGGCTGTCCGGGTCCCGCGGGGCCAGGGGCTGGTCAATGATGCCGCCCAACGGCGGCCAGCCGCGGACCACGGCCAGGTAGTCCTTGCGCACCTGGTGCGCCTGGAAGGCGTTGGCCAGATGCCGGGCGGTATCGGGATCCAGCGCGAAGATCAGGACCCCGGAGGTTGGCTTGTCGAGCCGGTGTACCGGGTAGAGATGCTGGCCGATCTGGTCACGCAGCAGGGGCAGGGCGATGCGCTGCTCGTGGCGGTCCACCTTGGTGGGGTGCACGAGCATGCCGGAGGGCTTGTACATCGCCACCAGGTGATCGTCCTGGTAGAGGATGCTGGCTGATTCGCTCTCCTGAGAATCACCGGTTATCATCATTACCATGGAAGAAGGCTCCCGGAACATCGTTGAGGTTAACCTGGCCACGCCACGGCCCATAAGGCGTGCAGAGGATAGCACAGGCGCCCTGTGTGGCTGGACCCCGGGAAGCGAATCCCTCTCCGGGTCCGACTTCGGGCCCAGCTGCTGAGACGGTGGTGCCATGGCAAACCGGATGTCCACGCCCCGCCGGCTCTGGTGGCTTGTTCTCGGGCTCAGCCTTGCCCTGCACCTGCTGCTGGTCAGCTTTATGCCGCCGATTCTGCCGCGCTCGCCGGAGGTGGCGCCAATGCAGCGGGATGTGCGCGTTTCCCTGCCACCACCGGAGCCTGAACCCGAGTCGGAACCAGAAGCTCAGGAGGAGCCGAAACCGGAGCCGGAACCTGAACCCAAACCCAAACCCGAACCAGAGCCTGAGCCTGAGCCTGAGCCGGATGAGCAACACATGCCCCGGGATACGGACGAGGTGACGGACCTCAATGGCACCAGCCAGGATGCCCCTGAGACCGAACAAGCGCCTGCTGCGGCGCCGGAGGATCCCCAGGCCTCGGGCGAGGCGCCCAGCCCCGAAGCAGCCGAGGAGCCCAGCCAGCCTGAACCCAGTGAGGAGAGCCGGGAGGGGGCGGATGAACGCCCTGAACCAGAAACGGGCAGCATGAGCCCGGACGCGGCCACCGAGGGCGACAAGCAGCGCAAGCCTGATCCCGCCAGTGCCAGTATGTCACTCGGTGAGGAGAGGGAAGAACCGGAGAAGGCGCCTGAGCCCAGCCCTGGACCGGAGATCGGGGGTGACACCGGCATGGAAGCGCTGGATGAAGGCGAGATGGACGCGATCCGGGGTGAGTCCATGGTGAGCAAGATTGAAGAACGGCGCATCCGCATGGCGAATAAGTATCTGGCCCGCATGAAGCGCCAGATCATGACCCGGTGGGAGCAGCCGGCTGGCGCTGATGAACGCCACCGTGGTGAAATCCGGTTTTCCGTTGATACCCGAGGCTATCTCCAGAGCTCCCATGTCCATCTGCCCAGTGGCCACAGTGCCCTGGATGAGAGTGCGCTGCGGGCGGTGCGCTCCGTGGAGCGGTTCAAAGTCCCGGATTCGCCATCCATTGTGCGCCGCTATTACCAGAACCTGCGATTCACCTATTCAGGAGAAACACTGACCCATGACAACTGATGCCAGCCCGGCGCTCACCCTTCTGGAACGGTCACTGGAGCGGCTGGGCGAGCGCGTCTGCCTTGCGGGCCATGATGGGCCCATGCCCCATTGGCCAGGCCGGCAACTGCATGCACTCACCACCCACTATGGCGTCTGGGAACAGGCGGGAGGCACTGCCGGGGGATGGCTTTTTGGCTATGACGACCCGGCAACACCAGCGGCGTTCGATACGATTGTGGTTTTCATGCCCAAGGCGCGCTCCGAGCTGGCAATGCGGCTGGCCTGGGCAGCGCCGAAGCTGGCGCCAGGGGGAGAGCTGTGGTTGGTGGGGGCTAAACGCGAGGGCATTGGGCGTGGCAGCCGTCAGCTCCAGGAGCGTTTTCCCGGCGCCTACAAGATGGATAATGCACGCCACTGCCAGCTCTGGTGTGCGGCACCGGAAACCGCCGCCCCGCCGTTCCGTGTTGAGGAGTGGCTGGAGCCTGTGCAGGTGGCGGCGTCGGGAGCTGTGCTTGAGCTCTACAGCCTTCCCGGCGTGTTCAGTGAAGGCCGCCTGGATGAGGGAACCCGCCAGCTCCTTGAAACAGTGACGGATAAGCCGGCGGAACCCGTGCTGGACCTGGCCTGTGGCAATGGGGTGATTGGGGCCTGGTTGCGCCATCACTGGCCCGGAATGGCCGTGACACTGGTGGATGTGCACTGGCAGGCCCTGCGCTGCAGCCAGGTTGCCCTGGCGGGAGACGAGGGGATGAGCATCCTGCCGTCGGACGGTCTGACCCATGTGACAGGCCGCTACGCCAGCATCATCACGAACCCGCCTTTCCATCAGGGGCAGGGCAAGGACCTGGATCCGGTCAACCGGTGGTTCGGTCAGCTGCCGGGGTACCTGAAACCCGGTTCTGAGATCAGGCTGGTTGCCAACGCCTTTCTGCCGTACCAGAGCCCTTTGGCGCGTTTCATTGGTCCGGTCCATACGTTATCCGATGACGGGCGTTATCGGGTTTACTCGGCGAGATTCCGCATTCACGGAAAAAATGCCGGGAATTGATTGCATTGATTTTAATTATAGAGTGGATCTCGATAGAATACCTCCGGACTCGAGGCACGACTCCCTGGAAGGGGAGCCGCCGACCGATCGTGTTGTTCCACTCCTGCAAGCATAGGTGAATCATGTCGAACTACATGAAGGACATTGAAGAAGCGGCGTCTCTGCGCAAATCGCAGGGCGGCACCTGGGATCACATTACGCCTGAGTATGTGGCCCGCATGCGCGCCCAGAACCGGTTCCGCACCGGCCTGGACATCGCGCGTTACACTGCGAAGATCATGCGCGAAGACATGGCCGAGTACGACAAGGACCACAGCAAGTACACCCAGTCCCTGGGTTGCTGGCATGGGTTCGTCGGCCAACAGAAGATGATGGCCGTTAAGCGCCACCACGGCACCACCAAGCGCAGCTACCTGTACCTGTCCGGCTGGATGGTCGCGGCCATGCGTTCCGAGTTCGGTCCGCTGCCTGACCAGTCCATGCACGAGAAGACCGCCGTGCCCTCGCTCATCGAGGAACTCTATACCTTCCTCAAGCAGGCGGACGCGCGTGAACTCAACCATCTCTTCCGTGAGCTGGACGAAGCACGTGAAGCGGGTGACGAAAAGAAGGCTCAGGAGCTGATCGACAAGATCGACAACTTCGAGACGCACGTTGTGCCGATCATCGCCGACATTGACGCAGGTTTCGGTAACGAAGAAGCGACCTACCTGCTGTCCAAGAAGATGATCGAAGCAGGCGCCTGCGCGATCCAGATCGAGAACCAGGTGTCCGACGCCAAGCAGTGCGGCCACCAGGCTGGCAAGGTAACTTGCCCGCACGAGGACTTCATCGCCAAGATCAACGCGGTTCGCTATGCGTTCCTCGAGCTGGGTGTTGAAGACGGCGTCATCGTTGCGCGTACTGACTCCCTGGGCGCTGGCCTGACCCACAAGATTCCGGTCTCCCAGGAGCCGGGCGACCTGGCGGCGCAGTACACCAGCTACCTGAAGACCGAGCCGGTCAAGTCCGCCGAGGACGTTCAGGAAGGCGACATGGTCATCAAGAAGCAGGGCGAGCTGCACAAGCCGGTCCGTCTGCCGAACGGCCTGTACGAGTTCCAGGAAAACACAGGCGAGGATCGCGTGGTTCTGGACTGCATCACCAGCCTGAAAAACGGTGCGGACCTGCTGTGGATCGAAACCGAGAAGCCGCACGTCGGCCAGATCGCGGGCATGGTCAACCGCATCAAGGAAGAGGTGCCGGACGCCAAGCTGGTCTACAACAACAGCCCGTCCTTCAACTGGACGCTGAACTTCCGTCAGCAGGTTTATGATGCGTGGAAGGAAGAAGGCAAGGACGTGTCACAGTATGACCGTTCGGACCTGATGAACAGCAAGTACGACGATTCCGAGCTGGCTGCGGAAGCCGACCGCTGGACCCAGAACTTCCAGAAGGATGGTTCCCAGTACGCCGGTATCTTCCACCACCTCATCACGCTGCCGACGTACCACACCGCGGCCCTGTCCACGGACAACCTGGCCAAGGGCTACTTCGGTGAAGAAGGCATGCTGGCTTACGTGCGTGACGTACAGCGCCAGGAGATCCGTAAGGGTCTGGCCTGCGTCAAGCACCAGGATATGGCCGGCTCCAACATCGGTGACGACCACAAGGAATACTTCGCGGGCGAAGCAGCCCTGAAGGCCGGTGGCAAAGACAACACCATGAACCAGTTCTAAGACCGGTTCCGGTGTTGCGGCCTTCGGGTCGCGCCGATACAACCCCCTGTCGGATGCCGGCAGGGGGTTTTTTGTGGGCATCTGTCCGTTATTCTGGAGGATGGTCACGGAATTGGGGAGCTTGGTCTATGTGGAGCCTTTTCAACAGCGACAAGATGCAGATGGTTGCACCTGAGCAAGCGCTGGCGGGGCGTGCAACCGAGATGCCCGTCACCAACCACCATGCGGTTCTGGGGGCGCCGCTGCTGCCACCCTTTCCCGAGCACTGCCGGGAGCTGATTGTGGGCATGGGCTGCTTCTGGGGGGCAGAGCAGTGTTTCTGGCAGCTGGATGGCGTGTATACGACGGCAGTGGGCTATGCCGGAGGCTATACGCCCAATCCGACCTACGAGGAAGTGTGTGGGGGGCGTACCGGGCATACGGAAGCGGTCCGGATTATTTATGATCCGGAGGTGATTGCGCTGGAATCCCTCCTGGGTGTGTTCTGGGAGTCCCATGATCCAACCCAGGCAATGCGCCAGGGTAATGATGTGGGCACCCAGTACCGTTCCGCCCTCTATGTGCCGGATGCCGACAGCCTTGCCGTGGCCCAGGCCTCCATGACGACCTATCAGCAGGCATTGGATCAGGCCGGTCAGGGTCGGATTACGACCGAGCTGGCGCAGGGCGTGACCTTCTATTACGCCGAGGACTGGCATCAGCAGTATCTGCACAAGAACCCCGGGGGGTATTGTGGGCTGGCGGGTACGGGCGTGAGCTACGGCTAAAAAACCCCGTGCCAGAGGGCACGGGGAAGAGGGGGTAGGCCTGGATAACCAGGAAAGGGTTTAGCGGTGCGTGTCAGTGTCCTCTGAAGCGGCTGCCTGGAAACGCTCGCGCATGCTGCGCAGCTGTTTCATCAGGGCTTCAAGGCGCTCACCGGCCTGCTGGCGGTAGTTGGCCACCATTGGCTTGAGATCGTTGGTGTAGGACGCTTCCACCCGGTTCATGATGTAGGCGGACGTCATGTGTGCGTTCCAGGACAGGCGCTTGCGCGCGTCATAGGTGGCGGCGTCCAGGCTGAGCATGAGTTCACGGAAAGAGGGGTTCTTTTTCCGGATGTCCCGGATCATTTCCGGGAACGACTCATTTTCCGCATCCTGGGCGCCGAGTTCCCTGAGCACACGCTGCAGTTCCTCATTCGCCTTATGCCATTGCTGGCTGGTCTGTTGCTGAAGCTTGCGCGTCAGATCGCTCATGGTTGCACTCTGCCTGTCTGCGGACTTCTCAGCCATGGGTTACCTCCATTGCTGCCCTTGCGTTACATACCCAGAATAGGGTGAAAATCTAGAATAATCACCCTAATCCGAGTAAAAACTCTAGTCCCGGTAGGCTTCCGGGCTGGGGCAGCTGCAGATCAGGTGCCGGTCCCCGTAGACGTTGTCCACGCGGTTGACGGTTGGCCAGAACTTGCCATCCCGAACCGACTCGCAGGGGAAGACCGCCAGATCCCGGCTGTAGGGGCGATTCCACTCGTCCACCAGGTCGCTCTGGGTGTGCGGTGCATGCACCAGCGGGTTGTTGTCCGCTGGCCAGTCGCCGTTGGCCACCCGGTCGATCTCCTGCCGGATGCCCTTCATGGCTTCAATGAACCGATCGAGCTCTTCCTGGGATTCGGATTCCGTGGGTTCGATCATGAGGGTTCCGGGAACCGGGAACGACATGGTCGGGGCATGGAAACCGTAGTCCATCAGGCGCTTGGCCACGTCCTCCTCGGTCACACCGGACCATTCCTTGAGCGGGCGCAGGTCCAGGATGCACTCATGCGCCACCCGGTTGTCGCGCCCCTTGTACAGCACGTTGTAGTCGTTCATGAGGCCACTGGCGATGTAATTGGCACTCAGGATGGCGACTTCCGTGCTGTGGCGCAGGCCATCGCGGCCGAGCAGGCGGTTGTACATCCAGGTGATGGGCAGGATGCCCGCAGAGCCGAAGGGGGTGGCCGCAACCGCGCCCGCAGCGGTTTCGTCCTCATTGTGACCGGGCAGGTAGGGGGCCAGATGGCCGCGAACACCGATCGGTCCCATCCCGGGGCCACCGCCGCCGTGCGGGATGGCAAAGGTCTTGTGCAGGTTGAGGTGGGATACGTCGGAGCCCACCAGGGTCGGCTGAACCAATCCGACCTGCGCATTGAGGTTGGCGCCGTCCATGTAAACCTGGCCGCCATGCTCGTGCACGATGCGGCAGATTTCCGGAGCCCCTTCCTCGTAAACCCCGTGCGTTGAGGGGTAGGTGATCATGCACGCGGAAAGGTTGTTGCCGGCCTCTTCCGCCTTGGCGCGCAGATCCGCCAGGTCAACGTTGCCTTCGTCATCACAGTCAACGATCACCACCTTCATACCCATCATGGCCGCCGAGGCCGGGTTGGTGCCGTGCGCCGACGCCGGGATCAGGCAGACATTACGGTGATCTTCACCCTGGGCCTGCTGGTAGCGCCGGATTGCCAGGAGCCCGGCATATTCGCCCTGGGCACCCGAGTTGGGTTGCAGGGAGAACGCGTCATAGCCGGTGATCTCGCGCAGTTGCTGGTCCAGTTCCTCAAGCAGCTGCTGATAGCCCTGGGTCTGTTCCCTGGGAGCGAACGGGTGGATCTCAGCGAACTCAGGCCAGGTCACTGGCTCCATCTGGGCGGCGGCGTTGAGCTTCATCGTGCAGGAACCCAGAGGGATCATGCCGTGCACCAGGGAGAAGTCCCGGTTCTCAAGGCGCCGGATGTAGCGCAGGAGCTGGGTTTCGCTGTGGTACTGGTTGAATACCGGATGGGTCAGCACGGCGTCACGGCGGCGCATGGCATCCGTGATGCCAATATCACTCCCGTTGGCGACACGCTCATCCAGCGTGGCCACGGATTGGCTGTGATCGGCGCCCAGAACGATGCGCAGCAGGCGCTCAACGTCCTGTTCCGTTGTGGTTTCGTCCAGGCTGATGCCTGTGCGGCCATCGCTGAAGGCCCGCAGGTTGCAGCCTTCGGCGCGGGCGCGTTCGTGCACGCCGTCATCGGCGTTGAAGCTCAGGGTGTCAAAGTAGCGCGGCTGCGGTTCGATACCGCCAGCACGCAGCCCTTCGGCCAGGATGGCCGTCAGCCGGTGTACGCGCTCGGCCTGGTTCCTGAGCCCTTCCGGGCCGTGGTAAACGGCATAGAAGGCGGCCAGGTTGGCCAGCAGTGCCTGAGCGGTACAGATGTTGGATGTGGCCTTTTCCCGGCGTATGTGCTGTTCGCGGGTCTGCATGGCCATGCGGAAGGCCGGCTGTCCGCGGTTGTCCTTCGATACGCCGATGATGCGCCCGGGGACCTGGCGCTTGAGGTTGTCACGGGTGGCGAAGAACGCTGCGTGAGGACCGCCGTAGCCCATGGGAACCCCAAAACGCTGGGCTGATCCCAGAACGATGTCAGCGCCCAGCTCACCGGGAGAGCGCAGCAGCATCAGGGCCAACAGGTCCGAGGCTACGGCGGTCATGGCGCCCTGGGTGTTGGCCGTTTTGACCAGCTCTTCAAGATCCGGAATGCTGCCGTCGGTGGCCGGGTATTGGAAGGCGGCCCCGAAGGGTTCGTAGTCGCTGATGGAGGCCGCGGGAGCAACCACCAGTTCAATGCCCATGTAGTCCGCTCGGGTCCGCAACACGTCAAGGGTCTGCGGGTGCAGCTCCGCCGCCGCAAAGAACTGGTTGCTCTTGGATTTGCGGTTGGCGCGCTTGCAAAGGGACATGGCTTCGGCCGCCGCCGTGGCCTCATCAAGAAGCGAGGCGTTGGCGAGATCCAGGCCGGTGAGGTCCATCACCATCTGCTGGAAGTTGACCAGCGATTCCATGCGGCCTTGCGAGATTTCCGGCTGATAGGGCGTGTAGGCGGTGTACCAGGCCGGGTTCTCGAGGACGTTGCGCTTGATGACCGGGGGAATGCGAGTCGGGTAATAGCCCTGGCCAATATAGGAGCGGAAAACCTGGTTCCGCTGCGCCATGCCACGCAGCTCGGCCAATGCCTCGTGCTCCGCCCGACCGGGCTCCATGGCCAGTTCCTCGGGCATACGGATTGAACCCGGAATGATCTGGTCCACCAGTTCATTCACGGATGACAGCCCCAGAGTGGCCAGCATGGCCGACTGATCATCGGCGTCGGGGCCGATGTGCCGGTCGCTGAAGGGCCGGTCGTTCAGCTGGGCCAGTGTTGCGTTGGCCAGGGAAGACTTCGCATTCATGGGCTACCTCCTGGGTCAGGCTTCGTCGGCGACCAGCTCCTGATAGCGGTCGGCCGAGAGGAGTTCGGAGAGTTCGTCCGGGTTATCCAGCTTGATGCGGACCATCCAGCCGTCCCCGTAGCAGTGTTCGTTCACTGTTTCGGGCGCGTCCTCGAGCGCTTCGTTCACGCTCTCGACGGTGCCGCTGATGGGGGCATAGATGTCGGAAGCGGACTTGACGGACTCCACGACCGCCAGCTCATCGCCCTTGGCGAAGCTCTGGTCGGCTTCGGGGAGCTCCACGAAGACAACATCGCCGAGCTGATCCTGTGCGTGGTCGGTGATGCCCATGGTTACGGTGCCGTCACCGTTGTCACGGATCCATTCGTGGCTTGGCGTATAGAGAAGTTCCTCGGGCGTTGCTGTCATCGCTCCGTCCTCTTGCATGATGATGTGGTTGTGAAGCTGTGTGTGTTAGATTAACAACGGATTTTCCCACAAACAACGTAAATTTCCTATAGGAAACACGCGAATCATGGCCGAGGACAGCGAGAACATGCGTGAGCCGCTGCATGAGACCCTCCAGGTTCAGCGCGGCGAAACCGAAGCCACACTGCAGCCCTTGCGGCTGGGCGAGCGGGTCCGGTCCCTGCGGCTGGGCCAGGGCCTGACGCTTGAGGAGGCCAGCAAGTTGACGGGGCTTGCGCGTTCAACGCTGTCCAAGATTGAGAATGAGCAGATTTCGCCTACGTTCTCGGTCGTGAACAAGCTGGTGACCGGGCTGGGCATTGATCTGCCCCAGCTGTTCACCGAGCCCAGCAACAGTGCCCAGCCGTCTGGCCGGCGTGACGTTACGCGCCGGGGTGAGGGCAGGCCCCATCCGACCGTTACCTATGAGCATGAGCTACTGGCTACGGATCTCAGCCACAAGAAGATGGTCCCTTTCACAACACGGGTGCGCGCGCGGGCTTTCTCGGATTTTCCGGAATGGATTCGCCACGATGGCGAGGAATTCCTTTATGTGCTTACGGGCGCGATCCTGTTCTATACGGAGTTTTACGAGCCAGTACGTCTGGATGCAGGCGACAGTGCCTATTACGACTGCACCATGGGCCATATGCTGGTTTCCGTGAGTGACGATGACGCGGAAGTGCTCTGGGTGACCGCCTGACGGGAAACTTTGTTTCCGATTGGAAATGCGGCATCATGGGGCAACCCATTATCAGCCGGACTGGAGCCGCGAGTGGCACCGGCTCTGCAACAGCAACAGGAGAAACAGGCTCATGGCGAACGATCAGGCAATGCGGACAACGCCGCTGACGGCTCTTCACGAGGAACTGGGTGCCCGTATGGTGCCCTTCGCGGGCTACAACATGCCGGTGCAGTATCCCGCTGGCATCAAGCAGGAACACCTTCATACGCGCCAGGCGGCGGGCCTTTTTGATGTCTCCCACATGGGGCAGGTCTGGCTCAGCGGCGAGGGTATTGCGGAAGCCCTGGAAGCCATGATTCCGGCGGACCTGGTCGGGCTGGGTGTGAATCGCCAGCGTTATGGCCTGTTCACGAACGAGGATGGCGGGGTTCTGGATGATCTGATGATCAGCCGCCACGAAGAGGGCTTCTACCTGGTGGTGAACGCGGCCTGCAGGTCCGAGGACATTGCCCATCTCCGTGCTGGTCTGCCGAGCGGAGTGAGCCTGACCGAGATGACCGACAGGGCCCTGATCGCCCTTCAGGGCCCGAAAGCCGAGGAGGCTCTGGCGAAACTACAGCCCGAGGTTCGGGATATGAAGTTCATGGACAACAGGCCCATGACGCTGCTCGACAGCCCAGCCATTATTTCGCGCAGCGGTTACACCGGAGAGGATGGCTATGAGATCTCGGTGCCCGCCGATGTGGCGGAAACCCTGGCACGGCGTCTGTTGGAAGACGACAGCGTTGAGCCAGTAGGGCTCGGGGCCCGGGACTCACTGCGCCTTGAAGCCGGGCTCTGTCTTTATGGCCACGACATTACCACGAAAACGACGCCGGTGGAGGCCTCGCTGGGATGGGCCATCGGCAAGCCTCGCCGGATTGGTGGCGAGCGCGAGGGTGGCTTCCCGGGGGCGCAACGAATTCTCCAGCAGATGCGCGATGGGGCTATCGAGCGCAAGCGCGTTGGGCTGTTGGCCGAAGGCAAGGCGCCGGTGCGTGAAGGCGCTGTGCTTTACGCTGAAGGTGGTGATGAGCCCATTGGCGAAGTCACCAGCGGCAACTTTGCCGCCAGCGTGGGCGCGCCCATCGCCATGGGATACGTGCGTACGGATCTGGCGGAGAAAGGCACCGCTGTAGAAGCGGATGTGCGGGGCAAGCGCCGGACCATGACGGTGACCGCCATGCCCTTCCTGAAGCCCGGGTATCAGCGCTAGAAGGGGTGGAGCACGGGGTCAATTGGCCCCGTGCGGTACCAGGTCAAGGCGTTTGAGGGTATCGATGATGGTCTGGGTCTGGTGGTCGATCTCGATATTGACGTGATCGCCCTTGCCCAGTGTATGGAAGCGTGTGGCCCTGAGTGTCTCCGGGATCAGGTAGACGGCAAAGCCATCGCCGGTCAGCTCCGCGATGGTCAGGCTGGCTCCATCAACCGCAACATAGCCCTTGTTGATAAGGTAGGGCCGCCATTCCTGCGGTACAGTGAAGGCAATGCGCCGATTGTTCTCCGGGGATTCAATCCGGGCCACAGTTGCCATGCAGTGGACATGTCCGGAAAGCAGGTGCCCGCCAATCTCATCGCCGATACGGGCGGCGCGTTCGACGTTGACCGGATCGCCTTCCTGCAGCTCTCCCAGGGTCGTGACCCTGAGTGTTTCCATCATGACGTCGAATGTGGCCTGGTCGCTTTCCGGCCAGGCCTCGACGACCGTCAGGCAGGCGCCGTTGACCGACACCGAGGCGCCGATCCCAATACCGCCAATAAAACCTTCCGGGCAATCCAGGCGGATCCGGTGCAGGCCAGCGAGGCGCTCTACGGTTCCCACCCGGGCAATGCCCTGAACAATTCCCGTAAACATGCTGGTGTCCCGCTTAGGTGTGTCCGTGGCTGCTGTTGCGTACACGGCTCAGCGCCCGCAGGACATCACCCCGGGTAATGACCCCAATGACCCGGTTGTCTTCGACCACTGGGTAGATCTTGGGCTTGGCGCCAGTCATCTCTTCGGCCAGGTGGGCCACATCCGCGTCCGGGTTGATGGAAACGGTCCGCCGGGACATGACGTCGCTCACCAGCTGGTGTTCCTGAGCGTAATAGGAGTCGTTGAGCATTTCCTTAATGCAGTCCTGCTCGGTGACAAAGCCGATGAGCCGCTTGTGCTCGTCCAGAACCGGGGCGCCCAGCTCCTCCTGTTTCACGAGTGTTGCCGCCACTTTTTCGATCGGGTCGGACGGTGCGAACCAGAGTGACAGCGAGCGCATGTAATCGCGAACCAGTATCTTCGGGGCGGTTGTCATGGGGCATGCCTCTGTAACAGTTTGTTCGGTAGCTTCAGGATGAAACAGAATACGCTACGCTGCAAAGACATACTAGCGAAAGGCACTGCAAACTCAAGAGCCGGCGGCAACAGCCGTTAACCCGTAATGGGATATAAACGCGGAGAGTGGCATGGCGCAGCAGCCCGAACCGCCGGAGGAGCCCCGGGTTCACCCCGGTGGTCGACTGGAGCCGGTACCCGAGCCGGAATCTCCGGACGGGCCAACGCCCGACGCTTCGGAAAGTCCGGGCCAGGGCGCCGCCGGGGAGGCGGGGAGCGGTGATGAAGAAACCGCGGATGCGGAGGCGGAAGCGGCCCAGCAGGCGGCGCTTGAGGCCGTGCGTTATCGTCAGCAGCGCCGGCGCAAGCTGCTCCATGACTGCGAGCGGTTATTGCTGCTTGATTTCGATATCCTGGCCATGCCTGGTTGGCCGGACCACCATCAGCTGAATCTGGCGCGCCGGCGGCGCGACAGCTGGCTTCTGCTTCTGAGTGTTCTGGCGTCAGTGGTGCTGGCGGGCACCGGGAACCTGGTGCCCGCACTGGTCGGGGGCGGGGCTTTTGGGGCGCTGGCGCTGGTGGCGCTCTGGGGGCTGCCAGGAGTGCGCCATGTGTTTACCCAAAGGCCCTCCTACATGGATCTGTTGTTGAAACGGCGGCGCTTGTTGCAGCGCGCGCGCAAGCATGTGGAAAACCTGGAGGGGCCTATTGGCCTGGCCGCGGCGTGCCGGCCCCTTGCTGAGTACAATCCGGCGCTGCGCCGCACCCGTTTTACCAGCCTCTACAGTCTTTCCGAGAAGGGTCAGCTGGTGGACAGTATCCGTAACCGGGCGCAGGCTCAACTGTACCTTATCTTTGCGCTGGAAGCGGAAAAGGCCTATAACCGTCTGCGGGACGATTATCTGCGCACCTATGAGCAAATGCTGGATGAAGGGGGCGCGGAACCATTGGATGCGACCGCTGAGGCGACCGATTCCAGTCTGGTTCCGGTACCAGAGCCGGATTACGGGACTGACACACAAGAGGCCGACCATGCTCAGGCCGGCAGTGCCGGGGGGACCACCTCCAGAGTGGCTCCGCAGCATGATGCGCCGAACCCGCCTGAGGGTTCATCTTGACAGGGTTGAGACTCAAACGTATGTTTCAAACAATTGTTTGGTCGGATGTTTGAGCGGGATCCCATGGCGCAGTCGGATACAGTGGACAGAATTCTGGATGCAGCGGAGGAGCTGTTTGCCGAGAGAGGCTTCTCTGAAACCTCTCTCCGCATGATCACGGGTAAGGCCGGGGTCAACCTGGCCGCGGTCAACTACCATTTCGGCTCCAAGAAGTCGCTGATCCAGGCGGTGTTCGCGCGCTTTCTGACACCGTTCTGCATTGCGCTGGAGGAGGCCTTTGATCGCCTGGAGGCGGAGGCGGCCCCGGAGCCGCCGGATCTGGAATCGGTGCTGCGGGTGCTGACCCGTACCCTGGTCGAGATGCCGCGTCAGCATGACCGCAGCATCGCCATCTATATGCGCCTGCAGGGGCTGGCCTACACCCAGTCCCAGGGGCACCTACGCCGTTTCCTTGAATCGGAATACAGTCATACCTTTGGGCGTTTCATGCGCCTTCTGAAGAATGCCACGCCGGAGCTTACGGCGGTAGAGCGCTATTGGCGCAACCAGTTCATCCTGGGGGCGACGGCGTTTACGCTTTCCAGTAGCGATGCGCTCACCGAGATCCTGTGGAACAAGCTGGGCGTGGAAACGCCAACAGAGGAGATTGTGGACCAGCTTGTTCCCTTCCTGGCGGCGGGGATGCAGGCGCATAGTGTGGATGGTAGTAACATGGGGGATCCCGACAGGAGCGCCTGAATATGACGCGTGCCATTGACCGGATTGAGGTGGCGCTGGCCCATCAGCTCATGACGCTTCACACCAGGGATGGTCCCTGGTTGTGTTACCGCGTTTCCACGGCCAGTGCTGGAGCCGCCCAACAGGATGGTTCCGGGGGGACGCCCCTGGGGCGCCACCGCGTCCGGGCCTGTATCGGTGGCGGCCAGCCGAGGGGGGCGGTTTTCAGGGGGCGGCGCCCCACGGGCGAGGTCTGGACCCCCGAGCTTCACGGCCAGTATCCGGGGCGGGACTGGATACTGACCCGGATTGTGTGGCTTTGTGGTAATGAGCCCGGGTATAACCGCGGGGGCTCTGTTGATACCATGCGCCGATTCATCTACATCCATGGCACACCGGATACGGAACCCATGGGGCAGCCCTTGTCCCATGGTTGTATCCGGATGCGCAATGATGACATTCTTCAGCTCTGGGAATGGATACGCCCGGGCACGCCCGTTATTGTTCACTGAGGCCTGCCCGGGCCGTTCTTGTGCCGTTAGGGAGGCCCAGTGAGCGGACCATTGATGATCGATCTCGAGGGGCCCCGGCTGAGCGCCCCCGAGCGCGAACGACTTGCCCATGAAGCGGTGGGCGGCGTTATTCTGTTTGCCCGGAATTACGAGTCACCGGCCCAGTTACGGGGGCTGGTGCAGTCCATCCGTCAGATCCGTCCGCGCATCCTGATCGGTGTGGATCAGGAGGGTGGGCGTGTGCAGCGTTTCGAATCCGGGCTGACCCGGTTGCCGCCCATGCGCAGCTTTGGCCAGGCCTGGGAGCAGGATGCCGCAGGCGGGCGCGCCGTTGCTTACGCCGCTGGCTGGCTGATGGCATCCGAACTGCGGGATATGGATGTGGACTTCAGCTTCGCGCCGGTACTGGACCTGGATTATGGCGTTTCCAGCGTTATCGGGGACCGCAGCTTTCATGCCGATCCCCAGGTAGTGGCGGAGCTTGCTGGTGCCTGGATTGACGGGATGCATGAGGGGGGCATGGCGGCCGTGGGCAAGCACTTCCCCGGGCATGGCGCCATTGCGGCGGATTCCCATCATGAACAGCCCAGCGATGAGCGTAGCCTGGAACAGATCCTGGAGCAGGACGCGGTTCCTTTCCGCGAGCTGGCGGATAAGCTGGATGCGGTTATGCCGGCCCATGTGGTCTATCCCGAGGTGGATGATCAGCCTGCCGGCTTTTCATCGTTCTGGCTGAAGAACGTGTTGTCCCGTGAGGTCGGTTTCCGCGGCGTGGTGATCAGTGACGATCTCACCATGGCCGGGGCAGCTGTTGCGGGGGAGCCACCCGACAGGGCCCAGGCGGCGCTTGATGCCGGCTGTGATCTGCTGCTGGTCTGTAATGACCCGGACGCCGCCGATGCCGTCGCCGCACGGCTCAGGGAGGCAGGCACCCGTGCGTCGGCGGGTCTGGTCTCGCTCCGTGGCAAGCCTTTGCCCGGGCCACGCGGGGCCTTTCGCAGTACGGCGCGGTATCGCGATACCCGCGCGGCGTTACTGCGCATGCTTGATGAGGGGCCAGCGTGACCCTTTCATACCTGGAGCAATGGCTGGCTGGTTTCGGGGTGGCGCCCAAGCTTCAGGGCTTGCTCTGGGTGGCGGCGATTCTGTTGGCTACCTATGTCGTAGCGTATGGCGTCTGGTGGCTGACCCGGGCGATTGAGCGAAAGCTGCGCAAGAGCCGTAACCTCTGGGATGACATTCTGATCCACGCCGCACGGCGGCCACTGTACTGGTACATGTGGCTGCTTGGCCTCTATTGCGCCTCGGAGGTCGGGGCCCGCTTCTACGCTGTCAACTTGCTTGAGCTCAATCGGCTGGGACTGAAGTTTGGCTTCATAGTGCTGCTGGTGTGGGCGCTGCTGCGGTTTATTCAGGGGACCGAGGAACTGCTGGTGTCCAACCGGGTCCCCGAGCCCATGGATTACACCACGGTCTCGGCGGTCGGTAAGCTGGCCCGTATCTCCGTGTTCATCGTGGCCGGGCTGGTTATTATCCAGAACCTGGGGTACAGCATCTCCGGGGTCCTGGCCTTTGGTGGCGTCGGCGGTGTTGCGGTGGGTTTCGCGGCCAAGGATCTACTGGCCAACTTCTTCGGGGGCGCCGTGGTCTACATGGATAAGCCTTTCAAGGTGGGCGAATGGGTGCGCTCACCGGATGCGAGTATTGAGGGGGTCGTGGAGCATATCGGCTGGCGCGTGACCCGGATCAGGACCTTTGAGCTGCGGCCGCTCTATGTGCCCAACTCCATTTTTACAACCATTTCCGTAGAGAATCCCTCCCGGATGATGAATCGCCGCATCTACGAGATGGTCGGGGTGCGTTATGACGATGTGGACGTGGTCGACGCGATCGTGAGCGATATCCGGGCCATGCTGGAAGGCCATGAAGGGATCGATGCCCATCAGTTCCTGATCGTCAATTTCACGGCCTTCAACGCCTCCTCCCTGGACATTATGATCTATGCCTTCACCCATACCCGTGAGTGGGTGCAGTACCAGAAGGTGAAGCAGGATGTCATGCTACGGATCAGCGGTATCATTCGGGAGCACGGTGCGGAGGTTGCCTTTCCCACGCGTACTCTCCACGTTGCTGGCGAGGGGCCTCAGGCACTGGTCGGCGAGGGGGTCGTGACGGAAGGTGGAGAACAACGCCCAATGAATGCAGGTGGATCAGTAAATGGATGACAGAGAAACGCTTTGGGGCGTCATCGGCGGCACCGGTCTGACGGCGATTGAGGGTCTGGAGGTTGATGAAACCTGGATGCCGGAAACGCCCTGGGGTGAGCCCTCCGCCCCGCTTCGGCTGGGGCGCCTGGGAGGGCAGCGTGTGGCTTTCCTGGCCCGTCACGGTGACCCGCACCGGATTCCACCCCACTGGGTGAACTACAGGGCCAATATTGATGCCCTGAGGCAGGCGGGTGTTGACCGGGTCATCGCGGTTAACGCGGTGGGGGCGATTCACCCGGCCATGACGCCTGCCAGCCTGGTACTGCCGGACCAGCTCATTGATTATACCTGGGGGCGGGCGCCCAGCTTCTACGAGGACAATCTGGCGCACCCGGTCCATGTGGATTTCACCTGGCCCTACTCGGAGTCGGTACGCAAGGCCCTTCAGGTGGCGGCCGCGGCCAGGGGGGTGGTGCTTCACGAGGAGGGGGTCTATGCCTGCACCCAGGGGCCGAGGCTGGAGACAGCGGCGGAAATCCGGCGCCTGGAGCGTGATGGGGCCGATATCGTGGGGATGACGGCCATGCCGGAAGCCCTGCTGGCCCGCGAGGCGGAGCTGGATTATGCCTGTCTCGCCCTGGTGGTGAACTGGGCGGCGGGTAAAACCAGCGACGTGATCACCATGGATGACATACGCGCCAACCTGGACGCGGGCATCGATCAGGTGCTCCAGGTGCTGGAGGCCTGCCTCAGCCCGGCGTAACCTCCGGTTGGTTAGGCGGGGGCTACACGTCAGCTGCTGGCTTCTTCCTCGTCCTGCTGCTCTTTCTGCTTGTCCTTCTCCTTCGTGTCTTTGTTGGTGACCGGGTCGAAATAGACCACCAAACCGAAGGTGGGGGCATCAAGGTAGTGCACTTCCTCGCTGCGCATGCGCCGGTTTTCCCGCAGCAGGGTTATTGTTTCGCTGAATGCCGGGCTTTCAGGGGCCAGGTAGCGCGGCAGCGGCAGAATCAACCCTGAGGCGATTGGCCTCCTTGGTATCGGGGCCACGTCCAGCGCTGGTTCCCGCCGCTGGGTGTCGTGGAGTGCGGCCTTCACATGCAGGTAGCGCTGGCGTTCGATCCAGAGGGTTCCCTGAATCCGCTCTCTGTTGTCCTTGTCCGAGGCCAGGTCCACGAGCAGCGGCGGCCCTTTGTAGCCGTCCGGGAAGGCATTCTTCCAGCCGGTCAGCGCCAGCAGGTGGTAGTTGGCGTCGTTCTCGAGGGCCCAGGCGATATTGCCCAGCCGCAGTGCGTTCCGTGGCAGGGACTGGATCTGACGAACTTGAGGAATCAGTTGCGCCGCCCCGCTGGCCTCCCCCAGGGTCGCTCCTTTCGGAAGTGTTGAATGGTGGGGGGAGTCATCACTCACCCAAAGCGGGACGCCATTGTCCGGCAGGGGGGCGGGCTTATGGGGATCAGGCAGTTGTTCAGGGTGGCCGTTCAGGCGTTCGAACAGCAGCAGTTCCACCCGGTACAGGTCCGCGCTGGCCGCCGGCATGGCGACCGCACACAGTACTAGGATGCTGACCAGGATGTGACAGGTTCCGCGACTTGGCACGGCAGATCTCCTCATTGGCTTTCCTGGCTGGTGGTGGCGCGCTCTTCCAGGTGGGTCAGGAAACGGTCCAGCTCATTGAGTCTATCATCCGCGGTCTCGCCGTTCAGCCGGAACTTCAGCTGGTTGCCGCTCTCCAGAGCGTAATCGGAGGGGGCGCTCTGGACCAGCTCCACCAGTACCAGCGGGTCCACACGGGTATCCGCGTTGAACGCCATGGTAGCCCAGGGGCCACCGGCGTCCACCTTGCTGATGCCCAGAGCCTCGGCCCGGATCCGCAGCCCGGTCTGGCGCACCAGGTTCTTCAGCGGTTCCGGCAGCAGTCCAAAGCGGTCGATAATTTCCACCTGGAGTTCCTTCAGTTGCTCCTGGCTCTGGGTGCTGGCCAGACGCTTGTAGAGAATCAGGCGTTGGTGGACATCCGGTAGATAGTCTTCCGGGATCAGCGCGGGAATCCGAAGGTTGATTTCGGTGCCGTGGCGGATGGGCAGGTCCGCATTGGGGGTACGCCCCTCACGGATGGCCTTCACGGCCTCGTCCAGCAGCTCCATGTAGAGCGTCAGGCCAACGCCCTGGATCTGGCCACTCTGGTCGTCACCCAGCAGCTCGCCAGCGCCACGGATCTCAAGGTCGTGGGTGGCGAGCATGAAACCGGCCCCCAGGTCCTGGGCCGCGGCAATGGCATCCAGGCGTTTCTCCGCATCCCCGGTGACCTTCTTGCCTTCGGGCGTGAGCAGGTAGGCGTAGGCCTGGTGATGGGATCGCCCGACCCGGCCCCGGAGCTGGTGGAGCTGTGCCAGCCCAAAGCGGTCGGCGCGCTCAATGAGAATGGTGTTGGCGCTGGGGATGTCGATGCCCGTTTCGATGATGGTGGTGCACACCAGCACGTTGAAGCGCTTATGGTAGAAGTCGGACATGATCTGCTCGAGCTCGCGCTCGCGCATCTGCCCGTGCGCCACGCCCACGCGCGCCTCCGGCACCAGCTTGCGGACGTCCTCGGCCAGGCGTTCGATGGATTCCACATCATTATGCAGGTAGTAGACCTGACCGCCACGCAGGATTTCCCGCAGTATGGCCTCCTTGACCAGGGCGTCCTCGCGCCGCCGCACAAAGGTCTTGACCGACAGCCGTCGCGCCGGCGGCGTGGCAATGATGGACAGGTCCCGCAGGTTGCCCATGGCCATGTTCAGGGTGCGTGGAATGGGGGTGGCGGTCAGTGTGAGCACATCCACCTGGGCACGCAGCTGCTTGAGCTTTTCCTTCTGGTTGACCCCGAAGCGGTGTTCCTCGTCAATGATCGCAAGGCCCAGGCTGGGCAGGTTGAGCTCGCCTTTGAGCAGTTTGTGGGTGCCGATAATGATGTCGGCTTCCCCTTCGGCGGCACGCGCCATGGTTGCCTGCTGCTGCTTTTGGCTGCGGAAACGGCTCAGCAGTTCCACTCGCACCCCGGTCTCGGCGAACCGGTCCCGAAAGGAGTCGTAGTGCTGCTGGGCCAAAAGGGTGGTTGGAACCAGTACCACGACCTGTTTACCGGAATGAGTGGCCAGGAAAGCCGCGCGCATGGCGACTTCCGTCTTGCCGAAGCCGACGTCGCCGCAGATCAAGCGGTCCATGGGGCGTTTACTGGCCATGTCCTGTTCCACGGCTTCAATGGCGGCCATCTGGTCCGGGGTTTCCTCGAACGGGAACTCAGCGCAGAAGGAGCGGTAGGCTTCGTCCGGTTGCGGGAAGGCGTAGCCCTGGCTGGCCTCCCGTCGCGCGTAGACGTCCAGAAGCTCGGCGGCCGTGTCCCGGACCTTTTCCAGCGCCTTCTGCTTGGCCTGGTTCCATTTTTCCGATCCCAGCTTGTGCAGCGGGGCGGTGGCGTCGTCCACGCCACTATAGCGGGAAATCAGGTGCAGGTTGGAGACCGGGACGTAGAGGTTGGCGCCGTTCGCATATTCCAGTGTGAGGAATTCGGTGGGCTGGCCGTCCACGTCGATGGTCTGGAGGCCCTGGTAGCGACCGATACCATGGTCGATATGCACCACGGGCGCGCCGATGCGCAGCTCGGACAGGTCCCTTATGCTGCCCGCGGCGTCCGAGTCCGTGGCACGCTGGCGGCGCCGGCGCTGCATAACACGCTGGCCGTAGAGTTCCGCCTCGGCAATGATGCACAGGCCGGCCTCTTGCAGCCAGGCGCCATGTTCCAGGGGGCCGGTGCACAACCCAACGGATTCATCCTCGGCGCGGAACTGTTGCCAGCTGGCCACCTCCTGGGGCTGCCACCCATACTGGCGGAGCTGTTCCAGCAGCGCCTCGCGGCGGCCGGCGGAGTCGGCGGCAAACAGGATCCGGGGGCCCCACTGGTCCATGAAGTTACGCAGTTTGGCCGGCGGGTCTTCGGCGCGGGCGTCCAATGCGATGTCCGGCAGTGGTGAGCATGGCATGTTGGAGACACCCGCCGCTTCCGGCTGCTGTTCCGCAAACCAGGTGATACGCGGAAGCTGGCGAATGTGATGGAAGCACTCCTCGGTCCGCAGGAATACCTGCTTGGGGGGCAGAATGGGACGGTACCGGTCGTAGCGGCGTTCCTCGTAGCGCTCATCCACTTCTGCCTGGAAATGCTCCAGCGCGCTATGGAGCTCCGGATCCGTCAGTACCAGGGAATGGTCCGGCAGGTAGTCGAACAGGGTGGCGGTTTCTTCAAAAAATAACGGCAGGAAATACTCGATCCCCGGAGGCCGGATGCCGGCTGCTACGTCCTGATAGACGGGCGCCTCGCGCGGTGCCTCCGGAAACGCCTCGTTCCAGCGGTTGCGGAAGCGCTGACGGGAGCGCTCGTCCCAGGGGAATTCATGGGCCGGTAGCAGTTCGATGCGCTCGACCTGGTCGATGGAACGCTGGGTTTCCGGGTCAAAGGTCCGGAGGGTCTCGACTTCGTCATCGAAGAGTTCAATGCGGTAGGGGAGGTCGGCTCCCATGGGGTAGATGTCCAGAATCGAGCCGCGAACCGCGTATTCGCCGTGCTCCTGAACGTTGTCCGCGTGCCGGTAACCAACGGCTTCCAGCCGCTGGCGCCAGTCATCAATGGGCAGCGGGTCGCCGGTAGCGAGCAACAGGGTATTGCCCTCGGTGAACGACGGTGGCGGCAGGCGGTGCATGAGCGTGCGTGCCGGCAACACCAGCAGCCCCCGCTGAATGCTGGGAAGCTGGTGCAGGGTCCGTATCCGCTGGGAGATGATTGCCTCGTGGGGCGAGAACATGTCGTAAGGCAGCGTCTCCCAGTCTGGCAGCGAGAGCAGGGCATCATCCTGTTGCTCGTCGTGATAGAAGGCCAGCTCCTGGGCCAGCGTCTGGGCCTCGTCGGAACTGCCAGTGATCACCAGGGTCAGGCCGGCGAATTGCCGGCTGGCCTCCAGGATGGCCAGGGAACGGGCGCTGCCGGGGAGTGATCCCCAGTGGCGGTGGTCACCTCCGCGAGTGGGTGGAGCGGCGGGCAGAAGCGGGGGCTGCTCGGTATCGGTCTGGTTCATCAGCGCTGCATAGTCAGTGTGCGGAGGCGTCATTCTAAGGCCGAGGCGCCAGGCCTGCCACCCCGGCGTGGTGGCGTTGATTGCGCCCGGGCGCCTTAAGCTGGATAATACGCCCGCCCGCATAAGGGCAGAGGCCATGACCCGACATACACCCTGTTTCAGAGGACCCTGATCGTGAGCCAGGAGCAACTCAACCGCTATTTTTCCGACTGGACCGAGCGTGAAGCCATCGCCGAATCCATGATTCCGCTGATCGGCCGCCTGTATCGCCGGAATAACGTGGTGACGTCCATCTATGGGCGCGCGCTGATCAATCAGTCGGTCATCAACATCCTGAAGGCACACCGATTCGTGCGCCAGATCGAGGCGGAAGAGCTGGATGTTCACGATACCTATCCGATTCTCGAGACGCTGGATCGCCTGAACCTTGGGCAGGCGCACATCGACATCGGAAAGCTTGCGAACCAGTACAACCGGGTTCGCGATGAACAGAGCCTGGAAGACTTCCTGCGCGACGCCGTTGGGCCGGTGGTTGATCGTTACGATGAAGAAGCCCGGCAGGCAAGTGAAAGCGAAACCAAGGACATCGTCCTCTATGGCTTTGGCCGGATCGGCCGCTATCTGGCACGCATCCTGGTCGAAAAGGCGGGGGGCGGCAACAACCTGCGCCTGCGTGCCATTGTCGTGCGCAAGGGCGGCGCCGAGAACGATCTGGAAAAACGGGCCAGCCTGTTGCGCCGTGATTCCGTGCACGGTTCCTTCCGCGGCACCATCACCGTGGATGAAGAGAATTCGGCCATTATCGCCAATGGCAACTACATCAAGGTGATCTATTCCGATGGGCCGGATCAGGTGGATTACACCCAGTACGGCATCGACAACGCCATTGTCATCGATAACACCGGTAAGTGGCGTGACGACAAAGGCCTGGGGCTGCACCTGGAGTCCAGGGGCGTGAGCCGCGTGGTTCTGACGGCGCCCGGCAAGGGCAACATCAAGAACATTGTCCCGGGCATCAATAACGAGCTCTACACCGAGGAGGACCGGGTCCTGTCCGTGGCTTCCTGTACCACCAATGCCATCACCCCGGTCCTCAAGGCGATCAACGACCAGTTCGGTATCGTTGAGGGACACATGGAAACCGTCCATGCCTATACCAACGACCAGAACCTGATCGACAATTACCACAAGGCTGAGCGCCGCGGGCGCAGCGCACCACTGAATATGGTGCTGACGGAAACCGGGGCCGCGAAGGCGGTTGCCAAGGCTCTGCCGGATCTGGACGGCAAGCTGACCGGTAATGCCATCCGGGTGCCCACGCCGAACGTTTCCATGGCCATCCTGAACCTGAATCTGGACCAGGCTGCGAGCCGCGAGGAGGTCAACGAATACCTGCGGGATGTGGCGCTTCATTCCGATCTGCAGAAGCAGGTGGACTATGTGAGCTCCCCTGAAGTGGTGTCCTCGGATTTCGTGGGATCTCGCCATGCAGGTGTGGTGGACGGCCAGGCAACAATCGCCAGCGGCAATCGGGTGGTCCTCTACGTCTGGTATGATAACGAAGCGGGCTACAGTGCCCAGGTCATCCGGCTGGTGAGCGAAATGGCCGGAATGTCCTTCCCCATCTTCCCGGAGCGCGGGACCGCCGCGGATCACTGATCAGCTCCGCTGCACAGCCGGCCCGCGAGCGTCTCCTACCTAAGGGGTAGGCGCTGCGGGCCGGTTCTGTGTGGAATCCTGGGCCCGGTATCTCTATAATTGGGCCGGTTTTTCACTCCATCCAGTTCTGATTGGGCAAAGCGAATGATCAAGATCAAGAAAGGCCTCGATCTTCCGATGACTGGCGCGCCCGAGCCGACCATTGAGGAAGGGCGGCCTGTGCGGCATGTTGCCCTTAGCGGTTTTGACTATAACG
This sequence comes from Salicola sp. AFF1, assembly GCF_056783195.1. Lineage (NCBI taxonomy): Bacteria > Pseudomonadati > Pseudomonadota > Gammaproteobacteria > Oceanospirillales > Halomonadaceae > Salicola > Salicola sp. AFF1. Next base: position 29,703 of record NZ_JBXAYL010000007.1, read on the forward strand.
GCATGAAGCCGACCCTCAAGGTAAGGGAAGGGGATCAGGTCAAGCGCGGGCAGCTCATCTTCACTGACAAGAAAAACGAAGGTGTTGTCTACACAGCTCCGGCCGGGGGTACCGTCCGGGAAATCAACCGCGGCGAACGGCGCGTGTTCCAGTCCCTGGTCATCGAGGTGGATGACAACGAAGAGGCTGAGACTTTCACCCGCTACAGCGCTTCCGAGATAGAGGGACTTGCCCGTCAGGACGTGGTGGACAATCTCGTCAACTCCGGGATGTGGACGGTGCTGCGGACCCGCCCCTACAGCAAGGTACCGGCCATCGATGCGCCGGAGCCCCACTCGATCTTTGTATCGGTGATGGATACCCATCCTCTGTCGCCGGATCCCCAGACCATCATCAACGAGGATCCGGAGGCCTTCGAGAACGGCCTGCGGGTACTGTCACGGCTGACAGGCGGTGCCGTGCATCTGTGCGGGGGAGCCACGACCCGTGTTCCGGTGCCAGAGGGCAACCAGTTCCAGCAGCACGCCTTTGATGGCCCCCACCCGGCCGGTAACGTAGGGACCCATATCCACTTCATCGACCCCGTAGGGGGTGAGAAAGTGGTCTGGACAGTCGGCTATCAGAATGTCATGGACATTGGCCGGCTGTTTACCACGGGAATGCTTCCGACCGAACAGATCGTGGCCATTTCGGGGCCTTGCGCGGCCAGGCCGCGGCTGCTGCGTACCCGCATTGGTGCCAACCTGGAAGAGCTTCTGGAAGGCGAGCTTGAACAGGGGGACATGGACATCCGGCTGGTGAACGGCTCCGTGCTCGGCGGCCGCGCCGCGCGCGGCCCCGTCAACTACCTGGCGCGCACGGCAACCCAGATCACCGCCCTTGAAGAGGGGTATCGCCGTTACTTCATGGGGTGGCTGTCACCCGGTCCGAATCGGTTCTCCCGGCTCAATATCTATCTGTCGAAACTGATGCCGGGCAAGCGGTTCAACCTGACGACCACCACCAATGGTTCCGAGCGGGCCATGGTCCCCATCGGCGTCTACGAGGAGGTGATGCCCCTCGATATTCTGCCGACCCAGCTGCTGCGCTCGTTGATCATTCAGGACACTGAACAGGCTCAGCAGCTCGGGGCGTTGGAGCTCGACGAGGAAGACCTGGCGTTGTGCACCTTTGTGTGCCCCGGCAAGTATGAGTACGGGCCGATTCTCCGGCAGAACCTGACGCGCATCGAGATCGAGGGCTGAATCATGGGGCTGAGACAGTTTTTTGACCGGATTGAGCCGCACTTCGAGAAGGGCGGACGCTTCGAGCGTTGGTATGCGCTTTACGAAGCGGTGGATACCATTTTCTACACACCACCGTCTGTGACACGCACCAATGCCCATGTGAGGGACGGCATTGATCTCAAGCGGATCATGATCACCGTCTGGTTCTGTGTGTTCCCGGCCATGTTCTTCGGTATGTGGAATGCTGGCTTTCAGGCCAACAGCTACCTTGCCGAGCAGGGCATGGCGATGGCGGACGAGGGACTGCGAGCCGCTTTCATCTCGGCGCTGGCGGGGAATGATCCCGGCAGTATCTGGGATAACATCATCTTCGGCGCGGCCTATTTTGTTCCCATCTATTTCGTGACTTTTGTGGTAGGCGGTTTCTGGGAAGTGCTGTTCGCAACGGTGCGTAAGCACGAGGTCAACGAGGGCTTCTTTGTAACCTCCATACTGTTCGCGCTGATCCTGCCGCCAACCATTCCGCTGTGGCAGGTGGCGCTGGGGATCACCTTTGGCGTGGTGGTGGCCAAGGAGATCTTTGGAGGTACCGGCAAGAACTTCCTGAATCCGGCGCTGACCGGCCGGGCCTTCCTGTATTTTGCGTATCCCGCCCAGATTTCGGGGAACGAGGTCTGGACCGCGGTGGATGGCTTCAGCGGTGCCACGGCGCTCAGCGTAGCCGCTTCCGATGGTATGGAGGGGCTGCGTGATCACCTGACCTGGTTTGATGCCTTTTGGGGCGTCATGCAGGGCTCCATTGGTGAGACCTCAACGTTCATGGTGTTGATTGGCGGTGCCGTTCTGATGTTGATGAAGATTGCGAGCTATCGCATTGTGTTTGGTACCCTGATCGGGCTTATTGGCACCTCGCTGCTGTTCAATGCGGTGGGCTCCGACACCAATCCCATGTTCGAGGTCCCGCCACACTGGCACTTTGTACTGGGCGGTTTCGCCTTTGCCATGATGTTCATGGCGACGGATCCGGTGTCAGCATCCATGACCAATACAGGGCGCTGGGTGTTTGGCATCTTCATCGGCGTGATGACGGTACTGATCCGGGTCGTGAATCCGGCGTTCCCGGAGGGCGTGATGCTCGCGATCCTGTTCGCGAACCTGTTCGCGCCCTTTATCGACCACCTAGTCATTCAGGCGAACATCAAGCGGAGGCAGGCCCGTGTCGCAGTCTAACGATACCGTCAGCAAGATCCTGATCGTTGCCGTAACGCTCAGCATTGTCTTCTCAGTCATCGTTTCGGGCGCAGCGGTCACGCTGCGTCCGGCGCAGGAACGCAATGAGGCGCTGAGCACCCGTTCCAACATGCTCGCCGCCGCCGGTGTGGTGGAGGCCGATGCTTCCAATCAACGGGTCGCGGAAGCCTTTGACCGGTTCGAGGTGCTCCTCGTGGAAATGGGAACGGGGGAGCTTGTATCCCCGGAAAAGGTTGACGCGGAATCCGCTGCCTCCTATGACATGCGTAGGGCCTCCCGGAATCCGGATATTTCCGAAGGGTTGAAGAAAGACCCCGCCGGGATCAATCGCCAGGCCACCTATCGCAAGGCCTTTGTGCTTAAAGACAATGGGACGGTGAAACGGGTGGTGCTGCCGATTCATGGTTACGGGCTCTGGTCAACAATGTACGGTTTCCTCGCCCTGGAAGGCGATGCGAACACGGTTGCCGGTCTACGCTTCTATGAGCATGGCGAGACGCCCGGTCTGGGCGCCAAGATCCAGAGTCCCGACTGGGTGGCCAAGTGGAAGGGCAAAAAGATCTATGAACCAGGCAACTGGGAGAACCCCAACTTTCGTTTGATCAAGGGCGGTGTAGGCGAGAATGCCGACGGCCGTGAACACAAGGTCGATGCGCTTTCCGGGGCAACGCTGACGTCCCGGGGCGTTGAGAGCACGATCAATTTCTGGCTTGGCGAACGGGCCTATGCGCCTTTTCTCGCCAAGGTGCGCAACGGGGAGATCTGATCCATGGCGGAACTGAAAACCAAAGACGTCCTTTTTGGACCCATACTCCACAACAACCCGATTGCACTCCAGATCCTGGGGATCTGTTCGGCGCTGGCGGTAACCTCCAGCGTGACCGTCAGCCTGGTGATGTGTGCATCCGTGATTGTGGTCACCTGTGCTTCCAACGTTGCGGTCTCTCTGATCCGTACCCAGATCCCGAGCAGTATCCGCATCATTGTCCAGATGACCATCATTGCCTCCCTCGTTATCGTGGTGGACCAGTTTCTCAAGGCCTTTGCCTATGAGATCAGCAAGCAGCTTTCAGTCTTCGTGGGACTGATCATCACCAACTGCATCATCCTCGGCCGCGCCGAGGGCTTTGCCATGCAGAACGGGCCCTGGCTGAGCTTCGTGGACGGTCTCGGTAACGGAGTGGGTTACAGCGTCATCCTGATCGTGGTGGCCACCTTCCGGGAAATCCTGGGTGCGGGAACCTGGATGGGCTTTACGGTGCTGCCGCTCGCCAGTGAAGGTGGTTTTTATGTTCCGAACGGCCTGATGTTGCTGCCGCCCAGTGCCTTCTTCCTGATCGGATTCTTCATCTGGGCCGTGCGGACCTGGGACCCGGATCAGGTCGAGGAGGAAGAGTTCGAGATGCAGCCCCATAAAGTACGGGAGGCGTTCTGATGGAACACTATATCAGTCTCATTCTCCAGGCCGTCTTTGTTGAGAACCTGGCGCTGGCTTTCTTTCTGGGGATGTGCACGTTTCTTGCCATCTCAAAGAAGGTGGAAGCAGCCCTGGGGCTGGGCATCGCCGTAGTGGTGGTGCTGACGATTTCAGTGCCTGTGAACAACCTGATCTACAACTATGTGTTGCGTGATGGGGCGCTGTCCTGGGCGGGCTTGCCCAACATGAACCTGAGTTTCCTGGGACTGCTCACCTATATCGGGGTGATCGCCGCGCTGGTGCAGATTCTGGAAATGTTCCTGGATCGGTATGTGCCGGCACTCTACAGTGCACTCGGGGTATTCCTGCCGCTGATCACGGTGAACTGCGCGATTCTTGGCGCGTCCCTGTTCATGGTTGAGCGGGACTATGCGTTTGGTGAGAGCCTGGCCTACGGCTTTGGTGCCGGTGTGGGCTGGGCGCTGGCGATTGTCGCTCTGGCCGGGATCCGGGAGAAACTCAAATACAGTGATGTTCCGGCCGGACTTCGTGGTCTGGGTATCACATTCATTACCGTGGGACTGATGTCACTCGGTTTCATGTCCTTCTCGGGCATCTCGCTGTAAAGCGGCGTATTCGGATTCAAGGCAGAAGGCGGAATCATGGTTACAGAAATCCTACTGGGCGTGGTGATGTTCACCGTGATTGTCCTGTCGCTGGTCGCGATCATCCTTGGTGCGCGCGCGCGACTGGTCAGTTCCGGTGACATCGAAATCGAGGTCAATGGCGACCCTGAGCACAGCTTTCAGGCACAGGCCGGTGGCAAGCTGCTGGGTAAACTGGCGGAACAGGGCATCTTCCTGTCCTCCGCCTGTGGCGGCGGCGGCAGTTGCGGCCAGTGCGTGTGCAAGGTTCATGAAGGCGGTGGCGCCGTGCTGCCGACGGAAAAGAACCATTTCACGCCGCGGGAGCAGCGTGAGGGATGGCGCCTGTCGTGTCAGGTGCCTGTCAAACAGGATATGAAGGTTGAGGTTCCGGAGGAGTTCTTCGGCGTGCGTAAGTGGGAGTGCACGGTGCGCTCCAACCATAACGTGGCAACCTTTATCAAAGAGACCATCCTGGATCTGCCTGAAGGCGAAAACGTTGAGTTCCGTGCGGGTGGTTACGTGCAGTTTGAAGCACCGCCACACGAAGTCCACTTCAAGGACTTTGACGTTGAGGAAGAGTACCACGAGGACTGGGACAAGCATGGGCTCTGGGACATCAAGTCGGTTGTGAAAGAGGACATTGTCCGGGCCTACTCGATGGCGAACTATCCGGAGGAGAAGGGCGAGCTGCGCTTTAATATCCGGATTGCGACGCCGCCGCCCGGCACCAATCATCCGCCGGGGCAGATGTCGTCCTATGTGTTCGCCCTGAAGCCGGGCGACAAGATGACGGTGATGGGGCCCTTTGGCGAATTCTTTGCCAAGGATACGAATGCGGAAATGTGCTTTATTGGTGGCGGTGCCGGCATGGCTCCGATGCGGGCGCACATTTTTGACCAGCTGAAGCGCCTCAACACCAACCGGAAGATTACTTTCTGGTATGGCGCGCGAAGCAGGCGCGAGATGTTCTATGTGGATGACTTCAACCAGCTCGAACAGGAGTACGATAACTTCTCATGGCATGTCGCGCTGTCTGATCCGCTTCCTGAGGATGAGTGGGAAGGGGATGTCGGGTTCATTCATAACGTCCTGTACGAGAATTATCTCAAGGATCATGAGGCGCCCGAGGACATTGAGTATTACATGTGTGGCCCCCCTATCATGAACGCGGTGACCATCAAGATGCTCAAGGATATGGGCGTTGAGGATGAGAACATCGCACTGGACGATTTCGGGGGCTGACCCCGCAAACACCCGGCTTCGGCCGGGTGTTTTTGGTTGCAGTCTTGGTCTGGCCGGCGTCACCATGGCGGCGGGTGGAAGCGTCTTTGGAGGTGATTATGTTGGGTACATTGGCTTTGGCGATCGTGCTGGTAATGGTATTGATTGCCGGCATGTCGGTAGGCGTGATGTTTGGGCGCAAGCCGATCAGTGGTTCCTGTGGCGGCGTTGGCAATCAGTTGGGGGGCGGTTCCGGGTGTTCGGTTTGCGGCCGTGAATCGGGAGACTGTTCCGACGATGATGAAGAGCCGGATGCCGGTGAAGTGCAGAAAATGACCTACGAGGCAGGTAGTGACTGGCGGGCCTAACCCAGCACTGATGACGAATACAGGCGGATACAGGAGTGATTGAGCGGATGTCGGATCAGCATTTTGATGTTGTGGTGATTGGTGCTGGACCCGCTGGGGAAGGGTCAGCTATGAACGCAGCGAAGAACGGTCGTCGGGTTGCGATTGTGGATGATAAGCAGACCGTAGGTGGCAACTGCACGCATTGGGCGACCATTCCATCCAAGGCGCTGCGTTATTCGGTTAAGCAGATCATCAATTTCAACACCAATCCGATGTTCCGTGATATCGGCGAGCCGCGCTGGTTTTCATTCCCGAGGGTGTTGCAGAATGCCGAGCGGGTGCGCAACAAACAGGTAAAACTGCGCACCTCGTTCTACGCCCGTAACCGGGTTCAGCGATTCCACAGTAAAGCCCGTTTCCTGGACCAGAACCAGCTGGAACTGGATGACGAGGAGAACAGTGGTCAGCGCATTTCGGCGGATACGTTTGTCATAGCCACCGGTTCCTCGCCCTATCTGCCACCCGACGTGGACTTCAACCACGAGCGGATCTATAACAGTGATTCCATTCTGACCCTGTCGCACACGCCGCGCACGATTACCATCTACGGCGCTGGCGTAATCGGCTGTGAATACGCTTCTATCTTCTGTGGCCTGGGTGTGAAGGTTGACCTCATCAATCCCGGGAGCCGCCTGCTGTCTTTCCTCGATGATGAGATTTCTGACGCCCTCAGCTACCACTTGCGTAACAATGGCGTTCTGGTCCGTCACAACGAAAAGTATGAATCGGTTGAAGGGGATGATCACGGTGTGGTCCTGAACCTGGAGTCCGGGAAGAAGGTCCGCTCGGATGCCTTCCTGTGGTGCAACGGGCGCAGCGGTAATACGGCCTCGCTTGGATTGGAAAATGTGGGGCTTGAGACCAATTACCGGGGCCAGCTTGCCGTGGATGATCATTACCGGACACAGGTCCCGAACATCTACGCCGTGGGCGACGTGATTGGCTGGCCCGGGCTGGCCAGTGCCGCCTATGACCAGGGGCGCTCTGCCTCCTCCGATATCATGGCGGACAAGTATTTCCGTTATGTGGACGATGTGCCCACCGGCATCTACACCATCCCCGAGATCAGTTCGGTCGGCAAGACGGAGCGCGAGCTCACGGAGGCCAAGGTTCCCTATGACGTGGGGCAGGCCTTCTTCAAGGATCTGGCACGGGCGCAGATTTCAGGGGACCCGGTGGGGATGCTCAAGATCCTGTTCCATCGTGAGACAAAGGAGCTTCTGGGCATTCACTGTTTCGGGGACCAAGCCGCGGAAATCGTCCATATCGGGCAGGCCATCATGAACCAGCCTGGTGATGCCAATACGCTTGATTACTTCATCAACACCACTTTCAATTACCCCACGATGGCGGAAGCCTATCGGGTGGCGGCACTGAACGGTCTCAACCGGATTTTCTGAAAGGCCCATTCATCCGGTCGTGGAAGACGACGCCTCTGGTGAGGGAGCAGGGTCTGTGGCGGTTTTCTGTCCGCGCAGTCCCTCGCTCCAGTGAGCGAGCCGGCGCCTGTTCTCGAAGTAGATCAGGGCACTGGTCGGGTAATCGGTGATGACGGATGCCACGCCCATTTTTTCCAGTTCCAGCATGTCGTGGATCCGGTTGACCGTCCAGGTGGCGACCTGGATGCCCTTGGCGTGGGCTTCATTCACCATTCTGGTGTTGCAGATGTGGTAGTTGCAGCACAGGTAGTCGCAGTCCAGGCCTTCAGCCTGGCGCACGGGCGAGGGGAAGCGCCGTTCCGCCACATAGCCAAGGCTGACCCGCCGGTCGAGTCGTCGCGCCGAGCGCAGGAAGCCGGTATTGCTCGAGGTGAGGGTGATGCGACCGTAGAGGTTGTCGCGCTGTATCCATTCGATAAGGCGATTGCACAGGCGGTTCAGCCGGTCCCGTTCGTCGGATTTGACTTCCAGTTGAAGGTGTTCGTAGTCAGGGCATGCCTGAATCACGTCATGCAGGCTTGGTACGCCCGTGGCGTGGTGCCAGCGGGCTGTGTTCTGGCGGGCGTCGAGAGTGCTCATCTCCTGGGCGGACACCGAGCTGACGCTCCGGTCGCTGCCGGTGGTTCGCAGCAGGGAGCGGTCATGGATCACCACCGGGATACCGTCCTGGGACAGGAGAATGTCCATTTCAAAGCGACGGATGCCGTGGCGGTAGGCATGGCGGAATCCGGCCAGTGTGTTTTCGGGGGCTTCCCCCTTGGCGCCACGGTGGCCGTAGATCAGCATGGACGCGGATGGCTCCTTTACCGGTTGTCGTTGTACAGGGCGCGCCGTTTGCGGTACGTGTCGTGACACAGTTCGATGTCCTTCAGGAAGCGGGGCAGGTCACCGGGTAACAGTGCCTGGGGACCGTCCACCAGCGCTTTTTCGGGGTTCGGGTGGACATCCGCCAGGACCATATTGGCGCCGGCGATGACACCCTGGGCTGCCGCATGGACAATGTCGGAAATGCCATCCGGCGCCTGGTCCCGAATGCCGACCGAATGCGAGGGGTCAACGCATACTGGCATGCGCGTGAGGCGCTTGACCACCGGGATGTGGGCAAAGTCCACCAGGTTCCGGTGAGGGTTGCCAGCCTCGGTCTTCATTCCGCGCAGGCAGAAGACAACGTTGGCGTTGCCCTCGGTGGCGAGGTACTCGGCTGCGTTCAGGGATTCATTCAGGGTGATGCCGAAGCCCCGTTTCAGCAATACGGGAAAGTCGGTCTGGCGGCCCAGCGCCTTGAGCAGCTCGAAGTTCTGGGTATTCCGGGTCCCAACCTGGAGCATGACGCCTGTCGGGTGACCGGTCTGCTCCAGCGCCTGCCTGATTTCATGGACATGGTTTTCGTGGGTCACCTCCATCGCAATCACCCGGATGTCATAACGTCCTGCCAGCTCGAAGACCCAGGGCAGGCAGTCCGCTCCATGGCCCTGGAAGGAGTAGGGGTTGGTTCTGGGCTTGTAGGCGCCCATCCGGGTGCATTGCTGGCCGTTGTCCTTGAGGGCTCTCAGTGTCTCCTCAACATGGGTGGGGGTGTCCACGGCGCACAGACCGGCAAAAACATTGATATTGTCCTGGTCAAAGTTGATGCCGTTGTACTCAAACCCTGTCTGGCGCTCGGCATCACGATGGCGACCGAGAATCCGGAAGTCATCGGATATGCGGATGACGCGTTCGACGGCGGGCAGGGCCTCGATGGCTTCGCCATCCAGCGCCTTGGTATCGCCAATCAGGTAGATTTCGGTCAGGGTCTGCTGGTTGCCGAGCACGTCATGGACACGGACCTCGACATTACTGAGCTGGTCGAGGAAGTTCATGGTTTCCCGGTAGGCGTTGCCGTCGCGATCCGTGTCCGGGTGAAGGATCAGTAGCATAGGCCCTCCGTGTCCTGTGTGGCGTTCAGGCGGCCTGGATCCAGGCCGCGAGCGTTTCTTCAAGCTGACGCTGGTCGGTGGCAAAGCGCCGGATGCCGTCCGCGAGTTTCTCGGTGGCCATGGCATCTTCGTTGAGGTGCCACCGGAAACCGGTTTCATCCAGTGATGGATGGGATTCCGGCTGGCGATTGCCACCGGGCGCCAGTCGGCGCGTGAGGGGCCCGGTATCCTGTGAGAGTGATTCCAGCAGCTGCGGGCTGATGGTCAGCCGGTCGCATCCGGCCAGGTGCTCGATCTCGCCCTGGTTGCGGAAGCTGGCTCCCATGACAATGGTCTTGTAATCATGGCCCTTGTAGTAGTCGTAGATCCGCTGAACGGATTGCACACCCGGGTCCTCGCTTGGTGGCACCGACTGGAGACCGGTCTGGGCCAGGTGCCAGTCCAGAATGCGCCCGACGAATGGTGAAATCAGCGTGACGCCGGCATCGGCACAGGCCATCGCCTGCGTGAATGAAAACAATAGCGTGAGGTTGCATGCAATGCCCTCACGTTCCAGTACCCGTGCTGCCTGGATCCCTTCCCAGGTGGCGGCGATCTTGATCATGACCCTGTCGGAGTCCACCCCGAGCTGGTGGTAGAGGCTGTGCAGTTCACGGGCGCGGGCAATGGTGGCATCACGATCGAATGACAGCCGTGCGTCGACTTCGGTTGAGACCATGCCCGGCACGTTTTCCAGGATTTTTTGGCCGGCCAGTACGGCAAGGCAGTCGCCGGCCACTATCGGGTCCGGCGTCGAGGTTCTTTCCCGTTGCTGCGCCCACGCCAAGGCCTCTTCAACAAGATGGCGATAACCGTCCGAGGACACCGCTTTGAGCAGCAGCGAGGGATTGGTGGTGGCATCCCTTGGCTGCCACTGGCGGATGGCATCCAGGTCGCCGGTGTCGGCGACCACAGTTGTCATACGGTGGAGCTGGTCAAGTTTGGAAGTCATCGGCTGATTGCGTCCATTGTGAAACGGGTGGCTTTAAAGCCCTATCCTAACCCGAATCACGATAGCGCGCTGGCGCTGGCGTCACAAGCGCGTCCTGCTGCCGTCAGGCGGCGTCGACTCTTTCCTGGACCAGGGAGAGGGCATCCCTGAGGACCTGGGTGCCGGCGCCCGGGCGGTGGGCGTTTTCGCTAAGGTGGCGGCGGAACTGGCGCCCGCCCGAGCAGCCGTGGAACAGGTTCATGATGTGGCGGGTCATCGCCTGCAACGGGACGCCTTCGTAAAGGCGCTGTTCCAGGTAGGGGATAAAGGCCTCGATGGCCTGGGTACGTGTGGTGCAGGGGGGCGCCACCCCGTGAATCTCCGGATCGACACGGCTCAGAAGCCAGGGTTGCTGGTAGGCCGCGCGCCCCACCATGATCCCGTCCACATGGTTCAGCTGCTCACGCATGGCGTCCATTTGCCAGAAGCCACCATTGATGATGATCTCCAGTGCCGGAAAACGCTGGCGTAGCGCGTGGACCCAGTCGTACTTGAGCGGCGGCACGTCCCGGTTTTCCTTCGGGCTGAGCCCCTGCAGGATGGCAATCCGGGCATGGACAATGAAAGTGTTGCAGCCGGCTTCCGCTACCCGCTCAACAAAATGCACCAGGTCCTCCCATTGCTCATGGCCATCAATCCCGATCCGGTGTTTGACGGTTACGGGCAGGGAGGTGCTCGTCTTCATGGCGGCCACTGCGTGGGCCACCGTGTCTGGTTCCGCCATCAGGCAGGCGCCCATACGGTTGTTCTGGACCCGGTCGCTGGGGCAGCCCACGTTAAGGTTGACTTCGTCATAGCCCCATGACTCGGCCATGGCCGCGCATTCCGCCAATTCGGCGGGGTCCGCGCCTCCGAGCTGGAGTGCCACGGGGTGCTCCAGCGCGTCGTAGTCCAGAAAACGGGCACGGTCACCATGGATAAGGGCACCGGTGGTGATCATTTCCGTATAAAGCAGGGCGTGACGCGTCAGCCCGCGAACGAACCGGCGGTAGTCCCGGGTGGTGTGATCCATCATCGGAGCAATGCTGAAGCGGCGATCTGGTTCCGGGTGCTGCATGCCGGTGCTACTCCTGTTCGGACGATTCGGGGCGACAACGGCTGACGGCGTCGGCAAGGGATTCCAGGAAATCGGTATAGCCGCCCACCTTGATACGGATGTCGCCACCCAGTGGATCCCAGCGGCTGATGGTGGCCGATTGCGGCATATCCAATCCACGCCACCAGTCTCCTCCCATCTGGGTTTCCGCCATGATACAAGGGGAGGGGGCCGCTTCAAGGGCCTTCTGCAGCTTGGCAATATGTTTGGCGCTCGGGCTGCTTTCCGGGTTGCGGGTCATCGTCCCGGCGATGGTGAGCCCGAAATGGTCCGCGTAATAGTGGAACGCATCGTGGTAGGTGAACAGAGCAACGTTGGACAGGCGCGCGAATTGCGCCTCGATACGGGCTTCGGTATCGGCCAGTCGTTGCCGGAACTGCTCGTGGTTACGCTCAATACGCTGTTGATCGACTCTCTCAAGACTGCTGAGTGCTTCCTTGATCGATTGGCCCATTGCGAGCACCTGTTCCGGGTCCAGCCAGACGTGAGGATCCTGGCCGCTGCCGTGATGGTGGCCGTGATCCGCGCCCGCGTTTTTTTCTTCCGGGGCTTCAGCCAGCGCGTATGTCTTGGCGACCAGGGTATGGTCACTCATGGTGCCCTCCAGGAAGGGTTCCAGCCTGGGGCCTAACCAGAAGATGCGGTCCGCCTCCGCCAGGCGACGGCGTTCCGACGGCCGCATGCTGTAATGGTGGGGGCTGACCTTGGATGGGATCAGGGCCTGGACGTCGGCTTCTTCCCCGGCAATCTCTTTCACGATCAGGGCCAGGGGGTGGACGCTTGTGGCGATAAGGGGGCGTTCCGCCCATGCAGGGGCGGCCAGGTTCAGGAGCAAAACCAGCAGCAGGCACCGTTTTATCATAGAGCTGTTATAACATAACAAAGGATGGAGGTTGGCATTCTAGCCAATCATGAAGGGCCCGGCCATAGGGGAGGATACGGAAGGACGACCCATGCCCCTGGAAGCGTTATAATGGACGGCTTGATCCGACTCGATGCCGATCTATTTCAGGAGCCAGGAAACCGACATGACCGTCAGAACCCGAATCGCCCCATCACCGACCGGCGACCCGCATGTGGGCACAGCCTATATCGCGCTCTTCAACCAGTGTTTTGCTCGCCAGCACGGCGGCCAGTTCATCCTGCGCGTTGAGGATACCGACCAGCTTCGCAGCACGGCTGAGTCCGAGCAGGCCATTCTGGATTCCCTGCGCTGGCTGGGGTTGGAGTGGGATGAGGGACCGGATGTTGGCGGCGAGTACGGCCCCTACCGCCAGTCAGAGCGGCGTGACGAGTACCGTGCCTATGCCGAGGCGTTGGTGGAGAAAGGGCATGCGTTCTACTGCTTCCGGACACCGGAGGAGCTGGACGCTATCCGCGAAGCCCGGAAAGAGCGAGGTCTCAATCCCGGCATCAAGGGGGACCTGGAGCTGCCGGAGAAAGAGCTCAACCGCCGGATGGAGGCGGGCGAGCCCTATGTGATCCGGATGAAAGTGCCGGATGAGGGGGTGTGTGAGATTGATGACATGCTCAGGGGAACAGTGACTATCGACTGGTCCCAGATTGACTGTCAGGTCCTGCTCAAGTCCGATGGCATGCCCACCTATCACCTGGCGAACGTTGTGGACGATTACCGCATGGGGATTACGCACGTGATCCGGGGCGAGGAGTGGATCAACTCAGCGCCGAAACACATGCTGCTGTACCAGTACTTCGGCTGGGAGATGCCGCAGCTGTGCCATATGCCGCTTCTGCGCAATGAGGATGGCACCAAGCTCAGCAAGCGCAAGAACCCCACGAGCATCAGCCTTTACGAGCGGCTCGGGTTCATGCCGGAAGCCGTGCTGAACTTTCTCGGGCGCATGGGGTGGTCCATGCCGGACGAGCGGGAGCGGTTCACGCTGGAGGAGATGCAGGCGGCGTTTGATATCCATCGAGTCTCCCTTGGTGGGCCTGTTTTTGATCAGGCCAAGCTGCGTTGGCTCAACGGTCTCTGGATCCGGGAGACACTGAGTGATGAAGCCTTTATGGATCGGGTTGGTGACTGGTGGTTCAACCGCGAACAGTTGGCGCCTCTGGTGCCCCACCTGAAGTCTCGCATCGAGACCTTTTCGGATATCGCCCCCATGGCAGGCTTCATGTTCTCCGGAATGATGGATGTACAGCCCGGGGATTTCGAGCACCGCAAGCTGGATGAGGAAACTGTGCGCCGGATCCTGCAGTTCGCGTTGTGGCGGCTTGAGGCCGAGCGTCACTGGAGCCGGGACAGGGTGTTTGCGGACCTGAAGTCGCTCGCGGCAGCCATGGAACTGAAAGTGGGGGATTTCATGTTCCCGATTTTTGTGGCCGTGGCGGGTACGCCCCACTCATGGTCAGTCGTGGATTCCATGGCGCTTCTGGGCCCGGATGTGAGTCGTGCACGGCTGCGCCATGCCTTGAATGTGCTGGGTGGTTTCTCGAAGAAACAGATGAAGAAAGTCGAGAAGGAATACGCGGCACTGGAGACAGCGGAATAAAAAATAGAATCAGGGGTTGACCTACCCCTCCGCCATCTCTAATATACGCACTCGTTGGAAGCAGTGGGGCCATAGCTCAGCTGGGAGAGCGCGGCGCTGGCAGCGCCGAGGTCGGGAGTTCGAGCCTCCCTGGCTCCACCACTTTTTTCGTCCCGTTCGTCTAGAGGCCTAGGACACCGCCCTTTCACGGCGGTAACAGGGGTTCGAGTCCCCTACGGGACGCCAGATTCAAAAAAGCCGGCCACTTGGCCGGCTTTTTTTATGCGCAACGCTTGGGCCCAATGCTTAACCTTCCGCGATGGCGCCCTTGTTCACGCCCTCAAAGGCCCTTACTTCAATGCGGTTTGCCGGTTCCAGCTTCTGGGTCTGGTCGCGCAGATGGCACGCGATCCATTCCACAGTGGTGTCTGGTGCCATGATCTCTGTCCGGGCCGCGGGTAGGGCAATCTCGAAATGGCCCTGGTCCGAGTCGTAGCTGAACCGGTGATAGGTCGTATTGTTGTCCTCAAAGGTCTCAACACGGTCCTCGGCGGTCGCGAGGTAGATATCACGCCACCGTTCAGCCCAATAATGTTCCAGGTCAGGGGCTTGCTGGCCATTGCGTAGAATCCGGATGCGCGAGCGGTGGCCGTGGGCAATGCGCTGGCAGTTGCCATCGTGTTTCTTGAGCCCGTGCGCGTAGTGGTACCAGGCCCCGTCGATGGCTTCCAGGCGCAGGTTGATGCGAACTTCCTGAACGTTGGCTGGCAGGATCTTCTGAAGACTGTCTGAAAGCAGCGAGGCGATGGCCTCGCGCTCAATGGTCGTGCCGGGTACGACGGTAATGGCTTGAGCAGGGGCGCGGTGTTCGATCCAGGTGCCATCCTCAAGCTGCCAGCGGAGATGGCCGGGGTATTGGGGATCCAGCCATTGCAGGCCGGGATAATCCGCTGGAATGAGAAGGCGGTGATCCACCTGTTCGTCAATGTGAGCCTTGATGGTGCTTTTAACGCGGCCGAAATCGAAGACCATGCCGGCTTCGTTCAGGTCCCCAGCCAGCTCGATGTCCACGAGCCAGCTTTCCCCCACCAGTCCTCTGAAACGGTCGAGGTAGGCGAAGTCAATGACGGTCAGGTTATCAACGAATAGACGGTTCATAGTGCGGTGCTGCCTGCGGAGTGAAACCCCGCAATGGTAGCAGATCACCGCATGCGCCGGCAGGCGGATCAGCCGATCAGGCCGCCCACCCAGGCGATTCCCAGGCTGAAGATGCCCAGGCTGACGGCCAGCGCCACGGTATAGAGCCGTGCCGCTGTGGTCTTCTGCTCCCGGCGGTAAAGGTCCAGCGTGCGCTGCGCCACTTCCTCGGAGGTTTCGCGTGCGATGTCGTGGGCCTGTTGGACTGCTTCGGATTGCAGGGACTGCCAGAAATCCGCATCCACGGTCTGGGTGGCGGTGAGGTGGTCCTTGAGACTATTAAGGTCGCTTTCAGTCAGCCCCTGTTGGGTCTGCTCCCGGATTTCCCGGCGCAACTCGCTGAGTTCATTACCCAGATTCAGCGTGACTTCCGCTGCTACTTCGTTTTTCAGGGATTCCAGCCGATTCTCAACCAGCTCGCGGAAATCCGCGGACTGCTTTTCGATGGCCTCTTCCCGCCGCCGTTCACTGTCCTCGATGAGACGGCGCACATGGTCATGCTGTTCGTCGAAGAGACTGGAAAGGAGTTCGTGCAACCGGTTGTGGATGTGGGTCTTGACCGCTGAACGGGCGATCTGCTCGATCAGCTCGTTGGTCAGCGGGACAGTGGCCTGACCGTCGCTTCCAGACCCCTGGTCGCTTTCCGCCACTTGAACCTGGGCTTCGGTTTCCAGGCGTTCGGGCTCGTCATCGGCCTCCGCGACGTCCTCGGGGGCCGGTGGTTCGGGCAGCGTCCCCTGCGCAAGGTCCTCGGCAAGGGCTGTAAGGATGCTGTCGAGTCCGTCCGCCTGCGGCGGTTTGGTGAGGATGTTATAGACGCCGTAGCCCTGGGCCTCTCGAATGAAATCATCCGATTTCTTCGAGGTGCACATGACCACCGGGATACTGGCGGTTGCCGGGTTGCGCTTGATGGCCTTGGTCGCTTCGACGCCGTTCATGCCCGGCATCAGGTGATCCATGAAAATGACGTCCGGCTGGCGTTCGCCATTGAGCAGATCCAGTGCCTCTTCCGCGGACCCGGCCATGTTCACATCCACGCTCCGGCTTTCAAGGAGCTTGCTCAGCGCAAAGCGAGCGACCTTGGAGTCGTCCACCAGCAGGGCGGTATTGATGGCCATCTGAGTTCCTCTTGCGTACTGCTTTGTTATTGGGTCGGCTGACATAAGTCACCATGCCTCCATGGATGGACACTGGGTTGCCCGGTAACTGCCTTCACGATAGCACACGCCCGGTTCCGAGGTCCGCGCCGTAAAGACCTCGCCTTCGGGGGTCGTCATGCGTACCTCGCCGTAAGGCTCACCTTCCTTAAAGGTACTTTCGATACGTGCCCCGCTTGGGTGCCGGATTACTCCGTGGCCGTGGAAACGGCCTTTAACGAACTCGCCCTCGTATTGGCGCCCGCTGCTGAAGGTACGGATGCCTTCGCCGTGGAACTGGTTGTTGGCGAATTCACCCCGGTAATAGCTGCCATCAGGGTACGTCAGGCGGCCTTCGCCATGGAGCTCGCCGTCCTTGAAATCGCCGACGTACATCAGCCCCTTGGCTGTCGTGAGTGTGCCGTGGCCATTGAGTTCGCCGTCTTCCCAGTTGCCGGTGAAGGTATCACCATTGCTTGCGGTCAGGGTGCCACGCCCGTGGTACTCACCGTCCCGGAACTGGCCTTCGTAGACATCGCCATTGGGCCGCTGCAGGCTGCCTTCGCCGTGCATGGTGCCGTCCTGCCACTCGCCTTCATAGATCCGTCCGTCCGGGAAATGGGCCGTGCCCTCACCGTGGAACTCGCCGTTGCGGAATTCGCCTTCATAGGTGAGGCCGTCGCTGTCGCGGTAGGAGCCTTCGCCGGTTTTGACGCCATGCTTCCAGGTTCCGTTGCGGTAACGCACGGTGGTGTAGCGTTCAAGGCGAGCCATCAGGGTGGGGGAGTCCCCGGCTTCGAGATGGAGTTGTTCACGCCAGGTGTTGTGCTTGGGCTTGCTGATTTCGACGGTATAGGTGCCGGGCTCCAGCTCCAGGCTCATGGCAGTGGAGCCTTTGGGGTCGCCGTTGATCCGCACCTGGTCGTCATAAACGTTGGAGCGCAGCGTCAGTTTTGCCTTGGACGGTTCCTGCTGTTTCGCAGGCTCGGCAGTAGATGCTGTCCTATCCTGATCCGGCTCCGCTTCCTGAGTGTTCCGATCCGCGGCCCGCGTTGGTTGTTCAGAGCCGCTGTTACCGCTTTGGGGAGCGGTAACGGTCGGAATCACTCGCGGTATGGTTCTGTCACCGGTGCTGGGGGTGTCGTCCTGGGTGCCGTCATTGTGCTCACCACTCTCCGCTTCAGGGGCGGAAACCGTCGGAATGCGTGATCCCACCAGTTCCGGGGAGCGCTGGATAGTGGCGAAGCCGCCCGTCACCAGCAGCATGATTGCGAGGAAATTCGCAAAAAGCAGTGGTTTATAGTCGATCATCGCATGCCACTCCATTCTCGTTCCGACACACCGGGATGAGGCGACAGCCTGGCGTGGGCCCAGCCTGTCACTCTGGACTCATATTAGCGGAGAACGTGGCGTGGCTGCGTGAAGTGACGCACTTTTCGCGCGTTTTTCACGCGTTGGCGGCGCGCTGCTGCTGGAGTTCCTCCCAGGCACGCATGTGGACGTCCGCCTCGTATTCATAGGGAGACCTGAACGGCGTGAGAACGAGGTCAAAGACCGCGAAAAGCAGCCCCACGGAGAGCCATGACAGCACCATGGTTTCCACGGTGGTGGCCTGGGCCTCGGCGGTGGCATTCACAAAGCGTTCCAGGTGGGGCAGGGCATTATCCACCATGGCAACAGGGTTGAAGCGGGCGAACACCAGTGGAATCCAGAACCCCAGAAAGACAGGGAAAAAACCGAAGGACCACAGGATGCGGCGGATGAGGTAAACCGCCAGGGCGTTGACGTAACGCCTGCGCAGCTCCGGAATGCCCCGGATCTCCTCCAGATAGCGCTTGCGTTCCACCCAGTAGGCCTCAACCCGTGGACGGGAACCGGACCTTTCAGTGTGCTCGTTTTGACTGGTCAATGATTGCCCATTTGGTCGGTGCCTTTGTCCTCTCACTATAAACAAGATCGGAGAGGTTGCCAGAGTGCGCTATATTGAGCTGTGGGAACACAGCCTTGCAACCGCTAGAATGGCGGCACATTTTCCAAACAGGACGAGGGCATGCTGGATCAGGCGGAATCGCAGGTTCACCCGGCTTTCGAGTGGGTGCGCACTCACCGGATTGAAACGCTTCACCTGGACGTGGAGGAATACCGGCATTGTGCAACGGGGGCGCGCCACCTGCATCTTGCTTCAGACAATGACGAGAACGTTTTCCTGGTGGCGCTGCGGACCTTCCCCATGGATTCCACCGGGGTTGCTCACATCCTGGAGCATACCGCTTTGTGCGGCAGTGAGCATTACCCCACACGGGATCCGTTTTTCATGATGATCCAGCGTTCCCTGAATACTTTCATGAACGCGTTGACCAGTAGTGACTGGACCGCGTATCCCTTTGCCAGCCGCAACCGCAAGGATTTTGACAACCTGCTGTCGGTCTATCTGGATTCAGTGTTCTTCTCCAATCTGGATCCCCTGGACTTTGCCCAGGAAGGCCACCGGCTTGAGTTTGAGACGCCGGATGACCCCAGTACGCCGCTGGTGCATCGCGGGGTTGTCTACAATGAGATGAAGGGCGCGATGAGCTCGCCGGTGTCGCAACTATGGCAGACGCTGTCGAAGCACCTGTTCCCGACCACCACCTATCACTACAACAGTGGCGGCGAGCCGGACCACATTGTGGATCTGAGCTACGATCAGCTGCTCCAGTTCTACCGTCGCCATTACCACCCGAGTAACGCGATATTCGCCACTTTCGGTGACATTCCCGCCCATGAGCACCAGCAGCGGTTGGAATCACAGGCGCTTGGTCGCTTTTCCGCGGCGGACATTGATCTGCCGGTGCACAACGAGAAACGCTACTATGCCCCTGTAAGGGTTCAGGAACATTACGGCGTGGACCCGGACGAGGGTACTGAAAACCGCACCCATGTGGTTATGGGCTGGCTTCTTGGTGAAAGCTTCGATCTTGAGAAGAACCTGGAAGCTGAACTGCTTACGGCGGTATTGCTGGAAAACAGTGCGTCGCCGCTGTTGCAGGCGCTGGAAACCACGCAACTGGGACAGGCGCCCTCGCCGCTGTGCGGACTTGAGGACTCCAACCGCGAAATGACCTTCGTCTGTGGCATTGAGGGCACAGAGCCGGAGCAGGCGGGTGAGGTGGAAGCTCTGATCCTTGAGACCCTTGAGCGTGTCGCTCGCGAAGGGGTACCGCATGACAAGCTTGAAGCCATTGTGCACCAGTTGGAGCTGCAGCAGCGCGAGATTTCCGGTGATGGCTTCCCCTATGGTCTGCAACTGATCATGCAGGCGCTGTCGCCCATGGTGCACGGCGGGGATCCGGTGGAGCTGCTGGACCTGGAGCCGGTGCTGGAGCGCCTGCGTGAACGCATCCGGGACCCGGAGTACGTACCAGGGTTGGTCCGCCGCCTGCTTCTGGACAACCCGCACCGGGTCCGTCTGGCACTGGCGCCGGATACCGGCCTGAATGATCGTCGGGAACAGGCGGTTCGCGAGGCGTTGGACCAGCGCAAGGAGGCACTTACCGAAGACGAGCAGCGTGAACTGGTTGAACAGGCCCGGGCGCTGCAGGCCCGCCAGAACGAGGAAGCGGACGACAGCATGCTGCCTCGTGTGGGTATTGAGGATGTGCCGGCCTCGCTGAAAATCCCGGAAGGGGAGATGGACGATTCCGGCCGCATCACCCGCTATCACATGGGAACCAATGGCCTGGTGTACCAGCAGCTGGTGGTGCCGCTCCCGGATCTGGCGCCGGAGCATCGCCAGCTGCTGCCCATCTATTCCAGTATGCTGAGTGAGGTTGGCGCGGGCGACGATGACTACCTGCGTATGCAGGACCGGATTTCCGCGGGCAGCGGGGGCTTGAGCGCGGCGGCTACGATCAAGGGGGACGTGGACGACGTCCAGTCCGTGCGTGGCTACTTCACGCTTGGTGGCAAGGCTCTGTCCGACAACAGCGATGATCTGGCCGGGCTCTTGCACGACGTTGCTACCGCCGCCCGCTTTGACGAGAAGGAGCGGGTCCGCGAGCTGGTGTCACAGATGCGCGCCAGGCGTGAGCATTCGATCACCGGTAGTGGCCATGCATTGGCCATGGGCGCGGCGTCCCATGGAGCGAGTCCTGGAGCCCGCCTGGCTTACGAGCTGGGCGGTCTTGAGGGCATCCGTCAGCTGGTGGCGCTTGACGACCGACTGGGGGACAGTGGCGAGCTGGACCGCTTTTGCCAGAAACTGGCGGAGCTCCATGAGCGCATCCATTCAGGGGGGCCGGACTTCCTGTTGATTGGTGAGAGCACTGGGCTTGAAGGCTCGGAGACAGCCATGCGCGAACGCTGGTCCATGGCGCAGGATAGAGCGGTCGGCGGTTTCCAGTTGGACCCTGTGAATGAGCAGGTTAATGAGGGGTGGCTGACCGCTACCCAGGTTAATTTCTGCGCCCGGGCCTTCCCCACGGTGCCGGTAGACCATCCGGATGCCGCGCCGCTGAGCGTATTGGGCGTGCTGCTGCGCAATGAGCACCTGCACCGCAGCATCCGGGAGCAGGGCGGTGCCTACGGCAGTGGTGCCGGACAGGACAGCGCCAACGGTGTCTTCCGCTTCTTCTCCTATCGGGACCCGCGTCTTGAGGAAACGCTGGCGGACTTCGACCGGTCACTGGACTGGCTGCATCAAGGGGGACAGAGTGGCGCCTCGGTCGAAGAAGCCATTCTGGGCGTGATCTCCCAGTTGGATCGCCCGCGCTCACCCGCTGGCGAAGCCCGTTTCGCGTATCAGAGCCGGCTTTTCGGACGTACTCCCGAGCAGCAGCAGCGTTTCCGGGAGCAGGTACTGGCGGTCGACCTGGCGGCCATGCAGCGGGCCGCCGAGCGCTGGCTCACCCCCGAGCGCGCCAGCACGGCGGTGCTTACCGGCCACGGCAACCGTCAGCGAGTGTCGGACCTGGGCATGACGATCCTGGAGATCTGATCAGCGTGCCCGGCGCTCGATCCCGGTCTGGACAAGGAGGCGGGTGGAGATTTCCTCCACCGAATAGTCCGTGGTGTTCAGGTTCGGGATCCGCTCCTGGCGGTAGATGCTCTCCGCCTCGTTGACCTCCAGCATGCACTGGCGCAGGGACGCATAGCCGGAATTGGGGCGACGCTCATTGCGGATGGCGGACAACCGGTTGGGGTCAATGGTGAGCCCGAACAGCTTCTTGCGGTGCGGTTGCAGGGCGGAAGGGATCCGCTGTTCTTCCATGTCCTCCTCCGTGAGCGGGTAATTCGCCGCCTTGATACCGTATTGCAGCGCCAGATACAGGCAGGTGGGCGTCTTGCCACTGCGGGAGGGGCCGATCAGGATGACATCGGCGTCGTCGTAGTAACGGGTGCGGGCGCCGTCGTCGTTCTCCAGCGCGTAGTTGACCGCCTTGATCCGTTCTTCATAGCCACCGTCACGGGAAATCGAGTGGGAACGGCCAACGGTGTACGAGGAGCTGGCGTGAAGCTCGTTTTCCAGCGGTGACAGGAAGGTGCCGAAAATGTCCACCATGAACGCATCCGCCCTGGAAAGCTCGCCCCGGATCTCACTGTCGACAATGGTGTCGAAGGTCAGCGGTCGCGCACCGTCCAGTTGGCCTGCCTTGTTGATTTGTTCAACCGCTTCCTGCGCTTTGCGTATGGAGTCGATGTAGGGAAGGGTGATCTTTTCGAACTGGATGTTGTCGAATTGCGCTAGAAGGCTGTTGCCAAGGGCTTCGGCAGTGATGCCGGTGCCATCTGATATGAAGAAAGCGGTGCGTTTCATGGGGCCTGAGCCTCCCTCGGGGGTTTCCAGTATCCTAGGTTGGCACGCCAGCGCTGTGAACCCGGGGCGCGCAATGCTGGAGATCACCCCATCGCTTACAGTATGATACGCGGGCTCTACAGGGCGCGTGGCGCCCCGGGTGACAGGCAATAACGAGGGAGATTGGCTTTGAACGATTTTATTATCGGTTTCGAGCAACTCGGCATGAACGATGTCGAGCGTGTGGGCGGCAAGAATGCCTCCCTCGGGGAGATGATCAGTAACCTCGCCAATGCCGGTGTGACGATTCCCGGCGGGTTCGCCACCACAGCGCAGGCCTATCGTGAGTTCCTTGAAAAGGACGGGCTGCGTGAGCGCATTGATGAGACCCTGGCCAGCCTCGACATTAATGATGTGAATGAGCTGGCCCGTGTGGGTTCGATGATCCGTCAGTGGATCATCGATACGCCCTTCCCGCCGGCGCTGGAAGAGGTCATTGCCGAACGTTTTGCGGCCATGCAGGGCGACAATGACCGCATGGCGGTGGCGGTGCGCTCCTCCGCGACGGCTGAGGATCTGCCGGACGCGTCGTTCGCGGGCCAGCAGGAGACCTTTCTTAATATTGTTGGGCTCGACAACGTCAAGCTGGCCATCAAGGAGGTTTTCGCTTCCCTGTTCAATGACCGGGCCATTTCCTACCGCGTGCATCACGGTTTTGACCACAACAAGGTGGCGCTCTCCGCCGGCATCCAGCGGATGGTGCGCAGTGAGACAGGAAGTAGTGGCGTCATGTTCACCCTGGACACGGAATCCGGATTCCAGGACGTGGTATTCATAACCGCCTCCTATGGACTGGGCGAGACCGTGGTACAGGGAGCGGTGAATCCGGATGAATTCTATGTGCACAAGCCCACGTTCGAGGCGGGTCGCCCTGCGGTGCTGCGGCGCAACCTGGGCAGCAAGGCCATCAAGATGGTCTATGCCGGCGATGGTGAAATGGGTAAGTCGGTTGAGACCGTCAAGGTGGACGCTGAGGACCGCAACCGGTTCTGTGTTTCCGACGAGGATGTAGCCGAGCTGACCCGTCAGGCACTGACCATCGAGAAGCACTATGGTCGGCCCATGGATATTGAATGGGCGAAGGACGGTGATACCGGGCAGCTGTTCATCGTGCAGGCGCGCCCAGAGACCGTGCGCAGCCGTAAGGGGCTGCACACCATGGAGCGGTATCTGCTCAAGGAGAAGGGCTCGGTGCTGGTTGAAGGTCGTAGTATTGGCCACCGCATCGGGGCCGGCCCCGCCCGGATCGTCACCAGCATCAACGAGATGGATCGCGTCGAGGAAGGTGACGTACTGGTTACGGACATGACGGACCCTGACTGGGAACCGGTCATGAAACGCTCCGCCGCCATCATCACCGATCGCGGTGGCCGTACCTGTCACGCTGCCATTATCGCCCGGGAGCTGGGTATTCCGGCCGTGGTGGGCTGTGGCAATGCGTCCGAGCTGATCCAGGAAGGGCAGGAGCTGACGGTCTCGTGTGCGGAAGGGGACACTGGCCTGGTTTACGAGGGGCGACTGGACTTCGAGCTGAGGGAGAACTCCGTCGAGTCCATGCCCACGTTGCCGTTCCGCATCATGATGAACGTTGGTAACCCGGACCGGGCTTTCGATTTCCAGGCCATGCCCAATGAAGGCGTAGGGCTGGCACGCCTGGAGTTCATCATCAACCGCATGATCGGGGTGCATCCCAAGGCACTGCTGAACTTTGAGTCTTTGCCAGGTGATATTAAGCAGACCGTGGAAAAACGCATTGCGGGCTACGACTCGCCGGTGGATTTCTATGTTGATAAGCTGGTTGAGGGCATCTCGACCCTGGCTGCGGCTTTCTACCCCAAGCCCGTAATCGTGCGGCTATCGGACTTCAAGTCCAATGAATACGCCAACCTGATCGGGGGGACGCTGTACGAGCCGGGTGAGGAGAACCCAATGCTCGGGTTCCGTGGGGCATCCCGCTACATCTCGGATTCTTTCCGGGATTGCTTTGAGCTTGAGTGCCGGGCACTGACGCGGGTCCGGGACGAGATGGGCCTGAATAACGTCGAGGTGATGGTACCGTTCGTGCGCACGCCCGGCGAAGGCCGCCAGGTGGTGGAGCTTCTGGCGGACAATGGCCTTGAGCGGGGTCGCGAGGACCTGCGCGTGATCATGATGTGTGAGCTGCCCGCCAATGCCCTCCAGGCGGATGAGTTCCTGGAGCATTTTGACGGCTTCTCCATCGGCTCCAATGACCTGACGCAGCTGACGTTGGGGCTGGACCGGGACTCCGGGATCGTTGCGCACCTGTTTGATGAACGCAATGAGGCGGTCAAGTCGCTTCTGGGCAACGCTATCGCAGCCTGCCGCAGGGCCAACAAGTACGTTGGCATTTGCGGCCAGGGACCGTCGGATCATCCCGAGCTGGCCAAGTGGCTGATGGAACAGGGTATCAACAGTGTCTCCCTGAATCCGGATTCGGTTCTGGACACCTGGTTTTTCCTGGCGGAAGGAAAGCAGCAGTCCTGAGTGGTCCAGCGTAAGCCCAAACAAGACTGAGGAAAGCGGGTATGCAGAGCAGCAGCCGACTGTTTCCGGTGACCCTGACGGCCACCGACATGGCCGCTGACCTCTTTGAGGATGTGTACCTGCTGAACCCGGGCGTAAGTCCGGATCCCAGTGTGCGGATTGCCGTGACACGCGTTCGGGACCCGGCATGGGAGGGGGCCCGCTTCCCGGTGGTGCTGCTCCACCGGGAGTTCCAGAATAAGCGCCAGTGGCTATCGCCCGGCGGGCAGGGTCTTGCCGCGCTGCTTGCGCGTTACGGTTTTGACGTATGGTTGGCTGAGATGCGCGGGCATGGCATGTCGCCACGCAACCGTGACTGGGCTCTGGGCCATATCGCGTTGCTCGCGGAAGAAGATCTGCCACCGGTCCAGCGCTTCGTGGAAGAACAGAGCGGTACGCCACCGGCGTGGCTCGGCGAGGGCGTTGGGGCGCGCCTTCTGGCTCATGCCATGATCCACAATGTTGCCTTCATGCGCCGGGTGCCTGCCGTTGTTTTCATTGATCCCGGGCGGGCGGATTCCCACTGGACCGAATCCCGGAGGCCGCTGGGCGACAGGCTAGGGCTACGGCGGCGCCAACGTTTTCTTGGCGGCCTGCATCGTTGGGGACCGGAGGATGAGCCCAGCGTCTTGTTCCAGGACCTGTATCGCAGCCAGAAACGTTACCGGAAAGGCAAGGGGCATCCCACCCACGAAGGGCTCCGGATCATTCGATGCCCGGGGCTTGTGGTGGGCGTTGAGGATGATGAGGAGACCGTGTACAGCTTTGCCCAGAATCTGGGGGGGCAGGTTCGTCACACCTTGGGGCCGCGGGATGGGGGCAGACGGCCCGCCACCACCCCTGACAGTCTGGGGACCGCACTCCAGGATGATATTCGCGCTTGGTTGAGCGAACAGACCTGTGATTGGGGCGCGGAGCGTATCGACTGAAATGCCAACTGGATCAGGAGGAAATCGTGTCGGAACCGACAATTGTTACACCAGACCTTGTGGATGAGCATCCGGAAGTCGCTGTGGTGGAGCCCATGTTCGTCAACCTGGGCGGTCGTAGTGCTTTCGGTGGTGAAATCGTAACCGTTAAGTGTTTTGAGGATAACTCCGTCGTCAAGGAACAGGTCGGTCAGGAGGGCCATGGCAAGGTTCTGGTGGTGGATGGTGGTGGTTCTCTGCGGATCGCCTTGCTGGGTGACATGCTGGCGGAAAAAGCGTCGAAAAATGGCTGGCAGGGCGTAATCGTTTACGGCTGTATCCGGGATGTGGACGTGATCGGTGAGACCGACATTGGCGTCCAGGCACTCGCCACCCATCCGCGTAAGAGTGAGAAGCGCGGTCTGGGAGACCTGAATGTGCCCGTGAGCTTTGGCGGTGTTACGTTTGAACCCGGCCATTACGTCTATGCGGACAATAACGGCATCATCGTTTCCGCCGAGCCCCTGCCTGAAGCGGCTGAATAACCGGCTTCGCTCGGGAGCTGATCCTGCTGGTTCAGCTCCCGTCGCTTCTTATGCGATCTCGTTCTTTGACGCCTGCTGCTCCCTCCCGGTATAACGTATCTGAATCCGTACAAATAATAACCCTGAGACAGGATCAGTTCATGACTGGGGACTCAATGCGGGATACTCCCGAAAAGCGTGACTTCATCCGTATGAACATCGATACAGGGATTGACCTGTTTCTGGATGGTAGTGACCAGAGGATTGAAGGCCGTTGTGTGGATTTGAGCGCCACTGGAATGGCGGTTGAGCTGGAAGAGGCGTTGCCTGAAGGGCAACAGCTTCACGCCTCATTGCCTTCCCATAATCCTGACTTTCCGCCATTCGATACCGTGGCCACCGTTCTCAGGAGTGAACCGCTTGAGGGTGGCCGTTGGCGCGTAGGGTTGCGGATTGAGGAAGTTAAGCGCTGAACCTGATTCCGTGAATCAGGCCCAGCTGTCGGTTTTGCGGCTGGGTTTGAGCAGCGGGAAAATCACGGCGATCAAGATGCCGGCAATCACCAGGCCGCCACCAGTCAGCAGATAGCTGGATTCCCGGCTGTCTTCGAGGCGCTGCTTTTCGTTGGCAAGCAGTTCCACCTTCTTGCGGAGCTCCTGGCGTTCCTGGCGCAGTTCCTGGTTGCGTTTCTCGAGGTTGATGGCATCCTCGGAAATGGAGCGGATGCGTTGCAGTTCGTCGCTTGTTTCCTGAAGCTGGGTTTTAAGGGTCTGTTTTGTCTCTCGCAGCTGTTCGAGCTTGGTTTGCGCTTGTTCGAGCTCTGATTGGGTTTCGGAAAGCTCCTCACGGGTGCTGTCGAGTTCCTTCTGGGCATCTTTGAGGCGCTCTTCCGCAATGCGCTGGGAGCTCAGGTAGCGGGCCGCGATGTAACCCTCCTCGCCCTCACCAAAGCGTACCCGTACATAGTCGGAGTTTTCGGCTTCTTCCAGCACCTCCACGGGAGTGCCGCTGCGAAGGGCGGATTCAATAATGCGGTATTCATTGCCCGGACCGGAACGCACCGGAACGTAGATCACGTCGTCGACATAGCGCGTTTCCGCCTGCGTCACGGACGTGAGCAGAACAAGCACCAAGGGCACAATGAAACGCAGTGATCTGTTCATGCCTTTCTTTGGGGTCATGATGTTATTCCCTGTTAAACGGACCCGGAATTCTGCCACAGGCCAGGAAGGTTGCCCAGTGAGGCTCAGGGGAGCACCGGCTTGAATGGCTTGACTGTAACCTTTTCGTAAACCCCAGCATCAACATAGGGGTCCGCATCCGCCCAACTCTGGGCTGCGGCGAGGGATTCAAACTCGGCCACCACGATGCTGCCGGTGAACCCGGCCTCGCTCGGCTCGGTGGTGTCCTCGGCAGGCAAGGGCCCGGCCATGAGCAGGCGGCCTTCGCTCTTCAACGATTCAAGACGTTCGAGGTGGGCGCTGCGGGCCTGCTTGCGTCGTTCGAGGCTGTCGGTGACATCCTCTGCCATGATGGCATAGTACATAGCGATCTCCTGCCTGGAAACGCGGGTGTGTATGAGTGGCAATAGGGGCCTATGATAAGCTGCGCTCGGCTCCGAGCCAATCCCGGTTCGTGGCGCAATACCCGGAGCATTATGCGTATTGAAGAAAACAGCCAGGTGTTTGTAGACCTGCACTGCCACAGCACGGCTTCTGATGGGGGTCTGTCGCCAGAGGCCGTGGTGACCCGTGCGGCAGCTCAAGGGGTGGGCGTGCTAGCACTCACGGATCACGACACCATTGCGGGCGTTGGCGAGGCCAATGAGGCGGCGGTAGCACAGGGTGTGCATCTTGTCGCTGGCGTAGAGCTGTCCTGTTTGTGGCGAGGCCAGACGATTCATGTGGTGGCCCTGGATTTCGAGCCGGAGGACCCCGGATTCCGGCAGGCCCTGGAAGGGCAGGCTGGCGTCCGGTATGAACGGGCGGGAACCATTGACGAGCGGTTGCGCCGACAAGGGCTGCCTTCAGTACTTGAGCAGGCCCGGGCATTGGCGGCGGGTGTCCCCGGGCGGCCCCATTTTGCCCAGGCACTGGTGGATGCTGGCGTGGTGCCGGGGACCCGGCAGGCGTTCCAGCGCTATCTGGGAACCGGCAAGGCCGGCGATGTTGCGAGCTGCTGGCCGGAGCTGGCAACCGTGGTGGGTTGGATCCGACAGGCTGGGGGCATTGCCGTGCTGGCGCACCCCCGTCGTTACGGGCTGACGAACAATAAGCTCAGAAAGCTTGTCCAGGCCTTCCACGAAGCCGGCGGGCAGGCGCTGGAAGTCCTCAGTGCCGGACACTCGCCCCAGGACAGTGGTTACCTTACCCGCCTTTGCATGGAGGGTGGGCTTTGTGCCTCCGGCGGCAGTGATTTCCACTGGCCGGGACGGCCCTGGTCAGAGCTGGGCAAGCTCCCGGACCTGCCAGCCGGCCCCGAGCCGGTCTGGTGGCATTTCCGGGAAATAACGCAGAGGCGCATTCAGGGCGAGTGATAGTGCAGGTAGAGATCCGTCAGGAGTTCCGGGATGGCGTCGGCGTAATCCGTAAGGCGCTTGGGATCCTTCCGTGCCTGCTGGAAGGCTTCATCGTCGAACAGATTTGACAGCGTCAGGATGGGCGTCATCAGCTGCCCAACCGTTTCTTCATCCTCTCCGACCCATTGGTCCTCATCCAGCAGGAAGGTGTCGGTAAAGCCCGCACACCAGTTCTCGAGCGCCTCTTCAGCGGTTTCGTCATCCTCGGGCTCGGGCAGCTCCAGTGTCTGGCCCTGTTCAAGCTCCTGCTGGATGGTCCTGGCCAGGCGTGATACCAGTGACTGGAATTCGGCAGGCACCGCTTCCTCGCTGCCTTCTGGTTGAGCAGTGGCTATCGCGTGAATGCGTTCCACGGACAGTGGCACCGGCCCCACGACCGAGGCCGTTACCACACCGTGAAGGCCAAAGACGTCCAGTGCTTCCTCGCTCTGGCCGGGCGCAAACAGGATTGATTCCAGCGTTTCCACGTCCTGATCAGTCAGCATATCCCTGGCCTCACTCCTGTTCGTTGGTCTTTGCCTGGTTGCGTGCTTTGCGGAATGCCTCCTGTCGGCGGCGGATCTCCCGTGGATCGTTATAGGCGCGGCCCTTGATGGGCTCCAGGTGAATCTCGTCTTCGCCCGGGCTGTTGTCAGGCTCATCGGTCCCGGCCGCGTCAGGGGTCGCCTTTTCGACAGACGCCTTGGCCTGCTTTTCAGGCTCGGAGGCCACTTCAGCCTGAGCTTCGGCTTCCTTCCTGGGTTCTGTCTCGATGGGTTGTGTCTCTACCGGCGCTTCGCGGGAGCTGGTATCAGCTGAGCTTGTTGCTTCCGTTGCCTGAGCCTGCACCTGCTCGGCCTCCCCGGTCTCCGGTGCCGTACCGCCGTTGCTCCCGGGCGCCTCACTGTTGGCCGCATTGGCCTTGGCCTCAACAGGCTGCTGCGGCTCCTGGTCAGTGTCTGTCTGCAGAGGACTCGACTGTGACACGTCGGGCTTGGCTGTCGCTCCGGTCGGGGTTTCTTCCCCCTCTACGGCGTCCTTCCGTTGTTTTTCTGCTGCTGTTTTTTCCTCAGAGGCGTTCAGGCCCTCTGTTGAGCTCTGGTCGGCTGGTTTGCCGTTTTTCTGCCGGGGCCGGCGAGGGCGTTGGAACTCAGGGTTTGGTGTACCCTCTTCACCGGCTTCTTGCTGGTTCTGGCTCTTATTGCCGGAGTCACCACGGGATTGGCCTTTTTTCCGGTTGTCAGAGCGGTTGCGTTTCTCGCCGGGGGTCTCCTGGTCCTTTTGCTTCTCGTTTCCGGATTGCTTGCCCTTGGCGTCGTCCTTCTGGCCTTCACTTCGGTCAGCATCGCGGTTACGGCGGTTTCCATCCCCCTTTTTCTGGGAGCTCCCGTCATTCTTGCCGCCCTTGTTGCCGCTGCCCGACTTCTGGTCGTTGTCGCTCTTGTGTTCGGCGCCGGATTTCTGGTCCGTGTTGGGCTTCTGGTTGCCGCCGGATTTCTGGCCGCCGCTCCGGTTGTTGCTGCCCCCTTTACTGGATGAGCGGGACTGGCCGCCGCCGTCCTTATTCCCATCCTTGTTCCCTTGGCTGGCATTGTCCTGTTTACCGCCGGATTTCTGCTGGCCGCCTGAATCCTGCTGACTCCGGTTACGGTTCTGGCCACCACGGCGCCGCCGGTTCTGGCCACTGCGCTGGCTCTGGCTGCCGCTTTCCTGGCGGTTGCCCTGTTGTTGCTGGTTGCCACCCTGACGTTGGCTGCTGTCGCGGTTCTGGCCCTGACTGGTGTCGGACGGGGCGGCACTCTGGCGTTGCGTTGTCCCTTCCTGGCGGGGCGCCGACTCGGATTCCGACGGCGGGGCAAACATGGTCTGAAGCTTGCGACCCACCCGTTGCCAGAAGTTGAGCGTCTCGCCTGCAGCTGGCGTTTCGGTGCTTGATGCCGGAGCCGGAGTACGGTTGGCAGGGGTGACCGCTTTCACAGCCGCTTCTTCGCGCTCGCCGGTACTTTGTCCAACGGACCAAGCGTCTTCAGTGTCATCCTCATACTGCGCTGCAATCTCGAAGCTGGCTTCACCGACCGTCACGGCGGTGTCATCGGTGCGTAGCCGCTGGACTTCGAAGTGCGGCGTCTCCAGGTTCTGGGAGGGGATGACCCGAACCCGTACGTTTTCCCGCCGCTCAATGGCATTGATTTCGTCCCGCTTCTCGTTGAGCAGGAACGCGGCCACCGTAACCGGTACCAGGGCGCGGACCTCGGCGGTCTTATCCTTGGAGGACTCTTCGTACATCAGGCGCATGATGCTCAGCGCCTGGGATTCCATACTGCGGATCGATCCCTGGCCGTTACAGCGGGGGCAGACTTCGCTGCGGGTCTCACCCAGTGATGGACGAAGCCGCTGGCGCGACATTTCGAGCAGCCCGAAACGCGATATCCGCCCGAGCTGGACGCGGGCGCGATCCAGTTCCAGCGCTTCGCGCATGCGCTGTTCCACCTCGCGCTGGTGGCGGTTGGGCGACATGTCGATGAAATCAATCACAATCAGGCCACCGATATCCCGAAGGCGCAGCTGCCGGGCGATCTCATCCGCCGCTTCCAGGTTGGTCTGGAAGGCGGTTTCCTCAATGTCGCCACCGCGGGTGGCGCGGGAGGAGTTGATGTCGATGGACACCAGTGCTTCGGTGGGGTCGATGACCAGTGAGCCGCCGGAAGGCAGTGATACTTCACGCTGGAAAGCGGTCTCGATCTGGGCCTCGATCTGGTACCGGCTGAGCAGCGGAATGTCGTCCGTATAGAGTTTGATCCGGTTCTCGAAAGAGGGCATCACCGCACGTACGAAGTTGAGCACGTCCTCGTAAACGCTGGGTGAGTCAATCATCACCTCACTGATGTCCTGGCGCAGGTAGTCACGTACAGCGCGGATGATGACGTTGCTTTCCTGATAGATCAGGAAGGGGGACTGGCGCGCTTGCGCTGCCTGGGTAATGGCGTCCCAGAACTGCAGCAGGTAGTCCAGATCCCATTGCAGCTCCTCCGTCTCCCGGCCAATCCCGGCGGTACGCACGATCACGCCCATGGACTTGGGCACCTTGAGCCCGGACATGGCTTCCTTGAGCTGACTGCGTTCATCCCCCTGGATGCGGCGGGAGATGCCCCCGGCACGCGGGTTGTTGGGCATCAGCACCAGGTAGCGTCCGGCAAGGGTGATGAAGGTGGTCAGAGCGGCGCCCTTGTTGCCGCGCTCTTCCTTGTCGACCTGGACAATCAGCTCCTGGCCTTCACTGAGTACATCCTTGATGTTGATTTTGCCATCAATTTCAGACGGGGCCTTGCTGAAATAGTCGCGCGCGATTTCCTTCAGGGGCAGGAAACCGTGACGCTCGGAACCGTAATCAATGAAGGCCGCTTCCAGGCTGGGCTCAATGCGAGTGATGCGGCCTTTGTAGATATTGGATTTTTTCTGCTCGCGGGTGCTGGACTCGATATCAAGATCGACCAGTCGCTGGCCGTCGACCAGAGCAACACGCAACTCCTCTTCGTGAGTTGCATTGATCAGCATTCTTTTCATTTTAGAACAAACTTCCATCGTTCAAAGACGGAAGCGGTGCGGGACGCAATGGCGAGACAGCGGGCTTGCTTCAGCCCGCTCCAGTAAAGCCGCATGGTGCTGTGAGTGAATCAGCCCCATGCTTGAGGAGCGCGGTTCAACGGACCGCACCCCTAAGGAAGTCTGTCCCGTACCGGTTACGAGGTCTTATGTCATATTCATGAGCAGGACAGCCCGAACCGGTGCTTCTGTATTCTCAAACCGTTGCGATGACCCTGCCGCGCGCTTCCGCCCGGATTGACATCAGTTCCTCCGACCGTGATTCCAGCCGGGCGGAACACCCATCACGACGCGCGTTGTTATCAGCTTCCGTGATCGTCCGCTGGGGGAGCCTCAGTGGCTCCGGCCTGCGGGTGAAAGGACTCAGCCGCGCGCCCGCGTGATTGCTGTTGGCTCTCGCTGTTTTCCAGTGCTGGTCGTTTTTAGTGGTGCGTCCGCTGCTCGTTTCGTACTGGGCCCGAAGGCTCTATAATTGCGAACTCATTCACTGACCTTAGTCCAACCAGGCCATCCCGGCCAGGAACGTCCATCGACCGGGGTGGGAAAACGACGCCAATATAGCAGTAATCCCCTGCCTCATCAACGAGCTGCAGAATGGTTCCGCTTAGCCAGGAGAATGACTTATATGCCAGGGCATCCGGGCAGCCGAGACAGTACTGAATCAACCCCCAGGGTCCAATGGCTGGAGGTGGCACCGGAGTGGGCTGGTCAGCGTCTTGATAATTTCCTTATGGGGTGCTTCCGGGGCGTACCGAAAAGCGTCATCTACCGGGTGATCCGGAAGGGGGCGGTGCGGGCCAATCGTAAGCGGGTTAAGCCCGATTACCGGATCGCTCCTGGAGACTCGATCCGGGTTCCGCCGCTCCATGAGCCTGCGCAAAAGCCGGATCGGGCCCAGCCAGGGCAACGGGTGCAGCGGCGGATGCAGGCAGCGGTACTGCATGAGGCACCGGATTTTCTGGTGGTGGACAAGCCGGCGGGGATCGCGGTGCATGGCGGCAGCGGGGTGGATTTCGGGCTGATCGAAACGCTGCGTGCGGCTCGGGAGGATCGTTACCTGGAGTTGGTACACCGGCTGGACCGGGATACCTCCGGGCTCATCCTTGTCGCTCGCCGGCGCTCCGCGCTCAAGTTGCTGCAGGATCAGTTCCGCCGTAAAAGCGCGCACAAGGTTTATCGGTTGCTTGTGGTGGGTGAATGGCCCCAGCAGGCGCACCGTGTGGAAGCGCCGTTGCAGCGGGTCACTGGCGGTTCGGGGGAGCGGCTGGTGCGGATCAGCGCGGACCAGGGTAAGCCTGCCCGTACGGACTTCCGGGTTCTTGGGCGTTTTGCCGGGTATACCCTTCTGGAGGCGGTTCCCCTGACGGGGCGCACGCACCAGATCCGCGTCCATGCAGCTGCCCAGGGCTGCCCGGTGGCGGGCGATGTGAAATATCTGGATGGTGCCTCGCTGTCGGCCTGGCAGCGGGGCGGGGGAGACCGGCTGATGCTGCATGCGCATCAGTTGACGTTCGAACCCCCTCAGGAGGAAAGAGTGACCTTTGAAGCGCCGGAGCCTGACGATTTTCAGGCACAGATTCAGCAACTGGGGCAGTATCAATGAGCTTCGATGCAGTGATCTTTGATTGGGATGGCACCCTGATTGATTCCGTCGACCATATAGCGGACAGCCTTGAGCGGGCTGCGCAGGATCTGGGATACCCGGCCCGTGAACGCGAGGCGTTGCGTCACATAGTGGGGCTGGGGATGGAAGAGGCGCTGGACCAGCTCTGGCCGGGAATCACCTGGGAAGAGATGACCCGGTTGCGGGAGGTCTACGCCCACCACTTTTTCCAGTGCGATACAACGCCCGATGATCTGTTTGAGGGCGTGAGCGATCTTCTGGCTGGCCTGCATGGGGGGCCTACCCTGGCAGTGGCTACGGGCAAGAGCCGGCCTGGCTTGGATCGGGCATTGAGTTCCAGTGGATTGGGGCACTATTTCCCGCTGACACGCTGCGCGAATGAAACGGCGTCCAAGCCGGACCCGCTAATGTTGCGCCAGATCGTGGCCGAGACCGCTATCCCTGTGGAGCGGATGGTGATGGTTGGTGATACCATCTACGACATGGAAATGGCGCGCCGGATCGGAATGCCGGCGATTGGCGTGACCTGGGGCGTTCACTCGCATGAGCAGCTGGCTGGGCACAGCCCAATGGCCATTGCCTCTGACATCTCGATGCTTCGGAAGCTGATGACTTCCGGTAACAGCGATCATTAACAGCAAGGAGACATTATGTCCGACTGGGATTCGGAAAACGCGGAATGGGGTGTGACACGGGACGCGTCGGGGCAGGGCACGACCGGTCGCGGACAGGAGATCAGGGAGGACTCCAAGGAATGGCGCCTGATCGAGAAGACCATGATGGCGATGCAAGCCGAGCAGCGCCGTAGCCGGCGCTGGGGGATCCTGTTCAAGGCGCTGGTCCTGGTGTATCTGTTTGCCATGCTGTTCGCGTTCCAGATGCCATTCAGTTCGGGGGAGCTGGCCCCGGGCGCTAGCGGGCCGCATACGGCGCTTGTGGATCTGGAAGGGGTGATCGCCCAGGGCGAGGACGCCAGCGCTGATAACCTCGTGACCGCGTTGGAAAATGCATTTTCCGCGGAGCAGTCCCAGGGGGTTGTTCTGCGCATCAACAGTCCAGGGGGCAGCCCCGTGCAGGCGGATTACGTGTACCAGGCGATCGAGCGCCTGAAGGAGGAGTATCCCGAGAAAAAGCTGCACGCAGTGATTTCCGATATCGGCGCCTCGGGGGCCTATTACATTGCGGCGGCCGCGGATCGGATTCATGCCAACCCGTCCAGTCTGGTGGGCTCCATTGGTGTGCGAGGCGGTGGTTTTGGTTTTACCGGCCTGATGGACAAGCTGGGGGTCGAGCGTCGCCTGTACACCGCTGGCGAAAACAAAGCATTCCTGGATCCTTTTCTGCCTGAGGACCCGGAGCAGGTTGAGTTCTGGGAGGGGGTACTGGAGCGTACCCATTCCCAGTTCATCGAGCGTGTACGCCAGGGGCGTGGCGACAAGCTGAAGGAGTCCAAGGCGGACCTGTTCTCGGGGCTGATCTGGACTGGCCAGAAAGCACGGGAATTGGGCCTGGTTGATGATTTCAATTCCGCGGGCCAGGTGGCGCGGAATGTGATAGGCGCGGAAGACGTTGTGGATTACAGCTACAAGCCATCGCCGTTCCAGAGGATTATGCGGGATCTGGGCAGCTCGGTTGGCCAGGGGGTCACAGAGACGCTCATTAACAGCGGCCCGGTTCTGCGTTGAGTTTTGACATTCACCAGTGGGAACCCTAGAATCGCGGCCTTATGTCGAACCCGGAGATACCCCTGTCGGTCGATGCGCTGAAATCGTTCGATCAGGGGGCTGTTAAAGAGGGCCATCTGGCCCTTGCCGGAATGAACCGGCTGGCGCCGCTGCTTCTGGAGACGGAAGGCGAGGCGGCTGCCAGGTTGGCGTTCTATTTTGATGACGAGCGGCGTCGCGTCATCGAAGGCTGGGTGCGGGCGGAACTGGTGGTACAGTGCCAGCGGTGCCTCGAGGCCATGCATCTTCCCGTGGAGTCGCACTTCCGGGTGGGGGTGGTTGATACCGAGGCAATGGCGGAGCAGCTGCCGGCCAGCCTGGAGCCCATGGTGGCAGGAAAGCGGGAGCTGCCGATCCGTGAGCTTCTGGAGGATGAACTCATTATGTGCCTGCCGGACGATCCGGCCCATGATGAGGCAGCCTGTAGCGCGTCCGCCACGCTGGAACGCATCAACCGGGATGCCGACGACGCCGTTGCGCAGGCGCGCGAGCATGATACACACAACCCGTTCCACGTTCTGGCCGGCCTTGGTAGTGGGGGGCAGGATCAGGGTGGAACGGACTCGTAACTCAAGAGCAAGGCAAGACTCCAGGAGTAATCTGCTATGGCCGTTCAACAGAACCGCAAGACCCGTTCAAAGCGCGGTATGCGTCGCTCTCACGACGGGCTCCGCAAGCCCGCGCTTTCGATGGATCCAACAACCGGGGAAGTTCATCGCCGGCATCATGTGTCGCCTGATGGCTTCTATCGGGGCAAGAAGGTGATTGAAACGCCGGAAGACTGAGTGACCGGTGGCGGCCGAGACCACCATCGCCGTTGATGCCATGAGTGGCGACCGCGGCTGTGAGCCAGTGGTCCGGGCCGCGGAAATCGCGGTTTCCAACAGCAAGGCCTTGAGAATCGTGCTTCTGGGCAGGCGCGCGGATCTCGAGGCCTTTCTGTGTGCAGACCGCGAACGCATCGAGGTCCGTGATGCGCCGGATGTGGTGGCCATGGAGGAACGACCTTCCCACGCACTGCGCCACCGTCAGCAGTCCTCCATGGCGCAGGCCCTGTCACTGGTTCGCAGTGGCGAGGCTGACGCCTGTGTTAGTGCCGGTAATACAGGGGCCCTCATGGCCCTTGGCCGTAACACGCTCCAGACCTGGCCGGGCATTGAGCGACCGGCGATTATCAAGCAGATTCCCTTCCATAATGGCCATTGCTACGTTCTGGACCTGGGAGCGAACGTTGATGCCAGCGCTGAGCATCTTGTGCAGTTCGCGCTCATGGGGCGGCTTACGGTGCAGGCTGTCGATAGTATCCAGAATCCCCGCGTGGCACTGCTCAACGTGGGGCAGGAAGCCGTCAAGGGTAATGAGCAGGTCCGTCTCGCCGGCCATATGCTGCAGGCTCGGGAGGAATCCGGCTATATTGGCTATATTGAGGGCAATGACCTCTTTCGGGGGGTGGCGGATGTGGTGGTGTGTGATGGCTTTGTGGGCAATGTGGCCTTGAAGACGGGGGAAGGCGTGGCGGAATTGATTGGCGACCTGATAAGGCGCGCATTTCGCCACAACTGGTATTCACGGCTGGTGGCGATGCTCGCCGCACCGGTGTTACACAGGATCAAGCGGCGCCTGGATCCCGCGCGGCATAATGGCGCGAGTTTCATCGGCCTGCAGGGGGTGGTGATCAAAAGCCATGGCAATGCGGACGTCACCGGGCTGGTTGCAGCTATTGAACAGGCGGCCCGGGAAGTTGAGCATGAGCTGCCGCGCAGGCTTGGCGAATTGCTGGACCAGGTTGAATTCTAGAGAACACAACAGGAAAGACAGATGACGACAGCATTGGTGTTTCCCGGTCAGGGATCCCAGTCCGTTGGGATGCTGGATGAAGCGGCTGCCGAGTGGTCGCTGGTCGGGCAGACCTTTGAACAAGCGTCCGAGGTGCTGGGGTATGACCTGGCTGAACTCTGCCGGCAGGGGCCCGAGGAACAACTGAATCGTACCGATGTAACCCAACCCGCGCTGCTTACAGCCAGCATTGCGATGTGGCATGTGTGGCGGGACCTGGGCGGCCCTTCGCCGGATTATGTTGCAGGCCACAGCCTTGGAGAGTATTCCGCGTTGGTTGTGGCGGGATGCTTGAGCTTTACCGACGCGGTGGATCTGGTGCGCATCCGTGGTGATGCCATGCGCCATGCCGTACCGCAAGGGAAAGGCCGTATGGCCGCCATAATCGGGCTGGATGATGAGGCGGTGATCAGCCTCTGCCAGGAGCATGTCGCCCACGGGGTGGTTGAGGCGGTGAATTTCAATGCGCCGGGCCAGGTGGTCATCGCGGGCTCAGTGAATGCGGTGGACCAGGTTATCGAGCGTGCGCGTGAGGAAGGCGCCAAGAAGGTCATGCCATTGGAGGTGAGTGTACCCTCCCATTGTGCGTTGATGCAGCCGGCGGCCGACCGCATGGCGGGGGCCCTGGCGGGTGTCAGCGTGCAGGACGCGGCTATTCCGGTGGTCCAGAACGTGACCGCGGGCGCTGTGACCGACGCCGCCACCATCCGCGAAAACCTGTACTGGCAGCTGATATCACCGGTGCGCTGGACGGAATCAGTGCGCTATATGGCGGAGCAGGGTGTTGGTGTTATGGCCGAGTGTGGCCCCGGTCGCGTTCTTTCCGGGCTGGTACGCCGCATTGATCGGAGCCTGGGATGTCATCCAACGGAAACGCCTGAACAGATGACCAAGGCGCTGGACGCGGTTCGCGAAGGCGCCTGACAGTGACACGTAACGGGAGATAAGGATGCTGGAAGGGCAAGTGGTTCTGGTGACCGGCGCCAGCCGTGGTATTGGCAGCGCGATTCTGGAGCGCTTTGCGCAGGCTGGCGCAACGGTGATCGGCACGGCCACCTCGGAATCCGGCGCCTCTGCTATTGCCGAGCGCATCAGTGAGCAGGGTTGGCAGGGTGACGGAATGGTCATGAACGTGACGGATTCGGAGAGTGTCACGGCGGGCATCAAGGAAATCAGCAATGGTTTCGGGCCACCCACGGTGCTGGTCAACAACGCCGGCGTTACCCGTGATGGCCTTGCCATGCGCATGAAACCGGAAGACTGGGATGAGGTGATCAATACCAACCTTTCAGCGGTGTACCGCACCAGTCAGGCGGTGCTCAAGGGCATGATGAAGGCCCGGACAGGGCGCATCATCAACCTGAGCTCGGTGGTCGCCCGCATGGGCAATGCCGGGCAGATGAACTATGCCGCCAGCAAGGCCGGCATTGAGGGCATGACTCGTTCCCTGGCGCGTGAAGTGGCAAGCCGTGGTATCACGGTCAATGCCATTGCGCCGGGGTTCATCGAAACCGACATGACGCGGGAGCTTGACGAAAGCCAGCGTGATGCCATGCTTTCAGCCATTCCGGCGGGTCGGCTCGGGCAGGCAAGGGAAGTGGCCGAAGTGGCTGTGTTTCTTGCTTCGGAAGGGGCGGCCTACGTCAATGGCGAGACCATTCATGTCAATGGTGGCATGTACATGAACTGAAGGAGGACGCCCTCGCTGTCATGGCGGGGCGGCTTCCGGTCAGCCCCTCCCGGGTTGCTTGTTCGGCCCGGGGGATTCAACTAAACTGGCACGCCAGCACTGCTGGTGACGTACACAATGAGGACATTATGAGTACAGTTGAAGAACGCGTTAAGAAGATTGTCTGTGAACAGCTGGGGGTCAAGGAATCCGAGGTACAGAGCACTTCTTCGTTTGTAGAGGATCTGGGTGCCGACTCGCTGGATACGGTTGAGCTGGTGATGGCGCTGGAAGAAGAGTTCGAGACCGAAATCCCGGACGAGGAAGCCGAGAAGCTGACCACGGTCAAGGACGCGGTGGATTACATCGAGTCCCACAGCTGAACGGACGAACGCGGTTCGAACGGTACCAAAGCCGCCCTGCACTGGGGCGGCTTTTTTGATGGTTACTGGTGCAGGCAGTGGGAGAGGCATTGATGCCTGAATGGATCTGGCCTGGAGACAGTCCCTCGATTCCCGTCGACGACCGGGGGCTGGCTTATGCTCAGGGGGTATTTGAAACCCTGAGGGTGGGCCCGTCTGGGCCTGTGCTTCTGGAGGCCCATCGTGAGCGGCTGCTGGCCGGCTGCAGGGCGTTGGGCATTCCGTTTGACACTGTAGCCTTCGACACCTGGACGCGGCAGGCAGCAGAGCAGGGGTTGCTCCAGCCGGAGGCGCCGGCGGTTCTCAAAATCATGGTCACGGCTGGCTCCGGAGGTCGAGGGTATCGGCCACCGGAGGTGGTTCAACCCAGGGTGATCACCACGGCGGCACCGGTTCCGGCGGTACCCAGGGAGGGCGTCAGTATCCGTCTCTGCCAGCACCCCCTGCCTTCCAGGGTGGCGGCCCGGGGCTGCAAGACGCTCGGGCGGCTGGAGCAGGTGCTTGCCAGTGCAGAACTCGCAGGCAGTGACTTTGAAGGGCTTATGGGGCTCGAGGGGGAGTCGGGCTGGGTCGAAGGGACCCGCACCTGTCTGTTCTCGGTAATGAACGGGACGCTGGTAACCCCGTCACGGGAGCGCTTGGTGGTTGCTGGAACACTGAGGGACTGGCTTGTCCGGAATGCGCCTCGCCTGGGCCTTGAGGTGACGGAAAGGAATCTGATGATGGCTGATTTTCAGGAGCACGGACTCGTTCTGGGCAATAGTGTTATGGGGCTGGTCCCCGTCAGTGCCTGCAATGGGGGCCGGGTGCCCGTGAGCAGCGGCGCCGGCTCATTGATTCAAGGCGTTAACCAAGAGCTGGGCTTCGCGTAATGGCATCCGGTAAACGTCTTGCAGGTTTGCTGGTTGGGCTGGTTCTGGTGGCAGGCATAGCGGGGTGGGGCTTTGTGCAGTGGCAGTTTCAGCGCATGGAGCAGCCCGTGGCGCTCGAGGACCCCCTCACCATGGAGATAGAGCCGGGGACGACCCTGCAGGGGCTTGCGCACGATCTTGAGGATCGGGGCTATCTATCGAGCGCCTTCTGGCTCCGCGTGAGGGCGAAGCTGGAGCCCAGCCTGGCCCGTCTCCAGTCCGGTGTCTATCGATGGGACGATGGTATGTCGCCGGTAGCGTTTGTGCGCCGAGTGGCGGCAGGGGATACGCACACCTGGACGGTGCGCATTCCGGAAGGCTGGACTTTTAAGCGTGTCCGTGAACACCTGGCTGACGAACAGCCACTGGTGAATGAGCTGGAAGGGGTAAGTGGCAAGGCCTTGATGGAGCGCCTCGGGCAGCCTGGTATGGACCCCGAGGGCTGGTTCTTCCCAGCTGTGTACCGGTATCAGCACGGCGATTCGGATCTGGATGTACTGGCCCGTGCCCACAGCCGCATGCAGGCGCTGTTGTCCAGCGTTTGGCAGAAGCGCCGCAAAAACCTGCCGTTGGACGAGCCTTACGAGGCCTTGATCCTTGCTTCAATCGTGGAGCGTGAGACCCCCCTGGCCGAGGAGAAACCCCGGGTCGCTGGCGTGTTCATACGGCGGCTTGAAAAGGGCATGCGCCTGCAGACGGATCCCACGGTGATCTATGGCATGGGCGCGGACTACCAGGGGAAGCTCGGCCACGCCGACCTGAGGGAATACACCCCCTACAACACCTACCGGATCGATGGTCTACCGCCTACCCCCATTGCCATGCCGGGCGAAGCCTCCCTGCGCGCGAGCGTGGATCCCGCGCAAGGAGAGGCGCTCTATTTCGTGGCCAAGGGCGATGGCTCCCATCATTTTTCCGCCACCCTGGAGGCCCACAATAAAGCGGTTCGCCGTTATCAACTGAACCGCAGTGAGGACTACCGTTCCTATCCGGAGCCCGAGGAGGGCAAAAACTGATGATGCGTGGACGCTTCATTACCTTTGAGGGAACCGAGGGAGTTGGAAAATCCACGGCCATTCGCAGTGCCAGTGACTGGCTCACGGAGCAGGGTGTTGCGCACTGCCTAACCCGGGAGCCCGGAGGCACGCCCATGGCGGAGGAGATCCGGCAGTTGCTGTTGCAATCCCGTGATGAAGCCGTCGATCCCACCTGTGAGCTACTGCTTATATTTGCGGCACGCGCCCAGCATCTGGCCCGGGTGATCCGGCCGACTCTGGAGGCTGGCGAATGGGTGCTCTGTGATCGGTTCACGGATGCCACCTACGCCTATCAGGGCGGTGGGCGCGAACTGGATTCCACGGTAGTGGCACAGCTCGAAGGCCTGGTCCAGGGGGAGACGCTGCGCCCTGACGCCGTGCTTTGGCTGGATGCCCCCGTAGCCACGGGGATGGCCCGGATCGCCGGGCGTGGTGGAGGGCCTGATCGGTTTGAAAACGAAAGGGTCCGATTCTTTGAGCGGGTACGCGAGGTCTATCAGGCACGCGCTGGAGATCCAGCCAACCATTACTGGCGGATTGATGCGGCGGTGACAGCAGAAGAGGTCGCGGAGTCCGTTCGACTGACAATGGACAAACTTCACAGAGAGTGGCTCTGCCTGCAATGAGTTGTGCAGGTTTTCACAACCTCTGCTTTAATTGAATGGATAAATTCATGCGACAGAGGTGCCAAGCCCAGGATGACTGAGAGGCTGAACGCTATGTTTGAT
The DNA here is from genome assembly GCF_056783195.1 of Salicola sp. AFF1. Lineage (NCBI taxonomy): Bacteria > Pseudomonadati > Pseudomonadota > Gammaproteobacteria > Oceanospirillales > Halomonadaceae > Salicola > Salicola sp. AFF1. The sequence continues at coordinate 72,104 of NZ_JBXAYL010000007.1, forward strand.
GCCAGCCGGGTGCTCGACCCGTCTTTTCCCCGAGATGATACCCAGTTCCTCTGGCAGGGGATTGTTGATACCCACTATGCCGACGAATCGGCCTATCTTGAGTCACTGTTGGCCCTGGCGGAACCGGATGGCCGCGAGCGCCAGGCCATTGCGGATCGCGCCACCGGCTTGATCCGGAAAGTGCGGGAACAGGATGACTCGGTGCACATGGTGGACGCCCTGTTGCAGGAATACAGCCTGGACACCGAGGAAGGCATATTGCTGATGTGTCTGGCTGAAGCGCTCATCCGGATTCCGGATGCCCATACCGCGGATGAGTTGATCCGCGACAAGATGGGTGATGCCGACTGGCGCAAACATCTGGGTCGCAGCGAGTCCGTTATGGTCAACGCCTCAACCTGGGGCATGCTGTTGACCGGCCGGGTGGTGAAGATGGATCCCGGCTTGGACGGCCATCCCAAGTCGATCTGGCACAAGCTGGTGAACCGTTGCGGTGAGCCGGTCATCCGTAAGGCCATGTACCAGGCCATGGCGATTATGGGGCGCCAGTTCGTGCTTGGGCGGGATATCGATGAAGCCCTTCAGGAAGGCCGTCAGTACCGGGATCAGGGCTATACCTACTCCTTTGATATGCTGGGAGAGGCAGCGCTGAATGAGTCTGATTCATCGCGCTATTTCAATGATTACTGGACGGCGATTGAGGCTGTAGGCAACGACCGTTACCCGCGCGGTGAGCGCCCCGTGCCTTCGGTTTCGGTCAAGCTGTCCGCGCTGTATCCGCGTTATGAGCGTGCCCAGGAGGAACGGGCAAAGACGGAGCTGGTACGGCGACTGAGCCGCCTTGTCACCTTTGCCCGTGAGAAGCAGGTGCCGCTGACGGTGGACGCGGAAGAAATGGACCGGCTTGAGCTGTCACTGGAGATCTTCCGCAGCGTCTATGAGTCCGAGGCGGCCAAAGGATGGGGGGAGCTGGGCCTCGCGGTTCAGGCTTACTCCAAGCCGGCTTTGCCGGTGTTGTGCTGGGTGGCGGCATTGGCCCGCCAGCAGGGCGACCGCATCCCGGTGCGTTTGGTGAAGGGGGCTTACTGGGATACTGAAATCAAGCATGCCCAGATGCTGGGCGTTGATACCTATCCGGTGTACACGCGAAAGGAGGGCACGGATGTCTGCTATCTGGCCTGTGCCCGGTTCCTGCTCAGCGACTACGCCCAAGGCTATATCTTCCCGCAGTTCGCCAGCCACAATGCCCACACGGTGGCGTCGGTATTGAACATGGCCGAGGCGAACGGCGCTGCGTATGAGTTCCAGCGACTCCATGGCATGGGCGATGCCCTTTATTCCGTGGTAATGGGCGAAGTACCGCAGGTACCAGTCCGTATCTACGCGCCCGTGGGCGCCCACAAGGACCTGCTGCCGTACCTGGTGCGGCGGCTGCTGGAAAATGGCGCCAACTCCTCCTTTGTGCACCGGCTGGTGGATGCGGCGACGCCCATTGAGGATCTCATCGGCCATCCGGCGGACGCACTGCGGGCACACAGCACTTTGCCGGACTCCCGGATCCCGCGTCCGCCGGAGATCTATGGGGCGGAGCGGCGCAATTCACATGGCCACAACCTGGCGGTTCTGTCCGATCTCAGGCCCTTCCAGCAGGGGCTGGAGCGGTGGGCAGAGCATTACTGGCAAGGCATGCCCATTGTTAACGGTGAGCGTTGCGGCGCCGAGTCGACCTCCCGCGTCACCAATCCCCATGACCGGACCCGGGTCGCGGGGGAGATTGCCTGGAGCCGCTCGGACATTGTCGAGAAAGCGCTGAGCACCGCGCACGAGGCATTCGAACAGTGGAACCAGACACCGGCTGAGGAGCGGGCTAAATGCCTTGAGGCCTTCTCCGATCTACTGGAGGCCAATGAACATGAGTTGATTGCGCTGTGCAGCCGTGAGGCGGGCAAATCCTTGCCGGATGGCGTTGCTGAAGTCCGTGAGGCCGTGGATTTCTGCCGTTATTACGCGATGCAGGCGCGTCGCCAGTTTGCCGAACCCACTGTCATGCCAGGCCCAACGGGTGAGTCCAATGAGTACTACCTAGAGGGTCGGGGCGTCTTTCTCTGCATCAGTCCCTGGAACTTCCCGATTGCCATCTTCACGGGCCAGATCATGGCGGCGCTTGCCGCCGGCAATACGGTTCTGGCCAAGCCGGCCGAGCAGACCAGCCTGATTGGTTTCCGCGCCGCGGAACTGATGCTCGAGGCGGGCTTCCCGCCGGGCGTGATCCAGTACCTGCCTGGTGATGGGGCGGGTATCGGAAACCAGGTACTGTCCGATGCGCGCCTTGCCGGTGTGACCTTCACCGGCTCCACCGGCGTTGCGCATCATCTGAGCCGTACACTGGCCGCCCGGGAAGGACCAATCATCCCATTGATCGCTGAAACCGGTGGCCAGAATGCCATGATCGTCGACAGCAGTGCCCTGCCGGAGCAGGTGGTCAAGGATGTGGTCATGTCCGCCTTTGGCAGCGCCGGTCAGCGCTGCTCGGCCCTGCGCGTCCTGTATGTGCAGGAGGATGTGGCGGACGTGATTGAGGAAACCCTGGCCGGTGCCATGCGCGACCTGCGCCTGGGGGACCCGATCCGTGTGGAAACGGATGTGGGGCCCGTGATCGACCAGGAGGCCTACAATGATCTGATGGCGCATGTTGCCGAGCTGCGTGAGCGCAATCGCCTGGTAGGTGAGGCGCCGTTGCCCGATGATGCGGAAAAGGGCTACTTCGTGCCGCCCGTGGCGTATGAAATCAACGGCATGAAGGATCTGGACCGCGAATACTTCGGGCCCATCCTGCACGTCGTCCGTTACGACGCGCGCGAACTCGATGCCGTGATTGACGAGATCAACGGGTCCGGTTATGGCCTGACGCTCGGCATTCACAGCCGTAGTGAGTCCGCGGCCGCCTATATCGAGCGCCGGGTGAAGGTTGGTAATACCTACATCAACCGTAACCAGGTTGGCGCCGTGGTGGGCGTCCAGCCATTCGGAGGGCATGGCCTCTCCGGGACCGGTCCCAAGGCCGGTGGCCCGAACTACCTGCCACGTTTTGCCACGGAACGTGTCAGGACCAATAACACCACGGCGGCAGGCGGTAATGCGAGCCTCCTGTCGCTGGGTGTGGAAGAAATAGGTTGAACAACAACAAGCATGGATTTCCCAATGGAGCCTGATAATGGTTGAAAACACAGTTGCGATAACCTGGACCTTTGTCATCTATCTAGCGATGATGCTGGCCCTGGGTGTTATTGCCTACATGCGGACCCAGAATCTGTCAGATTACATTCTTGGTGGGCGCAATCTGGGCCCGATCCCCTCGGCCCTGAGTGCCGGGGCCTCGGATATGAGTGGATGGCTCCTGATGGGCCTGCCGGGCGCGGCCTTTGCCAACGGGGTCGGAGCGAGCTGGATTGCGATCGGGCTCCTGATCGGAACCTACCTGAACTGGTTGATGGTGGCGAGAAGGCTGCGCAACTACTCACAGGCCGCTAAGGACTCGCTCACGATTCCGTCCTTTCTGGAGAACCGGTTCCGGGATAACACCCGGGCACTGCGGGTCATCGCCGCGTTCTTCATACTGCTGTTCTTCCTGTTCTACACCAGTTCAGGGCTGGTGGCCGGTGGCAAGCTGTTCGAGACTGTCTTTGGCCTGGACTACCAGTGGGCTGTCATAGTCGGCACTCTGGCCGTGGTTTCCTACACGCTGTTCGGCGGTTTCCTGGCCGTATCCTGGACGGACGTGGTTCAGGGCCTGCTGATGCTGGCTGCTCTCATGCTGGTTCCCGTACTCGCGATTAACAGCGGTGAGGTTGGCGGCTGGTCTGGTCTGGAAGGCGCCCTTCTGGAAAAGGGCCAGGGAACGCTATCCCTGTTCTCGGATGCAGGCGGCGAGTCGCTGGGCGTTATCGCGATCATCTCCTCACTTGCCTGGGGGCTTGGCTATTTCGGCCAACCCCACGTTCTGGCCCGCTTCAAGGCGATCAGCGATGAGTCATTGGTTCCTTACGCGCGGCGTGTAGCCGTTTCCTGGACCGCCATTACCCTGGTTGGCTCCGTTCTGGTGGGGCTCGCTGCCGTAGGCTATTTCGGGCCGGAAGGCCTGGAGGATCGGGAGAAAGCCTTCATGATGCTGGTGGACGCCCTCTTCCATCCCGTGATCGCAGGTATCCTGCTGGCGGCTATCCTGGCGGCGGTGATGAGTACCGCGGACTCCCAGCTGCTGGTGTCCTCCTCCGCATTGGCCGAGGATTTCTATAAGGGCTTTTTCCGCCCGGAGGCTGACGCGGCTGAACTGGTGCGTGTGGGCCGGGTTGCCGTGATTGTCATCGCGGTGGTGGCTGGCGTGATCGCTCTGGACGACAGCTCCATGGTTCTGGATCTGGTTTCCTATGCCTGGGCTGGCTTTGGCGCGGCGTTCGGGCCGGTTATCCTGCTCTCGCTGTACTGGCCGCGCATGAACCGCACGGGCGCTTTGGCGGGCGTTGTTGTGGGGGGGCTCACGGTCGTGGTCTGGAAGCAACTCGAAGGCGGGCTCTTTGACATGTATGAGATCGTCCCTGGATTCGTGTTCGCGGCCATTGCCATTGCCATTGGTTCCCTGGCTACTGGTGAGCCCGAACAGGAAATCGCGGACGAGTTTGCCAAGGTCAACGGCTGACGCCCGAGTCGCCCCTAGGGGCGGCTTGCACCCCTGATCAGCCTGGGTCTATTCTTGGCGCTTTTTGATGGAGCGCTGCCATGGCCCAGGTTGACCTTTCCCCGATTCACGACTTCCTTCCCTGCGCCACGCCCCAGGCCTGGATTGACGCCGCACTGGCAAATCAGGAACTGCTGCTGATTGATCATGCCCATTGCGAGAAAAAGGCCGCCTCCACGGCGCTTGGCCTGATGTATCGCTACATGGATGATCCGGACCTGCTGCACCGCATGTCGCGGCTTGCCCGGGAGGAGCTGCGCCATTTCGAGCAGGTGTTGTCGATACTGCAGAAACGGGGGATCGCGTATCGTCACCTGACACCAGCGCGCTATGCTCAGGGCCTGCATCAACAGGCCCGCAAGGAAGAGCCGGGACGGCTCGTGGACACCCTGATCATCGGCGGTATCATTGAAGCCCGCTCGTGTGAGCGGTTTTCGGTCGTGGCGCCACTCCTGGACAAGGAACTGGCGGAGTTCTACGAGTCACTGCTCAAGTCGGAGGCCCGCCATTACGAGGATTATCTGAGGCTGGCGGAGAAGGCGGCCGGTGGTCCGGTGAGCGATCGGGTGGCGGAGCTGCTGGCGGTGGAAGCGGACCTCATCCAGAGACCGGATGACAGCTTCCGCTTCCACAGTGGCGTACCGGATTGGCAGTGATCAGCCTGTCAGGCTGTTGAAGGGAACGCTCAGAAGCTCGGGGTCGGCGCCCTCCCGGGCCTCGATGTACCAGGCCTTTTCATGCCAGTCACCGGTCACATAGCGGCTCGCCGGCTGGCCACCGGCATTGAGCTCGTGTACTGCCGGCCTGTGGGTATGACCGTGGATCAGGCGCTGCACCCCATGGCGCTCCATCTCTTGAACCACCTCCTCCGGGGTCACATCCATAATGGTCTGTTCCTTGCCCTGGTTCTTGGCCTGGCTGATTTCGCGCATCTGGCGTGCAACGGTCTGGCGTTCCGCCAGTGAGCGCTGCAGGAATGCCTGCTGCCATTTCGGGTCGCGCATGTTGGCGCGGAATGTCTGGTACTCTTCGTCAGCGGTGCAGAGGCTGTCACCGTGCATCAGCAGGGTGGGTTCCCCGTAGAGGCTGATCACGGTGGGATCAGCCAGCAGCTCGGCGCCCACGCGCTCACAGAAGTCGTGGCCGATCAGGAAGTCGCGGTTGCCATGCATCAGGTACAGGCGGGTACCGGTGGCGGTGACTGCCTGCAGGGCCTCGGCCACGGTTTCCTGTAGCGGGGTCCGTTCATCGTCCCCGATCCAGGCTTCAAAAAAGTCCCCCAGAATGTAGAGAGCGTCAATGCCATGGGCATAGGTGGGCAGGAACCCCAGGAACGCCTCGGTGATATCGGGGCGCTCCTCTTCAAGATGGAGGTCGGCGATGAAGCGGGTTGTCATGCGGTTGCCTCCTCGTCAGTACGGTAGGCCCTGTGGATGATGACGTCCTCAACCGGGACGTCACGATGCCCCGCTCGGGCCGTGGTGGGCTTGTCACGGATCCGGTCCACGACATCCATGCCTTCAGCCACGGTAGCGAATACGCAATAACCCCAGCCTTCCTGGGTTTTGGCGGTGTGATCCAGAAAGCCATTGTCGTTGACGTTGATGAAGAACTGCGAGGATGCTGTGTGTGGGCTCATGGTCCGGGCCATGGCGACGGTCCCGCGCTTGTTGCTCAAGCCGTTATCCGCTTCGTTGCGGATCGGCTCGCCGGGCTTACGGGGCTCCATATCCGGCCCGAAACCGCCGGTCTGGATCATGAAGTTGCTGATGACCCGGTGGAAAATCAGGCCGTCAAAGAACCCCGAATCGACGTAGGAGAGGAAGTTGCCGGTGGTGCCGGGTGCATTCTCCGCGTCGGTGGCCAGCAGAATGCGGCCTTCGCTGGTTTCCAGAACGACCATGACATTATATCCTCTTGCGTCCAAATGGCCGTATTGTAAGGCATCCGCCCCCACCATGCATGAGATCGCGGCGGTGAGCAGGTACAATGGCGGTTTTCACATTCAACCCGGTGGTGTAACAGCATCCATGAGTTCCGAATCAGCTCCGGCCAGCAACTTCATCCGCACCATTATCCTGGACGACCTCGCTGAAGGCCGTCATGACCACATCGTTACCCGGTTTCCTCCTGAGCCCAACGGCTATCTCCATATCGGCCATGCCAAGTCGATCGTGGTGAATTTTGGCATGGCGGAGCAATTCGGTGGTGACTGCACGCTGCGTTTTGACGACACCAACCCGGAGAAGGAAAGCCAGGAATACATTGAGGCCATCAAGCGCGATGTGGAATGGCTGGGCTATGAATGGAAGGGACCGGTCCGCTACGCATCGGATTACTTCGAGCGTCTCTATAACTACGCCGAGGAACTGATCCGGGGAGGCTATGCCTATGTCTGCAGCCTGGATCCGGAGACCGCGGCCCAGTACCGCGGCACGCTGACCGAGGCGGGCACCAACAGTCCCTACCGGGAGCGGTCCGTGGCCGAAAACCTGGACCTGTTCCGGCGTATGCGCTCGGGTGAGTTCGCGGAGGGAGAGCATGTCCTGAGGGCGAAGATCGACATGGCCTCGCCCAACATGAACCTGCGCGACCCCATTCTTTATCGTATCCGCTACCTGACGCACCACCAGGCCGGTGACCAGTGGTGCATCTACCCGATGTACGATTTCACGCACCCTCTGTCGGATGCGGAAGAGGGTGTGACCCATTCCCTGTGCACACTGGAATTCGAGGATCACCGGCCGCTCTACGACTGGGTCCTGGAACATGTGACGCCGCCGTGCCGCCCGCGCCAGATCGAATTTGCGCGCCTGAACGTGAACTACACCATCACCAGCAAACGCAAACTGATGCGCCTGGTCGACGAAGGCTATGTGGATGGCTGGAACGACCCGCGCATGCCGACGCTCTCGGGCATGCGCCGCCGTGGTTTTACGCCGGCCTCGCTACGCCAGTTCTGCGACATGGTGGGCGTGAACAAGACCGGTGGGACCGTGGATCTGGGCATGCTGGAGCATGCCATCCGGGATGACCTCAACCGCAACGCGCCGCGCGCGATGTGTGTGTTGAGGCCGGTGAAGCTGATCCTGACCAATTACCCAGAGGGCCAGTCCGAGGTGCTGACCACGGCTGTCCACCCCCAGGATGAGTCCATGGGGACGCGGGAGGTAACCTGGACGCGCGAGATGTACATTGATGCGGAGGACTTTGTGGAAGTGCCTCCCAACAAGAAATGGAAACGGCTCTCGGTGGGCAACGCGGTGCGCCTGCGTGGTGGCTACGTGATCACATGCCATGACTTTGTCACCGATGGCGACGGCAACGTTACCGAGATCCACGCCGAATACGATCCTGCCACCCTGGGCGAGAACCCCGAGGGCTACAAGCCCAAGGGCGTGATTCACTGGGTTTCCGCGGCAACGGCGGTGGATCTGGAGCTGCGTCTGTATGACCGGCTTTTCGCGGTGGAAAATCCAGGCACGGATAAGGAGCGGGATTTTGTGGAAGACATCAACCCCGACAACCTGGTGGTGATGACTGGCTGTAAGGGGGAAGCCAATCTGGCCTCGCCACGCACCGATATCCCCTACCAGTTCGAGCGTGAGGGGTATTTCTTCTACGACCCGGAAGCCAGCAGCGAGGACCGGATCGTGATGAACCGTACCGTCACACTGCGTGACTCCTGGGCCAAGATCAGCGGCCAGTAACCCGAGACCGGAAAGGATGGAGACCCCGTGATCCAGCTCTACAGCACCCTCAGTCGACGCAAGGAAGTATTCCAGCCCATGGAAGCCGGTAAGGTGGGCATCTACGTCTGTGGCATGACCGTCTATGACTACTGCCACCTGGGGCATGCGCGGGTTCTGGTGGCGTTTGATGTGATTACGCGCTACCTCCGCCACCGCGGCTACGACGTCCATTACGTGCGTAACATCACCGATATTGATGACAAGATCCTGGATCGGGCACGGGATAATGGCGAGGACTTCCGGGCGCTGACCGAGCGTATGATCGCGGCCATGCACGAGGACGAGGACGCGCTGGCTGTGCTGCGGCCCACCGAGGAGCCACGCGCCACCGAGACCATCGATGAGATGATCCGCATGATCGAGTCCCTGGTTGATAAGGGATATGCCTACCAGGGTGATAACGGTGATGTCTATTTTGCAGTTTCCGCCTTCCAGGATTACGGCAAGCTCAGTCGCAAAAAGCTGGAGGATCTGGTTGCCGGTGCCCGGGTGGAGGTCGCTGACGCCAAGGCCAGCCCGGCGGATTTTGTGCTCTGGAAGGCGGCCAAGGCTGGTGAAGTGGCCTGGCCGTCGCCCTGGGGCGAGGGCCGTCCGGGCTGGCATATTGAGTGCTCTGCCATGTCCCGTTCCCACCTCGGGCGGACCTTTGACATCCATGGCGGCGGTCCGGATCTGATGTTCCCGCACCATGAGAACGAGATTGCCCAGTCCGAGTGTGCCCACGACCAGCCGTTCGTGAACTACTGGATGCACGCTGGGGCCGTCCGTGTGAACCACGAGAAGATGTCAAAATCGCTGGGTAACTTCTTCACCATCCGCGATATTCTCCAGAACCATGACCCAGAGGTGGTGCGCTACTTCCTGATCGCCAGCCACTACCGCAGCCAGATTGACTACACCCCAGATAGCCTGGCCGAGGCGAAGGGCGCGCTGATGAAGTTCTATCAGGCGCTGGATGGCGTAGAGCCGGAGGTGGAGCCACCGGAAACCGAGCACGACCGGCGATTCACCGAGGCCATGGATGATGATTTCAACACGGTGGAGGCGACCGCCGAGCTGCATGCGGTTGCGTCTGAACTCAACCGTGCCCGCCGCAATAGCGAAGGCGCAGAGGCTGCTCGCTTGGCAGGGGTGCTGCGTCGCCTCGGGTCCGTTCTGGGCGTTCTGGAGCGCCAGCCTGCGGACTTTCTGCGCCGTGGTACGGGCGACCTGACACCGGAACAGGTCGACGCATTGATCGAGGCGCGTGCCCAGGCCAAGAAGGCGAGGGATTTTGCCGAGGCCGACCGGATCCGGGACGAGCTCCGCGAGCAGGGGATTGTGCTGGAAGACAGCCGGGAAGGCACCACCTGGCGCCGGGAGTAAGGCGTCTGTCCTTGGGCGGTGGGTTTGACTTAGAATACGCCCACGCTGAATTCGTGAGCGCCGGCTCAGATCTTGGGTTCGGCCGGCTATCGATGACTAAAAAGTAAATCAAAACAGCAATCTGAGGCGAAAAGATGACAGAACGCGTTAATGCTGGTGGCCTGCAGGTCGCCCGACTCTTGTACGACTTTGTTAATAACGAAGCCATCCCGGGAACGGGCGTGGATGCCGAGCAGTTCTGGAACGAGTTTGGTCGCATCGTGGCGGATATGGCGCCGCGCAACCGCGAGCTGCTCCAGGTCCGGGATGAACTCCAGGAAAAACTGGACAGCTGGTACCGCGAGCACAAGGGCCAGTCCATTGACCTGGATGAGTACAAAAGCTTCCTGAAGGACATCGGCTACCTCAAGCCAGAAGGCGCGGATTTCACCGCGACCACCGAGAATGTGGACAAAGAGATCGCCCAGGTTGCGGGGCCTCAGCTGGTAGTGCCCATCTCCAACGCCCGTTTCGCGCTGAACGCGGCCAACGCGCGCTGGGGGAGCCTGTACGATGCGGTCTACGGGTCCGATATCATCTCCGAGGAAGGCGGCGCCACCAAGGGGCCGGGTTACAACCCGGTCCGCGGTGAGAAGGTGATCGCCTATGCCCGTGGCGTGCTCGACGAGTCGGCACCGCTTGAAAACGGCAGCCACGCCGATGCCACGGCGTACCGGATCGAAGGCGGTCAGTTGAAGGTCAGCCTGAGCAGCGGCGGCGAGAGCGGGCTCAAGGACCCCTCCCAGTTCGTGGGTTACAAGGGCAGCGAAGGCGAGCCGGATGGTGTGCTGCTGGTGCGTAACGGGGTTCACATGGAGATCCAGATCGACGCCAGCCACCCGATCGGCAAGGATGACGCGGCGCACGTGAAGGACGTGGCCATGGAATCCGCGCTGACCACCATCATGGATTGTGAGGATTCCGTTGCCGCGGTGGATGCGGAAGACAAGACGGGGGTCTACCGCAACTGGCTTGGCCTGGTGCAGGGCAACCTGGAAGAGAGCTTCGAGAAGGGCGGTAAAACCGTAACCCGGAGCATGGCCGCTGACCGGGAGTATCGGGATGCCCAGGGCAAGCCGCTGAGCCTGCACGGCCGCAGCCTGATGCTGGTGCGAAACGTCGGCCACCTGATGACCAACGACGCCATACTGGACGCGGACGGCAACGAAGTGCCCGAGGGCATCATGGACGGCATGATCACCTCCCTGATCGCCATTCATGACATCAAGGGCAATACCCGCCTGGGTAACAGCCGTACCGGCAGTGTCTACATCGTGAAGCCCAAGATGCACGGCCCGGACGAGGTGGCGTTCACCAACGAACTGTTCGGGCGTGTCGAGGACGCGCTCGGGATGACGCGCAACACCCTCAAGGTGGGCGTGATGGACGAGGAGCGACGGACCACGGTCAACCTCAAGGAGTGCATCCGCCAGGCGAAAGACCGCATCATCTTCATCAACACTGGCTTCCTCGACCGGACGGGCGACGAGATCCACACCAGTATGGAAGCCGGCCCCATGATCCGTAAGGGCGAGATGAAGCAGGCGCCCTGGATGACCACCTACGAGGACTGGAACGTGGACGTTGGCCTGGAAACCGGCCTCAAGGGTCGTGCCCAGATTGGTAAGGGCATGTGGCCCATGCCGGATAAGCTGGCGGCCATGATGGAAGCCAAGGTGAGCCATCCCAAGGCTGGCGCTAATACGGCCTGGGTTCCGTCACCGACCGCGGCGACCCTGCATGCCATTCACTATCAGCAGGTCAACGTAATGGCCGTTCAGGATCAGCTGAGCCAGCGCGAGCGTGCCAGCCTGGACAACATCCTGACAGTGCCGCTGATGAAGGACCCATCCGCGCTCAGTGATGCTGAGATCAAGCAGGAGCTGGACAACAACGCCCAGGGGATTCTCGGGTACGTGGTGCGCTGGATCGAGCAGGGCGTGGGCTGCTCCAAGGTCCCGGACATCAATGATGTGGGGCTGATGGAAGACCGGGCAACGCTGCGGATCGCCTCGCAGCTGCTGAGCAACTGGCTCTATCACGGTGTCTGTACCGAAGAGCAGGTGATGGAGACGCTTAAGCGCATGGCCAAGGTTGTGGACCGCCAGAACGAGGGTGATCCAAACTATATTCCCATGGCGGACGATTTTGAGGGCAACGTGGCCTTCCAGGCAGCGTGTGACCTGATCTTCAAGGGGCGCGAACAGCCCAGTGGCTATACCGAACCGCTGCTCCATGCCTACCGTCGCAAGGCGAAGGCCAAGTACGGTCAGTGAGGTAGAGCCTGAACTGGCTGGACTAAAACCCCGCTTCGGCGGGGTTTTTTGGTTTTGGGGTGGCGGAAGAGAAGGGGGCGGGGACTCCTTCTCCTCGAGCGCCTCGGAAAGCGCAGGTGGAGTCAGCCGTGGCGCTCGGCGGCTTCCAGGGTGTTCTGCAGCAGCATGGCAATGGTCATGGGCCCCACGCCGCCGGGCACGGGGGTGATCCAGGCGGCGCGTTCCGCGGCCGGAGCGAATTCCACATCGCCGATCAGCTTGCCTTCCTCGGTGCGGTTGATGCCCACGTCAATGACCGTTGCCCCCTCCTTGATCCAATCGCCGTGGACCAGGCCCGGTTTGCCGGCAGCGGCAATCAGCAGGTCCGCGTCGGCCACGAAACGCGGCAGATCGCCCGTGAACCGGTGAGTCACAGTGACCGTCGCGCCCTTAAGCAGCAGTTCCATTGAGAGAGGGCGACCAACGATATTGGAGGCGCCCACGATGACCGCGTGCTGGCCCTTGTAGGGGGTGCCGATGTGGTCGAGAAGGTGAATGATGCCGGCAGGTGTGCAGGGGCGCAGCTCCGGGCTGCGCTGGGTCAGGCGCCCGACGTTGTACGGATGGAAGCCGTCCACGTCCTTGTCCGGGCGGATCCGCAGCAGGATTTCATCCGGGTCCATGTGGGCCGGCAGGGGGAGCTGAACCAGAATGCCATCAATGTCCGGGTTTTCATTCATCCGGTCCACCAGCTGGTTGAGTTCTTCCTGAGTGGTCTCCGCTGGCAGGTGGTGGTCCTCGGTATGAAGCCCGGCTGCCGCGCAGGCTTCGCGCTTACGCTTGACATAAAGGTTGGAGGCCGGATCACTGCCAACCAGTACAACACCCAGACCAGGCGCTCGCTGCCCCGCGCTGACCCGTTGGCTGATGCGTTCCGCTACCGAGTGGCGGAGATCGAGGGCGATAGCCTTGCCGTCAATGGTCTGCGCTGTCATACAGGGGCCTTGTTAAGGGTGGTTACCGGAAAAGCGGCTATTGTCGCAGTTTTCCTTTCGGTCGCCAATCGTATTGACGCGCTTAATAGCCCTCGGTATGATTCGCCTCGACTTCGCTGAGAGCCGGCGTGAGTGAGTTTTCGGGGTATAGCGCAGTCTGGTAGCGCGCCTGCTTTGGGAGCAGGATGTCGGGAGTTCAAATCTCTCTACCCCGACCAGTTTTTGATACTCATCGGGCGGGCCGTTGTGGGCGGATAGATGTGCGCCCGTAGCTCAGCTGGATAGAGCAACGGCCTTCTAAGCCGTAGGTCGCAGGTTCAAGTCCTGCCGGGCGCGCCAACCTTCTGGTGCAGGCGGTGTTTGGTGAAGTGCTTCAGGTGCGTTAGAATGTCGCACTTTCAGTGGTGGACGTAGCTCAGTTGGTAGAGCTCAGGATTGTGACTCCTGCGGTCGAGGGTTCGATCCCCTTCGTCCACCCCATTTTCTTATTTCCAGCCATCAGGCGCTGATCTTTTCAATGGGCGAAAGTGGCGGAACTGGTAGACGCGCTGGATTTAGGTTCCAGTGGGGCAACCCGTGAGAGTTCGAGTCTCTCCTTTCGCACCACTTCTCTTTTCTATCCCGGATTTTCCCCTCGGAGTGCGCGGTCAGATCATGATAGAATCAGCGCCCCGAATGCTGCGGCCTTGCCAAGTCGCTTTCACATTTCTATGATCCCCGGCTTTACATTGAATCGGAACGGCAATAACTGAGGATATTCCATGCAAGTCTCTCTTGAATCGACCTCCAACATCGAGCGTCGCATGACGATTGGCGTGCCCGCGGAGGAAGTTGAGCAGCAGGTGGATCAACGCCTGCGCGAAGCCGCGAAACAGGTACGTCTCAACGGTTTCCGCCCGGGCAAGGTCCCGATGAAGGTGGTGCGCCAGCGTTTTGGTCCGAGCGTGCGCCAGGAAGTCCTCGGCGAGGTGATGCGCAACGCCTGGATGGAGGCGATCCAGGAACAGGATGTGCAGCCGGCGGGCCAGCCACGCCTTGAGCCCAAGACGGTTGAAGAAGGCAAGGATTTTGAATTTGTTGCCGTTTTTGAGGTTATGCCGGAGGTCGAGGTTGGCGACCTGAGCCAGATCAGCGTTGAGAAGCCCTGGTCCGAGGTTCAGGACAAGGACATCAACAAGATGATCGACAACCTGCGCCGCCAGCAGGCAACCTTCAAGGAGGTCAAGCGCAAGGCCAAGAAGAAGGACCTGATGACCATCGATTTCACCGGCACGATCGACGGTGAAGAGTTTGAGGGTGGTAGTGGCGAAGACCAGCAGCTGACCCTGGGCGAGGAACAGATGATCCCCGGTTTCGAGGACCAGCTGATTGGCGCCAAGACCGGTGAGGAACACACCCTTGAGGTGACTTTCCCCGAGGACTATCAGAACGAGGAACTGGCGGGTAAGCAGGCGCAGTTCCAGGTTACCATTAAGAAGGTCGAAGAGCCCCAGCTTCCGGCACTGGAAAAGGAGTTCTTCGAGCAGTTCGGTGTGGAAGCCGAAACCGAAGAGGAATTCCGCGAGGAAGTCCGCAAGAACATGGAGCGTGAGCTCAAGAACGGGATCCAGAACCGGATCAAGCAGCAGGTCATCGACGGCATGCTGGAGGTGACCGAGCTTGAAGTGCCGCAAAGCATGGTGGATCAGGAAATTGAGCGCATGAAGCAGGAAGCGGTCCAGCAGTTCGGCGGTCAGATGGATCCGTCACAGCTGCCTTCCGAGCTCTTCCAGGACCAGGCCCAGCGTCGTATCAAGACTGGCCTGATCTTCCAGCAGGTGGTTCAGGATGCCGGTCTTGAGGTGGACAGCGAACGGGTCGACGAGAAGATCCGCGAGATTGCTTCCACGTACCAGGATCCGGACGAAGTGGTTGAGTACTACAACAACAATCCTCAGGAAAAGCAGCAGATTGAATCCTCTGTGCTTGAGGACCAGGTTGTGGACCATGTCCTTGAAAACGCCAAGGTCAAGCAGAAGAAATACAAGTATGAGGATGCTGTGAAGCCGCCAGAGCAGGGCGCGTGAGGCTCCGGGGGTGAAAAACCGGCCAGCTCATCTACAATTGGGGTTCTGAAACCCGCCAAACAGGCAACAACCGGGAGACGACAATACCCATGACACAGCAGATTTCCGACGGCGCGAGCGACGTCACCAACTCCGGCCTGATTCCGATGGTGATCGAGCAGACCGCCCGGGGTGAACGGTCCTTTGACATCTTCTCCCGGCTGCTCAAGGAGCGCGTGATTTTCCTGGTTGGTCCGGTGGATGACCACACGGCCAACCTGATTGTGGCGCAGCTGCTGTTCCTGGAATCCGAGAATCCGGATAAGGACATCCATTTTTACATCAATTCTCCGGGTGGGGCGGTGACAGCTGGCATGGCGATCTATGACACCATGCAGTTCATCAAGTCTGATGTGTCCACGCTCTGCGTGGGTCAGGCGGCCTCCATGGGCGCTCTGTTGCTGGCTGCGGGCGCGGAGGGCAAGCGCTATTGCCTGCCCAATTCCAAGGTGATGATCCACCAGCCGCTCGGTGGCTTCCAGGGCCAGGCCTCGGACATTGAGATCCATACCCGCGAGATTCTCAAGACCAAGGAGAAGGTGAACAGCATCCTGGCAGAGCATACCGGGCAGACCTACGAGCAGATCGCCCAGGACACGGACCGGGACAATTTCATGGACGCCAGGGAGTCCGCGGAGTACGGACTCGTGGATGCCGTACTTGATAAACGCCCGGGGAATACATAATACTGGTACCAATCCCCATTTCTGTCGCTCGACCGCAGTAGGCGGTCATAGCAAGGCGGCCGGAACCAGAACAGAGGTAATTCAATGGCAGAGAAAGGTAGCGGCAGGGGCGACGATAACGGCAAGCTGCTGTACTGTTCCTTCTGCGGCAAGAGCCAGCATGAGGTCCGCAAGCTGATCGCGGGCCCCTCGGTGTTCATCTGCGATGAATGCGTGGACCTGTGTAATGACATCATTCGCGAGGAAATCCAGGAGACCACAGAGGAAGAGCCCAGCGAACGTCTGCCCTCTCCGCACGAAATCAAGGAGACGCTGGACGAGTACGTGATCGGCCAGGATCGTGCCAAGGTGGTGCTGTCGGTAGCGGTGTACAACCACTATAAGCGGTTGCGCTTCGGCGAGAAGCGCCCGGAAGTGGAGCTCGGCAAGAGCAACATCCTGCTGATCGGGCCTACCGGCAGTGGTAAGACGCTGCTGGCGGAGACGCTGGCGCGCATGCTGAATGTGCCGTTTACCATCGCCGACGCCACCACGCTGACTGAAGCCGGTTACGTGGGCGAGGATGTTGAGAACATCATCCAGAAGCTGCTCCAGAAGTGCGACTACGATGTCGATAAGGCCCAGCGTGGCATTGTCTACATTGACGAGATCGACAAGGTATCGCGCAAGTCGGATAACCCCTCCATCACCCGTGATGTGTCGGGGGAAGGGGTTCAGCAGGCGCTGCTCAAGCTGATCGAGGGCACCGTGGCCTCGGTTCCGCCCCAGGGTGGCCGCAAGCATCCTCAGCAGGAATTCCTGCAGGTGGATACCGCTGGCATGCTCTTCATCTGCGGGGGGGCCTTTTCGGGGCTGGACAAGGTCATCCGTGACCGTTCCGAAAAGACCAGTATTGGCTTTGCGGCCCAGGTGGTCAGCCAGTCCGATGGCAAGAGTTCCTCGGAAATCCTCAAGATGATTGAGACCGAGGACCTGGTGAACTATGGGCTGATCCCGGAATTCGTGGGACGTCTTCCGGTTGTCGCGACACTGACCGAGCTGGATGAGGATGCCCTGATTGAGATCCTGACCCAGCCGAAGAACGCGCTGACCAAGCAGTACCAGCAGTTGTTCGAGATCGAGGATGTGGAGCTCGACTTCCGTGAAGATGCCCTGCGTGCCGTGGCGCGCAAAGCCATGGAGCGCAATACGGGCGCCCGCGGACTGAGGTCCATTCTGGAAGGCATATTGCTGGATACCATGTATCAGATCCCGTCCGAGCCGGATGTGAGCAAGGTTGTGATTGACGAAGGTGTGGTGAACGGGGAGTCCGACCCGATCCGGATCTACGCCAACAACGAGACCGCGCGCGCGGTTCCGGAGGACTGATTCCAGCAGTTCCACCTCGGCCCGTCGGCCAGCATCCTGCTGGCGGCGGGTTGAAGGTTCCCATCTTAACCCCCATCCTTAATCCAGTTACCCGCGAAACGGGACTGTGCCCGCTTGCAGGATCCCGCGTTTTCGTTCATATCCCCAGTTCAGAGGTCAGATCATGACAGAGCAGCCCCAGGGCCATTCGCCGTTTGAACTCCCCATGTTGCCGTTGCGTGATGTGGTGGTGTTCCCGCATATGGTGGTTCCGCTCTTCGTCGGGCGTGACAAGTCCATCAAAGCCCTTGAAGCCGCCATGGAGAACGACAAGCAGATCCTGCTTGTTGCCCAAAGGGATGCGGAGACCGACGATCCCGGTCGCACGGATCTTTATGGCATCGGTACCATCGCGACCGTTCTGCAGATGCTGAGGTTGCCCGACGGCACCGTTAAGGTGCTGGTTGAAGGCCACGCCAGGGCGTCCGTGGATGAACTTGGTGGGGACGATCAGTACGTGACCGCCAGTGGTCGTGAGCTTCCGGAGACGGGAGTGGACGCGCGCGAGGAAGAAGTCTTCGTGCGGACTCTGATGGAAGAGTTCGAAAAGTTCGCGCGTATGTCCAAGAAAGTGCCCAACGAAGTCCAGAACACGCTGCAGGGCATTGAGGAGCTGGACCGCCTCGCGGATACCATGGCGTCCCATCTTGAGCTGAAAGTGGCCGAAAAGCAGGGGCTGCTCGAGACCCTTGATCTGCGCCAGCGTATTGAACAGCTGCTGGGCAAGCTGGATAGCGAAATCGACCTGATTGAGGTGGAGAAGCGCATCCGGGGCCGCGTCAAGAAGCAGATGGAGCGCAGCCAGCGCGAGTACTATCTGAACGAACAGATGAAGGCCATCCAGAAGGAGATGGGCCAGCTCGGCGATGGCAGTGGCCAGGATTTCGAGGAGCTGGAGCAGAAGATCGAGTCCGCGGGCATGCCCAAGGAGGCCCGTGAGAAGACCGAGCAGGAGCTCAATAAGCTCAAGATGATGTCGCCCATGTCCGCGGAAGCCACGGTGGTCCGCGGGTTCATCGACTGGATGCTGTCCATTCCCTGGAAGAAGCGCAGCCGTGTTCGTCATGATATCGATCGCGCGCGGCGCATCCTGGATGAGGACCATTACGGGCTTGAAGAGGTCAAGGAGCGGATCCTGGAATACCTGGCGGTTCAGAGCCGTGTGCGCAAGGTGAAGGGACCGGTGCTTTGCCTCGTGGGGCCGCCTGGCGTGGGCAAGACCTCGCTGGGGCAGTCCATAGCGCGGGCGACCAATCGCAAGTACACGCGTATGGCGCTGGGCGGTGTTCGGGACGAAGCCGAGATCCGTGGCCACCGTCGCACCTACATCGGGGCCTTGCCCGGTAAGATCATCCAGCGCCTGTCCAAGGTCGGCGTCAAGAATCCGCTGTTCCTGCTGGACGAGGTGGACAAGATGGGCATGGACCATCGGGGTGATCCGTCATCGGCGCTGTTGGAAGTCCTGGACCCTGAGCAGAATCATACGTTCAGTGACCATTATCTGGAGCTTGAGTACGACCTTTCGGACATCATGTTCGTGTGCACCTCGAACTCGATGAACATTCCGGACGCGCTCCTGGACCGGATGGAAATCATCCGTATCCCCGGGTACACGGAAGATGAGAAGGTCAACATTGCCCGGCGCTACCTGCTGCCCAAGCAACTCAAGTCCAATGGCCTCAAAGAGTCGGAACTGAGCCTGCCAGAGGAGACCCTGCTGGCCATCATCCGGTATTACACCCGTGAGGCCGGTGTGCGGAATCTTGAGCGCGAAATCGCCAAGATCTGCCGCAAGGTGGTCCGTGAGCACGTGGAAGCGGGCGAGCGTCATGCGGTCGAGGTGACGCCGGAAACGCTGGAGCACTACGCCGGGGTTCGCCGTCACAAGTATGGTCTTGCGGAGGCTGAAAACCAGATCGGGCAGGTTACCGGTCTGGCCTGGACCCAGGTGGGGGGTGAGCTCCTGACACTGGAGTGCGCGGTCACGCCCGGCAACGGCAAGGTGGTTAAGACCGGTTCGCTGGGTGACGTCATGCAGGAGTCCATCCAGGCGGCACTGACGGTGGTACGCAGTCGTGCTCCCGGGCTGGGCCTGGCATCGGGTTTCCAGGAGAAGCATGATCTGCACATCCATGTTCCGGAAGGTGCTACGCCTAAGGATGGCCCCAGCGCGGGCATCGGCATGTGCACGTCGCTGATCTCCGCACTCACGCGTATCCCGGTTCGTGCCGATGTGGCGATGACCGGCGAGATCACGCTCCGAGGGCGGGTGCTGATGATCGGTGGGCTCAAGGAGAAACTGCTGGCAGCCCATCGCGGCGGGATCAAGACAGTGGTTATTCCGGAGGAAAACGTACGCGATCTGAAGGAAATTCCGGATAACATCAAGGAATCATTGGATATCCGTCCGGTGGAATGGATCGACCAGGTACTTGATATCGCCCTGACTGAGCAGCCGGAGCCGTTGCCCGCTGATGCGCCAGCGCATCCTGGAGGCCGTGATGACGAGGCTGAAGCTGGCGAGCGGGTGAACACCCACTGAGAACGCGTCATTGACACCGTTTAAAGGCCGTTGGTATAACGTACTCCGCCTCGCAGCGGAGCCATGGGCCACCCTGTCAGGGCTCGCAGGGTGAGGGGTTTCCCGGCCTGCGGCCATGGAATTCTCCGATGGCGTATGCCATAGTCACTGGCGCCGAAGAAAAACATAACGTCTAAACATGGAACCAGATAGAGAAAGGGGTTTAGTGTGAACAAGTCCGAACTGATCGACGCTATCGCAGATTCTGCCGATATTTCCAAGGCCGCAGCGGGTCGTGCACTGGACGCGATGGTTGACTCCATCACCGGTTCACTGAAAAATGGCGATCCGGTTACACTGGTTGGCTTTGGGACCTTCTCCGTGAAGGAGCGTGCCGCGCGCACCGGTCGCAATCCGCAGACCGGCGAGGAAATCCGGATTGCTGCTTCCAAGGTTCCCAGCTTCAAGGCAGGCAAAGCCCTTAAAGACGCCGTCCAGTAACGGTCCATCCCGCCATACGGTTTTGTAGGAGCGGTAGTTCAGCTGGTTAGAATGCCGGCCTGTCACGCCGGAGGTCGCGGGTTCGAGTCCCGTCCGCTCCGCCAGTCTGTGGGCGCATGCCGCAAGGGATGCGCCCTTTTACGTTAAACACAGGTCACCCGTGGAAGTGCGGGCACAGGGGAGCGAGGAATGCTTCAGAACATCCGGGAGAACGCCCAGGGAACGATCGCCAAGACCATCATCGTGGTCCTGATCCTGTCCCTGTCCATCTGGGGTTTGGACTCCATTGTGGGTGGCAGCGGAGAGAACGAGATCGCCTCGGTCAACGGCGAGCCCATCACGGAACGGGAGTTTGAGCGTGGCGTTCAACTTCGGCGCCAGAGAAAGCTGCAGCAGATGGAGAATCCGGACTCTTCCCAAATCGACATGGACCGTCTCAACGAACAGGTTATGGAGTCGCTGATCCGGGATGAACTGATCAATCAGGATATTCGCTCCAGAGGCTTGCAGCTTTCCGAGCGCGACCTTGATCAGATGATTACCCAGGCGGAACAGTTCAAGGTCGATGGTGAGTTCAGCCAGGAGCGCTTCATCCAGGCGGTGCGAAACCAGGGCATGACGGTGAAGCAGTTCCGCAACATGCTTGAACAGGATCAGCTGAGCCGGGTTGTTCAGGGCGTGATCCAGGGCAGTGCCTTCAGCGCGCCTTCGGAGACCAAACGGGTGGCGAAGCTGTTGGCCCAGACCCGGGATTTGTCGGTGCTTGAGGTGTCGGTTGAAGAAAGGGCCAAAGGGAAGGCCGTGTCCGAATCGGAACTCAAGAACTTCTATGAGAACAATCAGGACCGGTTTGTTCAGCCCGAGTCCGTGGATGCGGCCTGGATCACCCTGGATCAGACCAATCTGGTGAACCCGGATGACATCAAGGAGAGCGAGGTCCGGAAGCGTTATCGTGAACGCCTTGAGACCATGAAGGGAAATCAGAAGCGCAATGCTGCTCACATTCTGATCAGCGGGGAAGGCGAAGAGGCCGAGGCCGCCGTTGAAGCGGTCCAGAAGGGGCTGGAAAATGGGCGCTCCTTTGCCAAATTGGCCAAGAAGTATTCGGATGACAGTGCCACCGCGGACGATGGTGGCCGGCTTGGCTTCTCGTCGCGTGAGGATTTCGACGAATCGTTCGCCGAGGCGCTCTTTGGCATCGAGGAAACCGGCAGGGTGGTTGGTCCTGTCAAAACATCCTTCGGCCAGCATTTTATTAAGCTGCTGGAGGTTCGTAAGGAGGACCCTCCGAGCTTTGAAAGCATGGAGGCCTCATTGCGTAAGACGATCGCGAAGGAGCGGGCCGAACGCCGGTATGTGGAGCTCAGCCAGAAACTGGCTGATATGGCGTACTCCGAGTACGATCTTGAGGCCCCCGCGGAGCTGATTGGTGCCTCCATCCAGACCCGCCAGGGAGTCCGTCCGGGGCAGGGGGAGCCGCCCTTTGACCATGAGGGCCTGCGGGAGCAGTTGTTCAGCACGGACGTGCGCGAAGAAGGCTTTAACACCGAGGTGGTCGAGGTTAAGGATGGCGTCTCGGTTGTGGCTCGGGTCCGGGAGTACCACCCGCGCGAACAGCAATCCTTCGAGGCTGTGCGTGATGAGGTCGCTCAACTGGTACGCCAGAAGAAAGCGCGTAAGGCGATAACGCAATCGCTTAAAGACATGGCTTCGACCCTGTCGGCTGGTGGCTCCCTGCCAGAGCCAGCGTTCTCGGACGGTGTGCAATGGCAGTCCGTTGAGGACGTCAACCGGCGCTCCCGGAAGGTGGCTGCGCCGATCCGTGAGGCTGCTTTCACAATGCCGGCACCACAAGGTGATGAAGCCAGAACGCGTATTGTGTCGCTTCCCGATGCCGTGGCCCTGGTTCGTTTGGAGGCGGTCCATTCGGCGGACTCCGAAACGGTGGAAACGATGGCTTCCAGGCTCCGCTCCTCACTGGGGCGGCGCCATGGACAGTCTGCATTCCAGGCCTACATCGAGTCCCTGCGCTCGAAGGCGGATATCACACGTAACTGATCCCCCTCCCTCCGGAGCCGGGCCGTCAAACCCGGCTCCATCGCCTTTCCACCTGTGTCACAAAATGAATCCCTTCCCGGGAATGGTCCGAATTCCAAAGGCTTATGAGGCCGAGAATTGAGGACCAGTTATCTTTCCGTTTGCCGCAAATTCGCTATGGTTTCCGCCGGTACCGTCTACCGTCGGGTTTATAGGGGACAGGCGTTTCATGCTTTTCGTACTGGCCGGATCACTGCTGACTTTCTCCATGACGCAGGAAGTCGTTGAGGTGGAGCCCCATCCGAAAGGGACCTTCATCTATGAGCAGCACTATAATGAGAGTCCGGATTCGCTCCTGCACCGCTATCAGGCGGAGCCGCTCAAGGCACAGAAGTTCCGTAACGTGGTGCGCCAACAGTATGACTACAGTTGTGGCGCGGCGTCGCTGACCACGATCCTGCGCCATTACGTAGGGCAGAACCTCAATGAGCGCAAGGTGATGGAGGGGCTGCTTCAGTTTGGCGAGAGCGAGCGCATTGTCGAGCGTCGCGCTTTTTCGCTGCTGGACATGAAGCGCCTCGTCACCGAGCTGGGCTTTCCGTCCGGCGGTTTTCGCGCTGAGATTTCCGATCTGGCGGAGCTGGATCATCCTGCGATTGTTCCCATCAATCATGCCGGTTTCGAACATTTTGTAGTGGTGCGAGACATCCGGGAGGGGCGTGTTTTCGTCGCGGATCCGGCCGCCGGGAACCTCTCGTTTACTCTGCATGAGTTCAAGAAAAAGTGGGCCAAAAACGTTCTTTTCATCGTTTTTCCGGGGGAAGAGCCGCCGCTGAATAACCTGGTGCTCAAGGAAGAAGACATGCGGTTCATTGATGACCAGACGCTGACATTGCAGGCGCGCCAGACGTTCCCGGCATTCCATGAATCGCTCATGTGGGATATCCAGAACGAACTTGAGCGGCTCAAGAACAATCCGGACGGTAGCGTGGAGAACACGCGCAAACAACTCTATTTCCGTGACCGCTGAGGGTCATGGACGAAAGAGTCAGGCAATTGGTGGTTTTATGCTTCGAACTGGATACTGGGGATCCGTTATGACGCGCTCTGTGCTTTGGCATCTCGCGGGAGTTGTGTGCTTTTGTACCCTGGCAGTGCCAGTGGCCGCCCAGCAGAACAGCGATGGCAATGGGGCCAGCGTGGATGATGCCCGGGAGGCGCTTGCCCAGCAGGAAGGGGATGAGGATTCCACCGAACAGCTGGAGGAAGTGTTCGAGGCTGCTGAAAAGAACTATTCGCTGTTGGGTCAGGGGAAGCAGTCGCTGAACTATTCCTTCAACTACTCCTACTCGGGGAGCCAGAACCTGGATATGGAGGTCGTCAACAGCCAGGTCCGCAATCTGGATGTTACCCCTGAAGCAACCCACAATTTCACCAACTCCTTCTCCTATGATTATGGGTTCTACGACAATCTGACACTGGGCACGCGGATCCCCTTGTCGACCAAGTTTGATACCCAGGAGGATCTGAACGTCAACGACGTGGGTGATATTTCATTCACCGCGCGCTGGCAACCGAACCCCCATGTGCCTGGCACCATGTCGACCACGCTGTTCGGTACCTTCAACACCAAGACCGGGGTAAGTCCCTACCAGATCGACACCAATCGTCAGCTGTCGACGGGCAGCGGGTACTACTCGCTGGGCGGGGGTGCGAGTGTCTCCAAGGTACTGGATCCGGTTGTGCTGTTTGGCTCGGGGAGTCTCCGCTATAACCATCAGGAAAAGGACCTGAAGCAGGTGCGGGGTGGGCGCCTGCTGCGCGAACTTGATCCCGGTTTCACACTGTCGGGGTCTGGTGGTTTCTCCTATTCCCTGTCCTACGACATTTCCCTGAGCATGTCCGTCCAGCTCACTTACAACGATGAGACCGTCCTCAAGTTCAATGATGGGAGCGAGGCCACAGCCAGTTCCCAGATGGCCGGTATCATCAACATGTCATTGGGAACGCGGATCAGCGATAAGACCATCGTCAACACCAGCGTGGGCTTTGGGATGACCCGTGGGGCGCCGGATTTCACGATTGGCGTGTCCATGCCCATCAATATTTCCGGTCTGTCTGAATCATCCTGATGCGGTGGATCAAGGGCGATAAGGAGCTGGGATTCATGCGAGCGAATGGTGCCGTTAAACGCGTTTTCGGCGCATTGGCACTGGCGACCGTATCCGCTGGGGTACAGGCTCAGTTCAGCCACCAACTTCTGGTGCACCCCAAGGCCGCTGCCCTGGGGAACGCGGTTACGGCCGATCCCCCGGGGGTCATGGCCATCCGTCGCAATCCGGCAGGGTTGAGCCGGCTTGAGGGCCGCCAGTGGGAGCTGGGTGGGGCTATGCTGAGTACCGTTTTTGAGGCGGAATTTACAGTGCCGGAAGAGGGGTGTGATGTCTTCGGTATCGAATGCGCCGAAAACGATCCGGTAGCCAACACCAAAAGCCGTACCGATGTTGGCGCTAACTTCATACCCGGTATCGGCTTGATGGAAAGCGTTGGCCCGGCGGCGCCCTTCAATGCAGGTTTCAGTATTCAGCCGCCTGGTTCCAAACTGACCTTTGGCAACGCGGCCTTTATCGAAAACTCAGGCGGTTTTTCCCGGGAGGAAGATGACCCGGGGCGCTATCAGCCCACACAGGCGGCTATCCAGCGCGTGACCTACCTTTCGCCAACCGTATCCTACGAGGTTAATGACAACTGGACAGTCGGGGCGGGCATCCACTTCTCCCATCAGGGGCTTGAGGTCAATCAGTTGACGCGGGCTCCCAACATGCTGGTGGGCGTAGGGGCGACCCTTCAGGATGCGTTCGGTTGCGATGAAGAGGCCCAGGAGCCGCTTGCCCCCTGGTTGGCCCTGTGTGGGGGGAAGATCGGTCCTTTTCAGGATATTGGCAACATGAATTTCCGTGCGGAGGAGAGTCTTTCAACGAGCTATAAGATGGGCGTGCTCTGGGAGCCCAGGGATTGGTTCACCTGGGGGGCCCAATACAGCTCCGGCGATGATATGAGCCTGAAAGGGGACTTTCAGCTGGATTACACAGAGGACTGGTCAGGCTTCTGGCAGAGCGTGAACAGTTCGGTTCTGGGCGCCATTGGTGCGGCAATCCTGAGCCTTCCTTCCGGGGTTCCCAAGGAAGAAGGCCATGTCAGCATTGATGAGAGCTATCCACAGCATTTCTCCACTGGGGTTAGCATGCGTGTTATGCCGTTTCTCACTTTCAACGCTGATATGGATTATGTTGATCTGTCATCGCAGAAATACCTGAAGCTTAAATTTGACCGCGAACTTGAGTTCCTGAACGCGGCCCGGATCCTGTCGCCGGAGAAAGCAACGCCCAAGACCCTGAAAATCGCCCGCGAGTTTACGGACGTGTGGAACCTTGGCTATGGTGCCACCCTGCATGTGAATGATCGCCTGGATCTCAGGATGGGCGCCCAGCATCGCAGCACCGCCATTCCCGACGGCGCGGAGAGCCTTTTCTCGCCGATCGGCGAAGGAACAATGTACGGCGTTGGGTTTGGTTACCAGTGGTCCAAGCACACGCATATTGACATGAGCCTGAGCCGGTTCTCGAGCACCCAGAACATTCCGGCGGACTCAAGTTGCAACGTCAATTGCACGGACATCACGAATATCGTCTACAACCCGTACGCAGGCCTGGATGTTAAGACCGAGACGACGCTCACTTTTGCCAACCTCACTATCCGGAGCCGGTTCTGACAAACGCCGTCTGGCGTTGCTGCTTCTTGTGGTTCTGGGGGGTAGCGGCTGTGCGGGGGGAGGCTCCGGGGAGTCCACGGCTGGCATGCGTACCTGGGTGGATGAAAGGGGCCAGGTCCGGTTTTCCGCCAGTAGCCAGGATGGGTCCGGGGCCGCTTCCAGCGGTGCGCAAGATGCCGGTAATGGCGATGGGGAGCCATCCCGCCAACAGGATCAAACCTCCCATCCGGAATTCAATCTTCAGCAGTACCCCGATGCCGGGGAGACAAAGCGCCAAGGGAAACCGGAAGAGCTGTTTTACAGCTGGCGGAACGCCCGGGGTCGCGTCTTCAACACGCCCTACCTTTATGAAGAAGAGAGCATGGGGCGCGTCATGCGCGAGTCGGCGCCCAAGCAGGCTTCCGAGGCCCGTGTTACGACTGCCGCAAGCGTAGCCGCGCCTGGATTCCGGAAGGATTCCGAAGCGGCGGCCGTTATGGGGCTGGATGAAGAGGGATCCAATCGACTGGATGCATTTTCGCAACAGTGTTGTCGGAACCTGCCACGCCTTTCTTACAAGCAACTGGAACCAGAACGTTCGCTTGCGGTCAGTCTTGGCGAAGAAGCGGACGTTCACCGGTTTGCCACAGGCAAAAGCCGTTTCATGCTGGTACGCTTGCCTCGGGAGCCGAAGCAATCGCTGCTGCGTATTCGCAGTTTCATCCGTAACGGTGGTTTCCTGGTTCCGAATGCGGTGTTCCTGGATGACGGGTTCCAGCCGGTGCGGATGGTGACCGACATCGTCATGGCCCACAGCCCGGAGACCTGGCGTCGCTATGGTCACATGGAGGCGCGGGTGGCATTGCGGCCGGAATCCGATGAACGCTGGTTGGTCGTTTTCACGCGGTCCGCGGATCTGGAATCCAGTACCGAAGTTGGCGTTGAGGGCCAGCGGTACAGGCTGACCCACGAACCGTCAGGCAGCCTGTCGCTGCATCTGGTCGATTAGGCGTCAGCCTTCTGGTGCTTGCGGGTTGAACCATGGCTGTGAAAGCCAGTAGAAGCGACCCTCGCCCGCAGGGTAAGTGCAATTGTAGCGTGCACGGCGCGCTTTAATAGGGTTGTCGGCCTGAACGCGGATTTGCAGCCCCTTCGCCACCTCTTCCGCATCCACCTGCATACGCCCTTCGCCTGAGGCGAAGCAGTTCAGGCGGGCACTGTCCCAGCCTTGCGGCAGAGTCATCTCCAGAAGGGGAGTGGTGTTGGCGTTGATGACCGGGTTGGGCAGCTCCGTCCTGGGAACCGGGAAATTGCGTGCTTTCAGTTTGTTCCTGAGCGTGTCGATACCGCCATAGGCATCCGCGACCGCGAATCGGGGCATGGCGCCGGAATGGGCGTTTTCACCGATCACGCCTGAATGCTGGGCGAAGCCGTACCAACCACGTTCTTCGAGAGCATCCAGCACCGGTTGCGAGAATTCCCCGTAGGGATGGGCGAAAAGCTCGGTTTCAACACTAATGGCCTCCGCAATGCGCTGGGCGCCCTTGTCCAGCTCTTTGGCGATGCGCTCGCCATGGGCTTCGGCGCTCTCCTCTGGCCGCCTGAGCATGCTGCCATGGTTCAGGGTGTGGTTGCCGATGGTCACCAGCTCATGTTCCGCCATTTCTCCCAGCTGCTCCCAGTTCATATAGCCTCGGTCGCCCACGGAGCCGCTCAGCACAAATACCGTCAGGGGAATGCCTTTTTCCTTGAGAATCGGCCATGCCTTGGTGTAGACACTTTCATGGGCATCATCGAAAGTCAGGGCTACGCCCATGGTTTCTGCGTCCTTGCCGTCCAGAGTGGCCTGGATGCGCTCGGGCGTGATTGAGACCGGCTCCATATCGAGTTCCTCGATCAGTGCCAGCTGGTCCCGGAACAGTTGTGGGGACGTCGTGGTAGAAGGCGGTGTCTCGGTGGACACATGATGGTATACGAGGGTGGCGACTCCGGCATGGGCACCGGCGGCCAGGCCCAGCGTCAGGGCCGTGGTGGCTGCAAAACGGACTAGTGGCGTGTGCGTCATGGCTGTCCTCGGAAATGATGTCTGACGGTCGCCATGGCCCGGTTCAGGGCCTGGAGCTGTTCATTGGAGCCTCCCCGGTCCGGGTGATGGCGCATGGCCAGGCGCCGGAACGCCTTGCGTGCGGTCCCCAGGTCAGGCGGCGGATGATCAATGGCAAGCGTGTGGCAGGCCTGCGCGAGCTCATCATCCGCCGGGCGCGAGATGCCCTGCCAGAAGTCGTCCAGCATCCGGTTGATGGTACCCTCGGCCAGATCATGATTGGCCAGGTCGCGGTAGAATGCGTGGAGCGCATCATACTGGCCTGCGTGTTGGTGTTCCGCGCTGTGTGTTGGCCGTATGCGGATGTTGAGGGCATTGATGTCGATGGTTTCCGAGTGCTCCGCCGCCAGGCGTTCCCGTTGCCGGTACAGGCTGTGGAACAGGAGAAAGTGGGCCGGGTAGAGGGCCGTCGGAGAGCTGAAATCGATGTTGTCGAACAGCCGCCAGGGCTCGTCCTGGAGCGCGCGCAGCATTGCCAGTTCGCTCATGCCGTCGGGATGGGTGCGCAGCAACGCCTCCGAGGCATCCATGATGCGCTCGACCAGCGCTTGCAGTGCGTCGTCTTCGGTCCCGTTCAGTGGCGCTGTTGAATCCATCATGCCCAAACTATGCGTTGCCAGCGCGAGCAATGCAAATTGCGGTTGGTTGCAGCCGGTGACTCTCCGGTATAATCCGCAGCCAAATCGTATGACCAGGGCCAACCATCATGGACAAGACTTCCACCAATCCACGCGACGAGTGCAAGCGCCTTCAGAAGAAACTGCAGCGTGAGACGGGGCGGGCGATCGCGGATTTCGACATGATTGAGGAAGGCGACCGGATCCTGGTCTGTCTCAGCGGTGGCAAGGATTCCTACACCATGCTCGATATGCTGATGATCCTGCGCCATCGCGCACCGGTGAACTTCGAGCTTCTTGCGGTGAACCTGGACCAGAAACAGCCGGGCTTTCCGGAGCATGTGCTGCCGGATTACATGGCGCAGCTGGAGGTTCCCTTCCAGGTGCTGGAGAAGGACACCTACAGCATCGTGAAAGAAAAGATTCCCGAGGGCAAAACAGCCTGCGGGCTGTGCTCCCGTCTGCGGCGGGGCATCCTCTACAATTTCGCGGAGGAGAATGGCTGCACCAAGATCGCGCTGGGCCATCACCGGGATGACATCCTGGAGACCATGATGCTGAACATGTTCCATGGAGGCACGCTTAAAGCCATGCCGCCGAAACTGTTCAGCGATGACGGCCGCAATACCGTGATCCGGCCATTGGCCTATTGCCGTGAGAAAGACATCAGCCGGTTCGCGGAGCTGCGTGACTTCCCGATTATTCCCTGTAACCTCTGTGGTTCCCAGGAGAACCTGCAGCGCGAGATGGTCAAGGACATGCTCAACGACTGGGACCATCGGTTCCCGGGGCGTATTGAAAACATGTTCCGGGCCCTGCAGAACGTTGCACCGTCCCACCTGGCGGATCCGCAGCTTTACGACTTTTCGGGGAACGGCGACGGGCAGGGGCCGGTACCCGAAGCGCCCCAGCGCGCCGAGCCCGGAACCGACTATGGAACGGTTGAGGTGCTCAACCTCTGATGGCCGGAGTCAGATGATCCGCGAATAGCGTCCGCTCTGTGCCTGCTGCGCGTGGGCGTCGAACAGTTGGCAGATGGCACGGATCAGCAGGCGCCCCGGGGTGCGCACCGTCAGATGCCCCGCGTCCTCTTCAATCAGTCCATCCGCCTGCATGGTCTGTCGGGCGGGCAGTGTATCCGCGAAAATCTGGTCGAAGGCGATGCCCCAACGAGCGGCAAACGCCTGCTTGTCGAGGCTGAAGTGGCAGATCAGCTCCATAATAACGGCGCGGCGTAGGCGGTCGTCGTCACTCAGCTGGTAGCCCTTTTTCAGGGGCGTGCGCCCGAAGTCGAGCTCCAGATTCCACGCGCTTTCGTCATGGTGGTTCTGGAAGTAGCTGCCCGCTGCCTGGCTTATGGCGGATACGCCCATGCCGATGAGGTCGCATTCCCCGTGTGTGGTGTAGCCCTGGAAGTTGCGGTGCAGTTCCCCGTTGCGCTGGGCCTTGGCCAGCGTGTCGTCAGGACGCGCGAAGTGATCCATGCCGATGTAGACGTAGCCGGCCTCAAGCAGCCGGTTAATGGTGTCCTCCAGAATGCCGAGCTTGTCCTCCGGTGAGGGGAGATCTTCCTCGCGGATTCGCTGTTGCGGCATGAAGCGGTCCGGCAGGTGCGCGTAGTTGAACACCGAGAGCCGGTCCGGTTCGAGTTCCAGTACCCTGTCGAGGGTTTCCTGAAAAGTCTCCCGGGTCTGGTGAGGAAGACCGTAGATCAGGTCCATGCTGATGGACCCAAAACCCAGCTCCCTTGCGGTGTGGATCCGGTTGGCCACCATGTCGTAGGGCTGCACGCGGTTGACCGCCTTTTGAACCGTGGGGTTGAAGTCCTGAACGCCCAGGCTGATGCGGTTGAAACCGATCGACCGCAGCACCTCAAGGGTATCGGGACCGCACTCGCGCGGATCAATCTCAATCGAATGGTCGCCACTGTCGTCATCCGCCAGATTGAAATGCTGGCGCAGGACGCCCATCAGCTCGCGCATTTGCTCGTGGCTGATGAAGGTGGGGGTACCACCGCCCCAGTGAAGCTGGGTGGCCGGGCGGTCCTGGCCACCGAATTGTTCGGAACGCAGCGCGATCTCACGGTGCACCCGCTCCAGATAGGGACCTGCACGCTCGCGTTTGCGGGTAACGATCTTGTTGCAGGCGCAGTAATAGCACAGGTGTGCACAGAACGGGATGTGCAGGTAGAGGGACAGTGGTGCGCCAGAGGCCCGGCTTCGCTGAAGGGTTTGGGCAAACGCGTCGCCGTTAAAGTCCTCGTTGAAGACAAGGGCGGTGGGGTAAGAGGTGTAGCGGGGTCCGGAGAGATCGTAGCGTTCAATCAGCTCTGGATCCCAGAGAAGGTTGATGCGTTCTGAGTCCATGATGCCCTCCGCCACTGTGCTGAATTAGGATCAGCGTAACGCAGCGGCGGGATTGGGCTGTTGACATCGGTCAAAGCCTCTTCAGTGGGGCAGGATCAGGTGTCGGATCCAGGGAATGGTCCAAAGGCCGAAAAGAATCAGGGCCAGGCCAGTGACGCGGCGAAGTGTGGTGGATTGGCGGAGGTGGGTGATGCGTTTGGCCAGCAGTCCGGTGGCGACCATGGCCGGCACTGTCCCCAGTCCAAAGCAGAACATGAGCAGCCCCGAAAGGAGCGCGTCACCCTGGGTGAGGGCCCAGGCGAGGGTACTGTAAACGAGACCACAGGGCAGCCAGCCCCAGAGCAGCCCCAGAGGCAGCGCACGGCTTAGGCGATCAACCGGCATAAAGCGCTGGGTCAGTGGCGCCAGGCGCTGCCATAATGGGGCTCCAATACGCTCAAGGCCCATGATCCCCTGCCACCATTGGCCAACGGCCAGCCCCAGCAGAATGAGTACAATGCCGGCGAGAGTGCGCAGGACCATGCCGGCGCCAGGCACCCCTTCGGTCAGCCAGGCGCCAGGCAGGCCGGCAATGAGGCCGATCAGGCTGTAGCTCAGGATCCGTCCGAGGTTGTAGCCCGCCAGCAATGACAGCTGGCGGCGCCGGTAGCCCGGGCCTACGGGCAGCGCCAGGCTGAGCGAGCTGGCAATGCCGCCGCACATGCCGAGACAGTGGGTGCTACCGAGGAACCCGATCAGGAAGGCTGAGCCAAGGGTGGTGATGAGCGCCTCATTCATTCCGGCTTCTGCGCCTCGTCCCGGTCGTGATCCTGCTCCGAATGCTGGCGGGCTTCCGGGGGAATTCGCTCCTCGTCATCATCGAACAGGATCTGGTGGGCGGGCCCTTCCAGATCATCAAACTGATCATTGCGCACTGCCCAGATGAGCACTCTCACGGCGATCGCCAACAGAATCAGTGACAGCGGAATCAGTATGTAGAGTATTGCCATGGGGGTTCATTCCTCCCAAACGCAGCGCATTCATGACGACCACCACCGAGCTGGCGGACATCCCGGCTGCCGCGATCCATGGGATCACCAGGCCGGCCATGGCCAGGGGCAGGATGGCGGCATTGTACAGCAGGGATACGGCCAGGTTCTGGCGGATGATCCGGCGGGTCAGCGGGGCGACCCTCAGGGCTTCCAGAAGCGGGGCCAGCCGCTCCCCGAGCACTACGGCGTCCGCTCGCAGCCGGGCAATGTCACTGCTGCCGGCCATGGCCACGGACAGCCGTGCCCCCGCCAGCCCAGGCAGGTCATTGAGCCCGTCGCCCACCATCATCACCTTGTGGCCCTTCGCCTCCAGAGCCTGGATGCGTGCCAGTTTATCCTCGGGGGACAGCCGGCCTTCCTTGTGTTCGATACCGAGGGTCTCGGCAACCCGTGCCACCTGGCCGGAATGGTCGCCACTCAGAAGCACGCAGTGCCAGCCCTGCGTGCGCAGGTGCCCCACTACCGTCGCGGCGTCTTCCCGCAGGGTATCATCCAGGGTGATCCGTCCGAGCCAGCCTGAATCGCTGGCCAGATGGATGGTGAGGGCGGCGTCGCTCTCCGCATCTGTTGGAGGTGCCAGGCCGAGTTCAGAGGCCACGAAGTCGGCCCGGCCCAGAGCGATCCGTTGGCCGTCACAAACACCGGTTACCCCGCCGCCGGGATGGGTCTCCCTCTGGGTAATGTCCGCCGTTGCCTCGTCCTGGAAAGCCCTGGCGATCGGGTGCTCCGATCCCTGTTCCAGCCCCGCGGCAAGCGCCCGGCAATGGGGGCCGGAAACACCGGGGCAGGGATGGACACCGGCAATGCTGAGCTGGCCGCGTGTGAGCGTACCCGTCTTGTCGAAGACCAGGGTATCCACCGTGTTCAGGGTTTCCAGGGTGGTTCCCCGGGTGGGAACGAATCCGGCACGGCGCAGCCGGTTGGTCGCCACGGTCAGGGCGGTTGGCGTTGCCAGTGACAGCGCACAGGGGCAGGTTGCCACGAGAACAGCAAGGGTAACCGGGAAGGCCCGGGCTGGATCCAGGAACCACCAGCCCAGGCAGGTAGCGCCGGCGATCACCAGAACGGCGGAAACGAAAACACCCGCGATACGGTCGGCCAGCTGCTGGGTCCGGGGCTTATCCGCCTGGGCCCGGTCCAGAAGTCGTGTAATCGCGGAAAGCCGGGTGTTGTCGCCGGCCTGATCAACAACCAGCTCCAACGGATTCTCGGTGTTGACGGTGCCTGCCGAGACGGGATCGCCCGGTCCCCGACTCACCGGCAGGGATTCCCCGGTGAGCATGGATTCATCCAGCGCCGACTGGCCTTCAACAATGCGGCCGTCAGCGGCCAGGGTATCGCCCGGCCGGACCCGGATGCGGTCGCCCGGGGCCAGGTCCCGGGCGCGCACTACGGTCTCGGTACCGTTGTGGAGGCGGCGGGCTGTGCCGGGCATGGCATTGATGAGAGAAAGGTTTTCCAGGCCTGCCCGGTAGCGGGCGCGCCCTTCAAGGAAGCGCCCGATGCCGAGGAAGAAGGTGAACATGCAGATTGACTCGAAATAGACGTGCTCACCCCCCAGCAGCGTAACCCGGGCGCTGGCCAGATACCCGGCAAGGATGGCGATGGACACCGGAACATCCATCCCCGGATGCCGATGCCTGATATCGCGCGCTGCGGCCCGGAAAAACGGAACGGCGCTGTAGAGCACTACCGGGGTGGCAATAACGAAACTGGCCCAGCGGAAAAGCTGAACCATGGCCGGATTGGAGTCGGTGTTGAGCCCAAACTGGAGCGGATAGGCCAGCATCATCGTCTGCAGGGCCGCAATACCCGCGATCCCGATCCGGATCATGGCCTGTTTCTGTTGGGCCCGGATCTGTTGTTCCCATTCACCGGGCCGGAAAGGTGAGGCCTGGAAGCCCAGTTCACGGATCCCCAGCAGCAGGTTGCCCAGTCCGGTGGCGTTGGGATTCCAGACCAGATGGGCGCGTTGGGTGCTGTGGTTGATGTTGATGGATTCGAGACCATCAAAGCGGGCCAGGTGATGTTCGATGAGCCAGATGCAGGCGGCGCAGCTAAGGCCCTCGATCATCAGCCAGGTCTCATGGAGGCCGTCCTCTCTTGGATGGACAACGTCATCCAGAAGCTGCTGGTCGTTGTAGTGCAGGCATTCGTCGCGCACCCGTTCATCGACCGGGTCCGGGGTGGTAATGGGGCCTTCGCGCTGTTGGTAGAAACGGTCCAGCCCTTCATTGCGGATAATGCGGGAAACCGCGCGGCATCCCTCGCAGCAGAATGCGTGCGTACGCCCACCGAATTCGTCAGTGACGGGGGGCGTCTCAGGCAGCGGTTCCTGGCAGTGAAAGCAGGCCCCGGATGCCGCTGTCATTGCTGGTGGGCTTCCCGAACCGGCTTCAGGGTCAGCGGTTCGTCAAGTGGGGTTTTGAGGAGACCGCGCAGGCGCCAGTCATTGCCTGGATTGCGGATATCGATGTACCAGCGTGCGTCGGTCAAGGGCTCAATGCGGGCACGATAGCGGCCTTTGCCCACCCGGCTGGCCGTCACGGTCTGGTCATGGCCCCCGATCGTGGCATGGGAGAGTCCCACCTGGAGGCTCTCCCAGTTTCGGCGTTTGGGGGATTCCAGCACAACATTCAGCCGTTGTTCGTCGGTAAAGGTGACACGGGCACTCAAACCGAGGTCGGCGGCCTTGATATCGCGGGACAGCTCCCGGTTAATGCCCATCCCCTTGTCGTAATAGTCGTCCTCGACCATCGATACATGCTGTTCAAAGGAGAACAGGATGAGGAAGACGCTCCAGAGGATGGTGACGCCGGGAATCGCGATGAGAACCCAGGGCCAGGGTTCCCGGTACCAGGGGCGGTTGGTGTCGTTATCGGTCATGGTGCATCCGGTCGTTTCAGGATCTTGGGCCTATGAAGGCGGTCTGGGCACTGTTGGAGGCTTCCGACCCTTGGGCAGTGACTTCAAAGCGCACAGGGGTGCTCATTCCTTCGAGCTCATTGCGCGGAATTCGGACTACCGCTGGCAGCTCACGCGAATCCAGCGGGGCCAGTTCCAGCTCGATGGGCTCAAGCAGGTAGGTGCCCTCAGGTCCGGCAACCTGCACGCTGAGATCCCGCTTTTCATTGGTGCGGTTGGAAAGCTTCAGTGTGTACGAATTCTCAATGGTGGCATTGGGGCCGGTCTGGTAAAGGCCGCCCCGGCCGCGCGTGACTTCGATGCTCAGGGTATCGCGTTGCATCAGCAGGGTTGCCATGGTGCCGAGCAGCAATGCCATGGCGATGCCGTACCCCAGGGTTCGCGGTTGAAAACGGCGCTTGGGCGTGCCTTCAAGTTCCCGCTCTGTGGTATAGCGGATGAGTCCGCGCTCATAGCCCATCTTGTCCATAACCTGGTTGCAGGCATCCACGCAGAGCCCGCAGTCAAGGCACTCGTATTGCATCCCGTTGCGGATGTCGATACCGGTTGGGCACACCTGGACGCAGATGTTGCAGTCAATGCAATCACCCAGGCCAGCCTCGGCGGGGTCGGTGTTCTTGCGCCTTGGCCCCCGTGGCTCGCCCCGGTTGGCGTCATAGGTCACGGTGCGGGTATCCGGAGAAAACATCACGCTCTGGAAGCGCGCATAGGGGCAGACGTAAAGACAGACCTTTTCGCGCATCCAGCCGGCATTGAGGTAGGTGGCTACCGAGAAGAAACCAATCCAGAACGGGGCCCAGCCGGTGCTGACGTCAAAGGTGGCAAGATCCGGCACCAGTTCCCGGATGGGGTAGAAGTAGCCGACAAAGGTCACGCCTGTCCAGAAGGCAACACCCAGCCAGAGAGTGTGCTTGATGACCTTGCGCGGTAGCCACTGGCTGAGCGATCCCTTGCTGTCCAGCTTCATCCGCTTATTGCGGCTGCCTTCCACCTTTTCCTCCAGCCACATGAAGATAAAGGTCCAGGCGGTCTGGGGGCAGGTGTAACCACACCACACCCGTCCAAACAGAGTGGTGACGAAGAAAAGCCCGAAGGCTGCAATAATCAGCAGCAGGGTGAGAATGAAGAAGTCCTGGGGCCAGAAGGTGGCCCCCAGGAGATGGAACTGGCGTTCCGGCAGGTCGAAATGGACCAGGGGCCGTCCATTGGCATGGATCCAGCCGACGGCGAAGTACAGCCCCATGAGGGTCCAGAGCGTAACCGTCCGCAGTTTCTGGTAGAAGCCTGTCGTGCTGCGGACGTAGATCCGGTCCGGGTTAGGACCGGCGTCAACCTGGCGAACGGGGATATCGTTCATTCTGCATCTTCATCACGGTGCTGACCCGAGATCCGGAAGACATACGCGGCCAGCAGATGGATTTGGTCTTCCGTGAGCTGCGTTTGAGCCGGCATGTGGCCCTGGCGACCATACTGGAGTGTCTCCATGATGGTATCGCGGTCGCCACCGTAGAGCCAGATGTCGTTGGTCAGGTTGGGGGCCCCCATACTCTGGTTGCCTTTGGCATTCTGGCCGTGGCAGGTGGTACAGGCCTGGGCGAACAGCGGCTTGCCGCGTTTCGCCGCTTGCGAGTCCACGTCGTCCCGGTCGTTGAGCGACAGCACGTATTCCGTGATGTCTGCCAGCTGCTCATTGCTCAGGTTCGGATTGATGCCACGCGCCGGCATGTTGGCCTCCCGGCCATTGGTCAGCGTGTGCTTGATGGCATCCACGCTACCGCCCCAGATCCAGTTGCCATCGGTGAGGTTGGGGAAGCCGTAGCCACCCCGACCGGCCGAGCCGTGGCAATTGGCGCAGTTGTTTGAGAACAACCGTTGTGCCGCCTGCATGGCCTCCCGGTTGTGGGCAAGCTCCGGTACCTTGGTTTCAGCATACTTGGCGAACAGTGGGCCGTATTTCTCCTGAGCCTCCTGCATTTGCTGTTCCCAGGCCTGGGTCTGGCTCCAGCCCAGGGCCCCCTGGTAGTTGCCCAGACCGGGATAGAGCACCAGGTACAGCAGGGAAAACAGGATGAGGCCGACAAACATCCAGCACCACCACTTGGGAAGTGGGTTGTCCAGCTCCTCGATGCCGTCCACTTCATGTCCGACGCTTCGGTTCTCGACCTTGTCGGTAGGCTGACTGCGCCGCACGATCCAGAGGAGCCACCAGCACCCAAGGACCACGATGAGGATCAGTGCACTGATCCATAGGCTCCAGAAACTACTCATTGTGGTTGTCTCTCCGTTGCTGTTCGATGGTGCGCGCTTCCATGTCCTCGTCTTCGAAAACCAGGTGCGCGGCCTGTTCGTTTTCCCGGCGCCGGGAAGGGCTGAATGCCCAGATGCAGATCGCCGCGAAAATGGCGATCATCAGAAGTTGGTGAACTCCCTTGAAGTGACTGAGCAGTGTCTCCCAAGCCATGGTGTCACCTCTGTTCCGGAATCGCGGTACCCAGCTGTTGCAGGTACGCGATCAGAGCCTGGATTTCGAATGTACCCCGTACGTTTTCCTCGGCGTTAGCAATCTGTTCATCCGTGT
Organism: Salicola sp. AFF1; assembly: GCF_056783195.1. Classification (NCBI taxonomy): domain Bacteria; kingdom Pseudomonadati; phylum Pseudomonadota; class Gammaproteobacteria; order Oceanospirillales; family Halomonadaceae; genus Salicola; species Salicola sp. AFF1. Next base: position 109,874 of record NZ_JBXAYL010000007.1, read on the forward strand.
AGGGGACGCCCAGTGTGCGCAGGGCGCGCATCTTGGTGGCCGTCTGGGTGGGGTCCACCTTCTGCTCGAACAGCCAGGGGTAAGCCGGCATGTTGGATTCCGGCACCACCATCCGCGGATCGTAGAGGTGGAGGCGATGCCAGGCGTCGGAATAGCGACCGCCCACGCGGGCCAGGTCCGGTCCGGTACGCTTGGAGCCCCACATGAAGGGGTGGTCGTAGACGTGCTCGCCCGCCACGGAATAGTGGCCATAGCGCTCGGTTTCCGAACGGAAGGGGCGCACCTTCTGCGTATGGCAGACGTGGCAGCCCTCGCGAATGTAGATGTCACGGCCTTCCAGTTCCACCGCGCTCAGCGGTTCAAGACCTTCTACCGGCTCGTTGACTTCCGCGTCGAAGAACAGGGGGACAATTTCGGCGAGCCCCCCGAGGCTGACCACCAGAATGATCAGCCCCACCATGAGTCCCAGATGTTTCTCAACCTTTTCGTGGTTCATGCCTTCGCTCCCTGGACTGCGTCAGTGGAATTGTCGAGGGCGCCGGTTTCACTCTGGCCCACGGTCCGCCACACGTTGTAGGCCATAACCAGCACCCCGGCCAGGAAGAAGCCGCCACCGATGAAGCGCACCACATAGCCGGGGTAACTGGCCTCAAGCGCTTCCACGAACGTGTATGTGAGAGTGCCGTCCTCGTTCACGGCGCGCCACATCAGCCCCTGCAGCAGACCGTTGATCCACATGGAGACGGTGTAGAGCACCACGCCGATGGTGGCGAGCCAGAAGTGCAGGTTGATCAGCGGGATGCTGAACATGGACTTGAGACCGTAAAGGCGCGGGAACAGGTGATAGAGCGCGCCAAAGCTGATCATGGCCACCCAGCCCAGAGCACCGGAGTGCACGTGTCCGACGGTCCAGTCCGTGCTGTGGGACAGGGCGTTGACGGTCCGGATGGACATCAGGGGGCCTTCAAAGGTTGCCATGCCATAGAAGGACACGGCGACGATCAGGAAGCGCAGGATGGGGTCCGTACGCAGCTTATACCAGGCGCCGGACAGGGTCATGATGCCGTTGATCATACCGCCCCAGCTTGGCGCCAGCAGGATCAGTGACATGATCATGGACGCGGTCTGGGCCCATTCCGGCAGTGGGCTGTAGTGCAGGTGGTGGCCGCCGGCCCAGACATAGGTGGCGATCAGCGCCCAGAAGTGCACGATCGACAGCCGGTAGGAGTAGATGGGCCGGTTAGCCTGCTTGGGCACAAAGTAGTACATCATGCCCAGGAAGCCTGCGGTCAGGAAGAAGCCAACGGCGTTATGGCCATACCACCACTGGACCATCGCATCCACGGTGCCGGGGAAGATCGAGTAGGACTCAAGCCATCCCACCGGAATGGCAAGGTTGTTCACCACGTGCAGGATGGCGATGGTGATGATGAAGGCGCCATAGAACCAGTTGGCCACATAGATGTGCTTGACCCGGCGCCGGACGATGGTGCCGAAGAAGACGTATGCATAGGTCAACCAGACGATGGCAATCAGGATGTTGATCGGCCACTCGGGTTCGGCGTACTCCTTCGTGGTGGTGTAGCCCAGCGGCAGCGTGATGGCCACCAGCACGATCACGGCCTGCCAGCCCCAGAATGTGAAGGCGGCGGCTTCGTCTGAGATGACCCGGGCCTGGGAAGTGCGCTGCACCACGTAGTAGGAGGTGGCAAACAGGGCACTGCCCGCGAAGGCGAAAATAACCGCATTGGTATGCAGCGGTCGTAGACGCCCGAAGCTTGTCCAGGGCAGGTCAAAGTTCAATTGGGGAAGGAACATCTGGGCGGCTATGAAGACGCCCAGACCCATACCAATGATCCCCCATACCACAGCGGCTATGGCAAACTGCCTGACCACTCGGTAGTTGTAGGTTTCCGCGGCTGTCTGTGTTTCCATGTTCGGCTCTTCCGGGACTTGTTTGGAGGGTAGGCGCAGGTTAGGCAAACCGGCGCTTGCGCTCAATGATATATATCAAAATATTAATGCGGTAGACCCATTGACTATATTATATGACGGCGAGCAGGGGCCGGTGCTGGTTCTGGCCCATGGATCCGGGGCGCCCATGGACTCCGGGCCCATGGCGCGTCTGGCGCAGGCGCTTGCGTTTGCTGGCTTCCGTGTAAGGCGGTTTGAACTTCCGTTCATGAAAGAGCGTCGTACCACGGGCAAGCGCCGGCCACCGGATCGGCCACCGGTGCTTTTACAGGCCTGGCTGGATGCGATTGAGCAGGTCCGTTCTGAAGAGCCGGAAGCCGGGCCGGTCTGGATCGGGGGACGGTCGCTGGGTGGGCGGATGGCCTCCATGCTGTTGAGTGCTGAGCATCAACCCGACGCGGCAGCCGGGGCCCTGGTTTTCGGGTACCCGTTTCATCGGCCACGGAAACCACAGCAGTGGCGGACCGATCATTTTCCGGCGCTGCGGCGGCCTCTGTGGATCGCCCAGGGCGAGCGGGATCCGTTTGGCCGGCGGAACGAGGTGGCGGCGCGGATGCCGTTCCCGGGACCGGTACATGTTGAGTGGGTTGCTGATGGTGACCATGAACTTCTCCCCACGCGGCGTAGCGGGCTGGATCCGGACCAGCTTCTCGCCACGGTTGCGGATCAGGCGAGGCGCTTTGTGCAAGCAGTGGAGACAGGTGAGCGATGACGGATACGGGCGTGATCTGGGCGCTTTGTCGCCCGGGCTTTGAGGCGGACGCTGGGCAGGAGCTGGTGGCACGGGCTGCTGAAAGCGGAGGTTATGGTTTCTTCGTGCCGGAGGCGGCTGGTTGGGTTCGTTTTGAGCTGCCCGGGCAGGCGGCGGAAGACGTTATGCGCTCGCTGGCGCTGGCCGATCTGGTCTTTGTCCGGGACTGGTATATCGGTATTGGAACCATCGACCCGCTACCCGGGGAAGACCGCGTGGGTGCGGTTCTTGAACGGCTGCGCGATCTCGGTGAGGCTGGCCCCTTTGCCCGTGTCGACGTACATGTTCCGCTCGCGGATACGGCAGACGCATTGCCGCGATTTGCCCGTAAGTGGACCAACCCCTTGGCCAGGGCGCTGCGCGGCGCCGGCATCCTGCATGAAAGCCCCGAAACAGATCCCGCCGCCCCAGGACTTGAGGTCCTGCTTCCCGATTTCAGCCGTGCCCTGCTGGCCCGGCGCGATCCGGCGCTGTCATCCGACTTTCATGAGGGGGTTCCCCGGCTGCGGATGCCGGGCACTGCGCCCAGCCGTTCAACCCTGAAGCTGGAGGAAGCCCTACACCGGTTTTTCAGTGCCAATGAACGCGAGCGCCTGCTGCGCCACGGTATGACCGCCGTGGATCTGGGCGCCGCGCCGGGAGGCTGGACCTGGCAGCTGGTGCAGCGGGGGCTGGCCGTGACGGCGGTGGACAATGGCCCCATGGATGAGGCATTGATGGCCTCGGCGCTGGTGACCCACAGGGCTGAGGATGCGTTTGGTTGGCAACCCCCCCATCCCGTGGACTGGTTGGTCTGCGATATTGTGGATCAGCCTGCCCGGGTTGTGTCGCTAATGGGGGAGTGGCTTGAGAATGGCTGGTGCCGGATGGCCATCTTCAACCTCAAGCTGCCCATGAAGCAGCGCTGGGCCAGCTGGCAGGATTACCGGTCCCGCCTGGCGGAACGCATTGAGGCCAGTGGCGCGGACCTGACCATCAGGGCCGCTCACCTGTATCATGACCGGGAAGAAATCACCTGTTGTGTGGTGCCTGTCAGACGTTCCCGGTAGGGACTGTGTATTCCAGTACGGTGACGCGCTCATCGTCCTCAAGCAGCGGCCGGATCTGGTTGATCTTCTCCCGCCGCTCTTCTGAGCCATACCAGCGGTACCAGTCCGCTGCTGAGCGCCAGCTTGACAGGATGACCCGGTGCCGGGGATTGTGATCGTCCTTGAGCGATTCGCCGGATATGAATCCGGGAATGTCGATGGCGTTGCGCAGCGCCTGACGGGCCAGTTCGTCATAGGTGGTTTCCATCGATTCGGCGATGTGGCGTTCGATGATGACACGGATCATGGCTCGGATCTCCCGTAAGTATCCCTCTCTTTCATGCGGTTACCTCTGAATGTGGTATCCTATCTCCCATTCTGGCAGAAAATTCTGCAAGCGCGTGTAGGGAGGTTCCGCCATTGACCCGGGAATACGATGCAACGCTTGATGCGACTGGTCTGGTCTGTCCCGAGCCGGTCATGATGCTTCACAACCGGATTGCGGATGTGCCGGTCAGTGGGGTGCTGCGCGTCATTGCCACGGATCCCTCGACCCAGCGCGACATCCCGCGCTTCTGCCAATTCCTGGGCCACCACCTCCTGGAGGAGGAGGTGGATCAGGCGCATTACATCTACTGGATCGAGCGCACGGTCTGAGCCCTGGTCAGCGGCGCATGTTCAGAAGCCCCGCCCCCACAATAAAAACGCACCCAATGGCCTGGTTGAGGGTGAACGGCTCCGACCAGATCAACCAGCCCAGAAGCGCGGCGAAGACCACCGAGGAGTAGGTGAACTGGCCGATCCGGCCCGCGGGCGCGATGCGGTAGGCGGTGGTGATCAGCATCTGCGCCGCCGTGGCGCACGAGGCAATGGACAGAAGCCCCAGGCTCTGCCAGAGGGTTGGCCACTGCCAGTTGAGCACGGCGGCCGGTGCTGACACGGTTGTGGCCACAATGGCGAAATAGACCACGATGCGCGCGCTGGGCTCGCGGGTGCCCATCCGCCGGATTGTGACCTTGGCCGTGGCGCCAAGTACTGCCCCGGATACCCCTGCCGCCACAAAGAGCACGTCTTCCAGGCCCGCCTGGCCGGGCTGCAATAGAACCACGACGCCGCAGAAGCCCAGTGCAATGGTCATCAGGGCCCAGGGCGAGGTGCGTTCATCCAGCCAGAACAGGGCGATGAGCGGGATAAAGAAAGGCCCCGTCAGCTTGAGCAGCACAGCATCGGTCAACGCCAGCCCGCCCAGGCTGAAGAAATAGCAATACATGGCTGATACGCCAACCACACCCCGGACCAAATGAAAGCGTAGATTGGTGGTGCGCAAGCAGTCCGGTCCCTGGCGCCAGAGCATGATTGGCAGGATGATGGCCAGGCCCAGCGCGTTGCGACCAAACACCAGCATGGCACTGCTCAGTTCCGGGGCCAGCGCCTTGACCTGGGCTCCCATCAGCGCAAGCAGGAGTTCACCAGCGAGAACACAGGCGGCACCGCGGTGCAGGTTGGAGCGCAGACCGGAACCAGCCACGTCAGCTGTCGAGTTGCCGACGGACCCGATCAAGATGCTCAAGGAAGGCGTCCTGGTCCATTTCACCCAGGATGCGTGCCTGCTTGAGTTCTTGTCCGTCACTGTTGAAGAACAGCAGTGTGGGCGGGCCGAAGAGGTTGAAACGCTCCAGCAGCGCCTGGTCGGCCGCGGTATTATCGGTTACGTCCACCTGGAGGCGTTCAAAGCCACTCATGGCCTCAAGCACCGGGCGGGTGTCGAAGACCCGCCGTTCCATGACCTTGCAGCTGATGCACCAATCCGCGTAGAAATCAAGAATCACAGGATTGCCTGCCTCGGCAGCCTGCTCAAGGCGGGTTTGAACGCGCCGGGCATCATCAAGGCGCTCAAACGGCTCGGCAGGAAGATCGGAAGCTGTACGTCCGGCTTGGGCCTGGAATGGCGACAGCGGGCGTAATGGGTCGCTGGCTCCGGCCATGGCCCCGGCCAGGAGCATGGCGGCCATCAGTACCAGCACCAGGCCAAAGCCCTTGCGGGTGCGTGGCCAGCCCTCGCCGAGCGGTTCGAAAGCGCCAAGCTGGACCCCGGTAACCGCCAACAGCACAGCCCAGAGGGCCAGGACCACCGGCCCCGGAATCACCCGCTCCAGAAGCCAGATGGCCACCGCCAGCATCAGGATGCCAAAGGCTGCCTTGATGCGGTTCATCCAGGGGCCCGGGTGGGGCATGAAGCGCCGCCCGCCCGTCCCCACAATGACCAGCGGTGTTCCCATGCCAAGCGCCAGGGCAAACAGCGCCAGACCGCCCTGGAGGGCGTCCTGGGTGGCGCTAAGGTACACCAGTGCCCCGGCAAGGGGCGCGGTGACACAGGGGGAGACAATCAACGCGGACAGCGCGCCAATGCTGGCAACGCCCGCTACATTACCACCGCTGAGGCGCTCGCTCTGGCGTGTGAGCCGGTTGGTGAGCTTCTCCGGCAGGCGGATCTCGAAGAGACCGAACATGGCCAGGGCAAGCAGTACAAACAGCGCGGCAAAAAGCGCAAGGACCCAGGGGGCCTGCAGGTGCGCTTGTAGATTGAAGGAGGCGCCGAGCAGACCCACGAGTACGCCGGCAGCTGTGTAGGTGATGGCCATGCCGAGTACATAGGTCACGGACAGGTAGAATGCCTGGAGCGTTCCCAGCTGGCGCTGGCCTGAGACAATCGCTGAAATGATGGGAATCATGGGCAGCACACAGGGGGTAAAGGTCAGTCCGAGGCCCAGACCGTAGAAAACCAGTGTGGCCCAAAGCAGCGAATCGCTGTTCAGCAGTGTTGTCAGGCTGTCGCCCCGCCAGCGGTCTTCATCGCCGGTTGAGCCGGACTCACCACTGGTGTCCGCTTGCGCTGAGGTTGTGTCAGGCGTGTCAGCTGTTTTATCCGTGGGGGCCGGGTACATGACACTGCCGTCAGCCGGCTTGTAGCGCAGGGTCTCGGTCTGGGGGGTGTAGCACAGCCCGGCCTCGGCGCACCCCTGCCATTCCACGGTAACCCGGATGGCGCCACCGTCATAATCATTGGCAGGGGCCAGCGTCGCACTCACGTCTTCGTAGAAAACCGGCGTTTTACCGAAATAGGGATCATCCTTGATGGTACTGTCGATGCTGAACCGGGGAGGGAGAGACAGAGCATTCGCCGGTTCGGTCTGGATACTGATGCGGTTCTCGTAAAGGTAGAATTCGGGGGTCACCTTCCAGTCCAGAACAAGCTCCCCGTCATCCACCCAGGCACTGAAAGGGAAAGCCTCCTCGACGGGCGGGAAATCACCGCCGTTGCCGTCCGAGAACGGCGACTGGGCGGCAGCAGGGCCGGCAAGAGCGAACAGCAGGATCAGAAGACGTGTCAGGATGATGATAACTCCTATGGATCCGGAATGGGCTGATGGCACTATTATAACGAACGCTTGAAGGTTGCGGCACAATCCCTAGACTGGCGCCATGATAACAGCTCAACCTCAACCGGATGCCTACGCGGACGTCGTACGGCTGTTCAACGGCCTTTTCCAACCCACTCATGCCACCATACTGGTGCCTGGTGGTGATGAGCCTGAGTATCTGCCGGCTGATGGCGAGTGCCGGTGGAATCGGATAGTATTCGCCCATGGCTTCTATGCCAGTGCCTTGCATGAAGTCAGTCACTGGTGCATCGCTGGCCAACGTCGGCGCCAGCTCTACGATTACGGCTACTGGTATGAGCCTGATGGCCGGGATGCGGACCGCCAGCACCAGTTCGAGCGGGTTGAGGCCAGGCCCCAGGCGCTGGAGTGGTTGTTCAGCGTGGCTGCCGGGCGCCGGTTCCACGTGAGTATGGACAACCTGGCGGGTGAAGTGCCCGGACAGCGGGAACGCTTTGCCGAACACGTTCATGCCGAGGTGAGGCGTTGCCTGAGCGGGGCCATGCCGCCGAGAGCCGCCCGGTTCCTTGAGGCATTGCGGGCGTGGTATGGCACCGAACGCCATTTTCAGGAGTACGCTTTCACGCGGGCCCAACTGACCGGATCAGAGGAGGTGCAATGAACGATCAGGCTGACACACCGGCGCACGCAGAGCCAGAGGCGTCAGGTCAGGAAGCGGAACCCCCAGAGCAGCCCAGGTTCCGGGATTTCAGTCTGGACCAGCGGCTCCAGAGTGCCATTGATGAACTTGGCTTTGAGCACTGCACCGGGATCCAGGGTGAGGCACTGCCGAAGACCCTGAAAGGACTGGATCTCATTGGTCAGGCCCAGACCGGGACCGGTAAGACCGCTGCCTTTCTGATCAGTGCGATCCAGCGTCTGCTGGAAAATCCGATTCCCTTCGAGCAACGTTACGCCAGTGAGCCCAGGGTCCTGGCGCTGGCACCCACGCGCGAGCTGGCAATGCAGATCGCCCGGGATGCGGAAGGACTGACACGCCACAGTGGCCATAACGTGGTGACGACTGTCGGAGGGATGAATTACGAGCGCCAGCGCAAACAGGTGCGTAATGAAGCCATTGATATCCTGGTGGCCACGCCCGGTCGGCTTCTGGATTTCCTCGGCAGCAAGGACCTGTTCCTGGACCAGGTTGAGGTGCTGATTCTGGATGAGGCCGACCGGATGCTTGATATGGGCTTCATCCCGGATGTGAAGAAGATCATCCGGCACTGTACGCCGAAATCCCAGCGCCAGACCGTTCTGTTCAGCGCAACCTTCAACCAGGATGTCCTCAATCTTGCGGCCATGTGGAGTGAGGGTGCGGAGTTCATCGAGATCGAACCGGAAACCAAGGCCGCCGAACGTGTTGAACAACTGTTCTTCACAGTGAGTGATTCGGACAAGGAGATGGTGCTGGTCAACTACCTCAAGCGTGACGAAGTCAGCCGGGCCATTGTGTTCGCCAACCGGCGTGACCAGACGCGGGAGCTGGAGGACAAGCTGCGCCGTCATGGTGTGCGCTCGGCGCTGCTGTCCGGGGAGATCCCGCAGAACAAGCGCATCAGCACGCTCAACCGGTTCAAGGAAGGCGATATCCAGGTACTGGTGGCGACCGATGTCGCGGCACGTGGTATCCATGTGGAAGATGTTTCCCACGTGTTCAACTACAACCTGCCGGACAATCCGGAGGATTACGTCCACCGGATCGGGCGCACGGGCAGGGCCGGCGCCTTCGGCACCTCAGTGACCCTGGCCGGGGAAGATGACAGCTTCGTGCTCCCGGATCTGGAGAGCTACCTGGGCCAGTCCCTGACGTTCGTGCGCCCACCGGACCCATTGATGGTGGCTTTGCCGGAACCGGAAGGCACAAACAGCAGTAGTAAGGGCGCTTCTGGTCAAGGGCAGGGCGGAAACCGGAGAAACCGCAAGAGCAACCAGTCACGGAAAGAAGACACGGCCGGATGACCCGCCTGCGCATTGTTGCGGACGACAATATTCCCGCGCTGACGCGTTGCTTTGGTGATTTCGGGGACGTCCGGACTCTGGCGGGGCGGGCTATCCGCCAATCGGATCTCCTGGAGGCGGATATCCTTCTCGTGCGGTCCGTCACCCGTGTTGACCAGAGCCTGTTGGCTGGAACACCGGTGCGCTGGGTGGGGACGGCAACCATTGGCACGGACCACCTGGATACCGAATGGCTGGAACGTGCAGGGATTGGCTGGTCTTCGGCGCCGGGGTGCAATGCCGAGGCGGTGGCGGATTATGTGCTGGCGGTCTTGGCGCTGGCCGCGCGCGAGCAGGAGCGGTGCCTGCTGGATGGCTCCGTGGGCATTGTTGGTTTTGGTAACGTGGGCAGCCGGGTTCACCGGCGCCTGCGGGCGCTTGGCGTAGACACCCGCGTTAGTGATCCGCCGCTGGCGGACGAGGGCGTCGCGGGATTGGCCTCTATCGACGAGGTGCTGGCGTGTGATCGCATTGCCCTGCACGCGCCACTGGTGCGAACCGGACGCTGGCCCACCGAGCACCTGCTTGATGCCTCGGCGATCCAGGCGTTGAGTGGTGATCAGGTGCTGGTCAGCGCCGGCCGTGGCGCGGTCGTGGATAACGCTGCTCTGCTCACAAGGCTGGAAGCCAGTGACGGGGGCCCCTGGACGGCGCTGGATGTATGGGAAGGGGAGCCCCTCATTGACCCCCGCCTTGCGGCTAGGGCACGCATTGCGACGCCGCATATTGCTGGCTATAGCCTGGAAGGCAAGCTCAGGGGCAGTGTCATGCTGGCCCGGGCCCTGTGCGAGTGGTTGGGGGTTGGGGCAGTACCGTCGCTTGAGTCTCTGGTACCCGAGGCGACCAAGCTGGCGCCTCTTGAGACGGATCTGGAAGCGACGTTGTTGAGCGCTTATGACCCACGCCGGGACGCCCGGCAGTTGCAGGCGGAATTAGCCGGTGCTCCAGCCGAGAGAGCCAGTGCGTTTGACCGTCTGAGAAAAGAGTACCCCGTCCGGCGGGAGTTCGCGTTCCACCATCTGAGCTCGGGAGGGGATCCCGCGCTGGGCCGGCAGCTCGAGGCTGCCGGCTTTACGGTCGCTTACTGATGGGTGCGGTTGCGTAACGCCTCAATGCGCTCGTCCAGAGGTGGATGGCTGGCAAACAGCTTCTGCAGCCCGGAGCGCATGCCACTGGTGATGCCGAAGGCCTGCATGCTGTCCGGCATTTCATCAGGCAGCTCGGTCTCGCGCTTGAGCCGCTGAAGGGCCGAAATCATTGCCTCGTTGCTGCCCCAACGGGCACCGGCGGCATCCGCGCGGAACTCGCGGCGGCGTGAGAACCAGAACACGATGGTGCTGGCCAGGATGCCCAGGATAATCTCGGCGGCAATGGTAACCAGAATAAACCCGATGCCGTGCCCCCCTTCGTTCTTGAACACCGCGCGGTCCACGAAGGAGCCCACGACGCGGGCGAGAAAGATCACAAACGTATTCACCACCCCCTGGATCAGGGTGAGGGTCACCATATCACCGTTAGCCACGTGGCCCATCTCATGGGCCAGAACCGCGCGGATCTCATCCTTGTTGAAGCGTTGCAGCATGCCCTCGCTAACGGCCACCAGAGCCGCGTTCCGGTTCCAGCCGGTGGCAAAGGCATTGGACTGCTGAGCTGGAAAGATGGCGATTTCCGGGGTCTCGACCCCGGCTTCCCGGGCAATCTGTTGGACGGTCTCAACCAGCCATTGTTCCGCCGGGTTGGAAGGGTGCTCGATGATGCGCGCCCGGGTCGATTTCTTGGCGAGCCATTTTGAAAGGAACAGCGATACGAATGAGCCGCCGAAGCCAATGACCGCTGCGAAAATGAGCAGTGCGGTGAAGTTCAGCCCCTGTTGCTCGAAATAGCTGTCGAACCCCAGCAGGCGCAGTGTCACGCTGGCCAGGATGACGACCGCCAGGTTGGTGGCAAGCAGAAGCAGTATTCTCATGAGGTTTCTCCCGGATCAGCATGCGGTTATGCAGCCCTCTATATGGAGGTTTCCGCGGCCGTATTCAAGCGGGAATGCCGCGATCCGGATGACCTTTCAGGCTTGTCAGGCTTGGTTGGGGGGATTGAAGAGAAAACGGTGCACGGTTTCAGACAGCTCCGTTGAGGTGCCGTTTTTCATGCATTCACGGATCCGGTTCACGGCCAGGGCAGCCTCCCGGATCAGGCCGCTGCCGCCAGCCGTCTCGCCTTCTGGATACTGGGTGGCGAGCCGGTTGAACCCCTCAGCCGTGAGCACGGCCTGGTCGACGGCATCCTGGCTGATCACGGACTCATAGCGCAGCAACCCTTCCTCCGCCAACCATAGCATGGTGCCGAAACAGGCCATGTGGCGCCTGCTGTGCAGGCCGAACTCATCAGGCTCGTCCTCGCCGGCGATGTCCTCCACGAAGACCGCCCCCTTGCGCGGGAACCGGTTGTAGAGGTGAATGAGGATCGCCGCTGTGTCGCGGTAGAAATCCTCAATGTGGAGATCCGCCATGGACGTACCTCCGTCAGTCCTGCCGGTAGTGCTCGAGGAAACGGCCAAGGCGGCCGATGGCATCCTCCAGCATATCCACCCTTGGCAGGAACACCACACGGAAGTGCTGCGTATCCTGAAGGTTGAAGGCCGAGCCGTGCACCAGCAGCATCTGTTCCTGCCGGAGCAGGTCGTACACCATCTTTTCGTCGTCCTTGATGGGATAGACATCCGGATCCAGGCGCGGGAACAGATACAGCGCCCCCGAAGGCTTGACGCAGCTGACGCCCGGGATGTCGTTCAGCATCTTCCAGGCCAGGTCCCGCTGCTCGCAGAGGCGGCCGCCAGAGACCACCAGGTCATCAATGGACTGGTAGCCGCCCAGAGAGGTCTGGATCGCCGTCTGGCCCGGCACATTGGAGCACAGTCGCATCGAGGTCAGCATCTTGATGCCCTCGATCAGGCCTTCGGCCCGGTGCTTGGCGCCGCTGATGATCATCCATCCGGCCCGGTAGCCGGCGGCGCGGTAGTTCTTGGACAACCCGCCGTAGGTAAAGAACAGGATGTCGTCCGCCAGTGAGGCGGCGGGGATGTGGCGGTTGCCGTCGTACAGGATCTTGTCGTAGATCTCATCGGCGAGCACGACCAGATCGTGCTCGCGTGCCAGCCGGATGACCTGTTCCAGCAGATCCGCTGAATAGACCGCACCGGTGGGATTGTTGGGGTTGATCAGCACGATCGCCCGGGTGCGGGAAGTGATCTTGGACCGGATGTCGTCGATGTCGGGATACCAGTCCTGCTGTTCGTCGCAGCGGTAGTGGACAGGGCGGCCACTGGACAGCGTTGTGGCTGCCGTCCACAGCGGGTAATCCGGGGCCGGGATCAGCACCTCATCGCCGGTGTTGAGCAGCGCCTGCATGGACATGACGATGAGCTCGCTCACTCCGTTGCCGATGAAGATGTCATCAATGTCCACATCCGGAATGCCCAGCTGCTGGCTGTATTGCATCACCGCCTTGCGGGCGGAGAACAGCCCCTTGGAATCACAGTAGCCCTGAGCACTGGGCAGGTTGTGCACCACGTCCTGCTGGATCTCCTCGGGAATATCCAGACCGAACGCGCCGGGGTTGCCGATGTTGAGCTTGAGGATGCGATGACCTTCTTCCTCGAGGCGGTGGGCTTCCTGCTGCACGGGACCACGAATGTCGTAGCAGACGTTCTCAAGCTTGGCGGATTTTTCAAATTGCTGCATTCTATTGTAAACCCCTGAGTTGGCGCACACGGCATTGTAGCGGAGGGTTACGATATGACGAAAGTAAACCGGTCGGAACAGGAATGGCTTGAGCGCCTTTCCCCGGAAAGTTACCGCGTTACCCGCGAGGGGGGCACGGAGCGGCCATTCAGTGGCGAGTACAACGACTGCAAGGAGGACGGCGTCTACTGCTGCATCTGCTGTGGTGAATCACTGTTTGATGCCCGCAATAAGTTTGATTCCGGCTCTGGGTGGCCCAGTTACTGGCAGCCCGTGAATCAGGAAGCCGTCACTGAAAGGAGCGACCGTTCGCTTGGCATGGTCCGGACTGAGGCCCTGTGTGCGCGGTGCGACGCCCATCTGGGTCACGTTTTCCCGGATGGACCGGAGCCTACCGGACTGCGCTACTGCATCAATTCAGCGGCATTGAGCCTTCAGTCGCGGGAGGATTGAGCCTCCCCGCTCGCCCCCCAGCGCTCCAGCACGTCGCGCATGGCGTCGATGCTGTAGGGCTTGGTGAGGTAGTCATTCATACCTGCGTTCAGGCACTGCTCCCGGTCACCTTCCATGGCATTGGCGGTGACCGCGATGATCGGCAGGGTTTCCAGGCCTGCCATACCGCGTAGTTGCCGGGTGGCTTCAAAGCCGTCCATGACCGGCATCTGGCAGTCCATCAGTACCACGTCACAGCTGTATTGCTGCAGGTAGTCGAGCGCCTGTTCACCGTTTTCGCGGATGGTGACCTCATGGCCAAGCTTACGCAGCATGCCGCTGGCCACCATCTGGTTGACCTGGTTGTCCTCAACCAAAAGCACGTCCAGCGGCTGGGAACTGTCGGGCGCGTCGCTGTGTGACTCGGTTGTTGCCGCGGTCAGGCCGATGCAGATCCGCAGGGTCTTGACCAGCTGCCGGCGCACCAATGGCAGCTGGATGACCTCGGATCGATCCACGGCCGCGCCATTGGTGCCCAGGTGCACCAGGGGCGGGCTGCGTTGCGACTGGTCGGTCAGCGGCTGCCACCCAGGGTTGCGGCTGTCCAGGATGATCAGGTCCTGATTCTCCAGGTCCAGGCCGGAGGCGTCGTCCGGTACGGAGTCCTCACGATGCAACTGGATACCCCAGTACCGCAGGTAATCCTGCAGGGCAGGCACATGGGGGTTGTCGTGGCCGGTGAGCAGTAGCACCCGCATGCCTTCAAAGTCGCCCTCGCCAATGCGTTCCGGTCCCTCCGGGTCGGTGTCGAGTGGCAAGCGAACCGTGATCCGGGTGCCTTCCTGTTCCTTTGAGCGAACTTCGATGGTTCCGCCCATACGGTCCACCAGCTGCCGGCACAGGGTCAGGCCAAGCCCGGTGCCGCCAAAGCGTCGCGTGGTATCCGCCTGCCCCTGGGAGAAGGGTGAAAAGATTGTCTTTTGGGCTTCTTCGGACATGCCAATACCGGTATCCGCCACTCTCAGCTCAATACCGTCAGAGGACGGTTCAAGGCCAAGGGTGATCTGCCCATGGGAGGTGAACTTGATGGCATTACCCATCAGGTTGTTGATGATCTGGCGTAACCGGGTGGGATCACCTAGATAGGCGGAGGCAATGTCCGGGGCAATATGGGTGACGATTTCAACATCCGCACTGCGGGTGCTCTGTTGCGCAAACAGTGATGCGCATTCCTCTGCCAGCGCGCCGGCATCCACGCTGATCTGCTCAAGGGTGAGCTTGCCGGCCTCCACCTTCGACATGTCCAGGATGTCGTTAACCAGGGCAATCAGGTTTTCGCCAGCGTTGAGGGCCAGTTCCATGCGCTCGCGCTGGGTGGCGGAGAGCCGGCTTTCAAGGGTCAGGCGCAGCATGCCCAGCAGTCCATTCAGCGGGGTGCGGATCTCGTGGCTCATGCTGGCAAGGAAGTCAGCTCGTGCACGCGCTGTTTCCAGCGCTTCCTCGCGGGCATCGATCAGGGCCCGGTTGGAGCGTTGCAGGGCTTCGTTCTTGTCACGGATCTCGGAGGTGCGTTCCTCGACAATCTGGGCCAGTTTCTCGTTGTACTCCTTGAGACGGCCTTCTGCTTCACGTTGCTTCTGGAGGCTGTTGTCGATGGTGTCCAGGTGCTCATTGGTGATGTGAACCAACAGCCCGATCTCGTCGTTCTCATGACGCCTGGGTGTGGGCAGGCGCGCCTTCTCGGCTTTCTCGGAGTCAACATCCTGAAGGCCGCTGACCACCCGCAACAGGGGTTTGGTGATCATCATGTAAAAGATCACCAGCAACAGGCCCGCCAGGGCAAGGCTCATGATGAAGCCGCTGAGCAGCGTGTAGCCAGCGCGCCGAAGGAAGGTGCTCCCAAAGGGGTAGGTGTCGATGGTCACGCGGAGGTGGCCGAGTTCCATGTCGGACAGCTGGGCGACATGCAGTTGTTGCCTGTATTCCCGTCGGGGCTGGAAGAGCGTATCGCTCAGCCAACGGTAAGGGCCTTCGGAGGCGCGGCGTTTGCGTTCCGCCAGGATACGGCCCTCGGGCGTCTCGATGCGGGCATTCACGATAGCGGGATGACGCAGAAGCCCGTCCAGAAGCTCCTCGGCGAGGCGGGTATCAATGTTATAGGCGATCTGCGACGCCGGGCTGTGGCTGATTTCCATCAGGGCCCGGATTTCGCTGTTCATGTTGGAGCGGGCGCTGAAATAGTCCAGCGTCACGACACCGAGGTTCAGCACAACCCCGAGTGTCAGCGCCGACAGCACGACGTTGCGGGTCAGGCGAAACGATAGGCGCCGTGAGAACCTTGAATCCACACCTTGTCATCCCTTTGCCAGTGACTGCGGACGATGGCGTCAGTCATCGTAATCCGCTTTCTTCTTCCAGGATTCTTCCTCCTGGATGAATTCTTCCCATTCGCGGTTCACGCTGTCCGGCATGACCGCATCACGCCGATCCGCCTCCGGATCTTCCCCTTCGGCAAGACGGTTGAGTTCCTTGATGCGTTCGCGGTATTTCGTGACCAGTTCTGCTGCATCCGGATGTTTCTTGGATTTCTCCAGCTCGCTTGCCGCCTGGTGATAGCAGTGAATCGCCTTGCGGTAGCGTTGGGCCTGTTCGTGGTCCTGCGCTTGATAGACCATCAGGTCCGCGTAGACGCGATGCACCAGAAATAGGATGTTCTGAAGATGCTGATTGGCGGCGTCACCGGAGATTCGACCTGCCTTTTTCTGGCGCTCAACAAAACGGAACAGCATCTGGAGCAGATTCCGGATTTCCTTGACCCGCTGCTGGTCATTCATCGGGAATTCACCCGGACCCTGAATCTGCCCGGATTCCAGGGCGGTCAGGGCCGCCTGGTCCGTTTCTTCCAGGGCTTGGGGGTTCCCCGGCGCATTCAGCTGGCGGAGCTGGCTCGCCAGCTCCAGGGCCCGTTGCAGGATAAGGCGGCGCAGTCCCGTATCCAGAAAGGAGTTGGGGAGTTCGTCCACAAAGCGACGAAGCAGGCTGTGGCCATCCTCCAGCGTTTTGACGCGGCGCATGTGCTCCACCCGAGCCTTTTCCCGCATCTGGCTGACAACGATCAGTACAATGCCGATGATCAGCAAAAGCGCCAGAACACCAATGATGGCGATAGTGGTCATAGTCAACACACGCTGTGTTATCCAGAATAACTCCATTATATACCAGAAGCCCGATAACTGCATGAATGAGCGCATAAAGCGGCTTATCAGGCTGGTAGGGCCCGTTGTGGTCAGGGCATAATGGCCGCGAAGCTGAATGTGGAGAGGCCATGGATCTATCCCGGATTGACCTCAACCTGCTGGTGTATCTGGATGTGCTGCTGCGTGAGAAGAGTGTGACGCGCGCGGCGAGTTACCTGGGCTTGACCCAGCCGGCCATGAGCAATGGATTGCGCCGGCTCCGGGAGCTGTTCGATGACCCACTGCTGGTGCGCACCAGTGATGGCATGAGTCCCACGGAGCGGGCGCTGGGGCTGCAGCCACGGGTCCGCGAGATCCTGGGGCAGGTGGAGCAGACGGTCCAGAAGACCGGCTCTTTCAATGCCGGGGCCAGCGAGCGGGTTTTCCGCATCATGGCCAGCGACTACGCGGAATCAACCCTCATGCCCCGGGTTCTGCGCCTGATCCGCAAGCTTGCCCCGCATGTGACGTTGGACGTGTTGACGCCGTCGGACGTGAGCTTCCTGGATGTGGAGCAGGGGCGGGTGGATATGGCCATCAACCGGTTTGACACCATCCCACAGTCCTTCCACCAGCGCACCCTCTGGACGGACTGGTTTGCTTGCCTGATGAGCAACAAGAACCCGGTGCTTACAGAACCCTTCACGCTGGACACCTACCTGGAAGCCAACCACATCTGGGTCAGCAAAACCGGCTTTGGGGTCGGGGTGGGGGTTAACCCCCGGGATGTACAGCGCCTGGGATGGGTCGATGAAGCCCTGGGTAAGCTGGGGCGCAAGCGCCGTATATCGGTGTTCACGCGGCATTACCAGGTGGCGACCCTGCTGGCTGAGCAGCATGACGTGATGGCGACCCTGCCGTGTCGGGCGGCCTGGTTGCAGAAGGATAACCCCGCACTGGTGGTGAAGGCGCCTCCTTTTCCGATTCCGCCGATTGAACTGAAAATGGCCTGGAGCCCCCTGCTGCAGCACAATCCGGATCACCAATGGTTGCGCCAGCGGATCGTGGAGGGGGCCGAGGAGCTCAACCAGGCATTCGAACCGTTTGCGGCGGATTTTGTCCCCACCGGGCCGGAGCCGGCCCACCCCTCGGAGCGCTGAACCTCACAGCGGCAGGTCGCGGAGCTCCACCGAACTGCGTCCGTGCTCCCAGGCGCGCTCGAATTCCTCGGCGAAGGGCCGCACCCGCCGGGGGGCCGAGGCGTTGGCAAAACCTTCCGCAGTGTCAAAGTCGTGGCGGCTGATAACGCCGCTGTCGTCGACAAGGATCACGGGACGGTCACCATGAGGGTAGCTGGTATTGACCAGCCGTAACGCGATACGACTGGGCAGACGGCGCATCAGCTGCACCAGGCCGTGCCGGCGCTTGACCAGGGGGTTGTCGTCATGGATCAGAAAGCGGATGTCGCTGTGGCGGCTGCGCCGGGCCAGATGGGAGACTGCCTGCTCCAGTACGCTGTCGTCGTAGAGGGCGTGACTGAGTAGGTTGTCGTAAATCCAGAGCCGGCGGGTGGCCTGCTCCGTCATGGCGAGCAGCGCTTCCAGCTGGTCGCCGTTAACGCTGAGCTGCCAGCTGGTGGTGTCCGAGGCCAGCATGAAGGGGCACCGGGTCTCCGCCTGCTGGCGGGTAACCAACGAGGGGGCGGTGCAGTTCATGCGTCGGTGGGGAATACCGGCGTCCATGTATCGTTCCGAGACCACGTAGAATCCCAGCCGGCGATAGAAATCCACGGCGGCCTCCTGGGCGCTGAGCGTAAAGCGGTTCCAGTTGGCAAGGCCGTCCTGCAGCATGCGATTCAGCAGGTGAGTCCCAACGTCCTGGCCACGGGCAGCGGTGGATACCGCCATCCGGCCTATGCCCGCCCAGCCGTCGGCGGCTTCGTACAGGCGTGCCGTGGCGATGGGCTCGCCGCTGTCATCGTGGACCATGTAGTGCACGGCTTCTGCATCGGTCTCGTCCCACTCCAGCTCCTCGGGGACCTGCTGTTCACGGGTGAACACCTGGCGGCGCAAGGCAATGGCAGCTTCAGGCAGCTCGCCAGCTGGGTGCGCTTCGATTCTCATGCTCCGTCACTCTCCTCGTCGTCGCCCTCGGGATAAAGGCTTCCCTGGTTGACCAGTGAAGCCATCAGCTCTGCAAGTGCGGTGTCCTGCAGCAAACGATTAAGTGCGTCGACATCCGGGTGACGGCTGGCGCAGAGTACGTCGGCAATGCCGGTGGCCTGGCCGGTCAGGCGGTAGCGCTGGCCGTCCACAAACAGCAGCCGGCCTCCCTCATCGGGCAGGTCATGGAAGCTGAAGCGGCTGCCTTCATTCCAGATAAGCGGGGTTCCATCGCTGACCAGTGCCTGTAGTGTTGCGGCATCCATCGGGGCCTCCGGAGGCTCGACAATGCCCGCGTGCTTGGGCTCGGTCATGGCCTGCCCGAACCAGCTTGCAATGGCGTCGGGATCCTGGAGTGCGTTTTCAAGAATGGATCGTAACTCGTTGATCTGGCGATCACTGATGCGGCCTGGATTATCCTGGCTCGCTGGCGCGGGGTCTGTCAGCTGGCGGTCCAGCTCCGGACTGTCCGCCACAAAGTCCGCAACACCGGTGACCACATCCGCGTGGCTGGGCGTGCGGAAGCCGACGGATAGCGTCATGCAGTCGTTTTCAGCAATGCCCCAATGCGCCACACCAGGAGGCAGGTAAAGCATGTCGCCCGGGTTCAGGACCGCTTCTTCCTGGGTTTCGAAATCCGCGAGGATGTGCAGTGGTGAGCCCTCGACCCGGGGTGAGCTGTTGTCGTGCACACCGCCAAGCTTCCAGCGGCGCTGGCCGATGGTCTGGAGGAGGAAGACGTCATAGCGGTCGAAGTGGGGGCCAACGCTGCCGCCAACAGGGGCAAAGCTGGCCATAATGTCGTCCAGCCGCCAATTGGGGATAAAGCGGAAATGGTCGAGCAGGTCGGCTGCCTCGGGAACCCAGTGGTCCAGGCCCTGGACGAGAAGCGTCCAGTCCTTTTCCGGCAGTGACTGCAGGTAGGAGGCTTCAAAGGGCCCACTGTGAAGCTGCCAGGGTTTGCCGTTTTCTTCCTCGAACACAAGGCGGGATTCGACGGCCTCCTCGCAGGCCAGTCCAGCGAGTTCGTCCACGGATACCGGGGACTGGATGCCGGGAAAGGCGTTGCGGATGATCAGCGGCTTCTTCTGCCAGTAGTCCTGGAGGAAGGTCTCGATGCTGGTTTCGCCGAGTACGGACATAGGGGGTTCAGGTCGCTGTTTTCAAGTGTCAGTTTGGGGAGCGCTCGCGGATCGCGTGCGCCTGTTCAGCCGCATTACCGGTGTAGCGTGTCGGGGTCAGGCTGCGCAGCTGCTCCCGGGCAGCCTCGGGAATAGCCAGACCGTCAATGAACTCATGGATGACCTCCGGCGTCATGGCCTTACCACGGGTGAGCTCCTTGAGCTTCTCGTAGGGGTTTTCGACCTTGTAGCGCCGCATCAGGGTCTGGATCGGTTCGGCCAGGATCTCCCAGGCCTGCTGGAGGTCCTCGTCCAGGCGCTGGGGGTTCACCTCAAGCTTGGCGAGCCCTTTCAGGGTGGCCTGCCAGGCAAGCAGGCTGTGCGCCAGGCCCACACCCAGGTTGCGCATGACCGTGGAATCGGTCAGGTCCCGCTGCCAGCGGGAGATGGGCAGCTTGGCCGCCAGGTGATCAAGGATGGCGTTGGCCAGTCCCAGGTTGCCCTCGGAGTTCTCGAAGTCGATGGGATTAACCTTGTGGGGCATGGTGGAGGAGCCCACTTCACCGGCAACAGTACGCTGCTTGAAGTAACCAAGCGAGATGTAGCCCCAGAGGTCCCGGTCCAGGTCCGTCAACGCCGTATTGAACCGGCTGAGGGCGTTGAAGAGCTCAGCCACGCAGTCATGGGGCTCGATCTGGGTGGTGTAGGGGTTCCAGCTCAGGCCCAGGTCTTCCACGAAACGCCGGCTCACGGCTTCCCAGTCCACTTCAGGGTAGGCGCACAGGTGGGCGTTGTAGTTGCCTACGGCACCGTTCATCTTGCCCATGAGCTCGGTGCTGCGCAGCTGCTCGCGCTGGCGGGCCAAGCGGTAGGCGCTGTTGGCCAGTTCCTTGCCAACGGTGGTGGGCGAGGCGGTCTGGCCATGGGTTCGTGCCAGCATGGGCTGTTCGGCCAGATCCTGTGCCATGCCCTGAAGGTGTTCCAGCAGCTCATCCATGGCCGGCAGCATCTGCGTGTCCATGGCCTCGCGCAGCATCAGGGCATGGGAGAGGTTGTTGATGTCCTCGGACGTGCAGCCAAAGTGGACAAATTCGGAAACGTCCGTCAGCTCGGGCAGGGTGTCACGAACCGAGGCAATGCGTTCCTTGATGAAGTATTCCACGGCTTTCACGTCATGGTTGGTCGTGCGCTCCGTGGCCTTGATGGTTTCAGCATCGGCCAGGCTGAAATCGGAGACTACCCCGTCCAGGAAGCGTGTTGCAGCTTGGGAGAAAGCGGGAACTTCCGGGATATCCGGCTGCGCGGCCAGGTGCTGGAGCCACCGGATCTCCACGGTGACACGGGCGCGGATGAGTCCGTACTCGCTGACAATGTCCCGAAGCGGCGCCACTTTGCTGCCATAACGACCGTCGACGGGTGAAATCGCCGTCAGGGCGTTCAGATCCATGGGGATGAGCCTCTCGTGCAATGGGTAAAGGCGTATTATACACGAGCGGTGCGGGTGGAGGCAGGCGCTCAGCCCAGGTCGTGCAGGATGCCGTCGGCAATGGCGACATAACGCTTACGGCGGACAATCAACTGCCAGCGCCGCCCGCCGAGTTGGCGCCACAGCACGGCGGAGCGGATTCCGGCCAGAAGGCAGGCACGGATTCGGGCGGCATTTTCTTCAATTTCAAGGTATTGGCGGTTACCGTTAACGTTGATTTTGACCCGGAAGGTGCTCAGTGTGTCCTGGTAGATGCTGGCCAGGTTGCGCAGCACATTCGGGTGGGTGGCACCAAAGTGCTCAACGCTTCGCTGCGCCTGTTCGATGCGCTCACCAATGGTGTCCATCATGTCCTTCTGCTTGTTCAGGCGGGCTTCAAGCTGGACCAGGCTCAGGCTGTAGCGCAGGATCTGGGCGTCCTGGCCGGCGGGCTGTTCACCCATGCACCGGCTGAGTGTCTTCAGGCCCTCGCGCAGACCGTAAAGGTCGCCGTAGACGTCGAGGGTGTTGCCGGGGTCCGTCTGGAACAGCGACTGGATGGTGGTTTCCAGCGGATCCTGAAGGCACTGGCCTTTGGTGGCGGTCTGGTGCACAAGGCTGGAGGCCTGGAAAATGCCGGCCAGCGCCAGGGTCTGATCACGGAGACTGGCGCTCACGCGGACTGCCCCTGAACCGGAATGGACTCTCCGGGGGAACCGGCTTCATCCATGAAGGTGCGCTCAATAACCCCGCCTCCGAGGCAGACATCGCCCTGATAGAAGACGACGGACTGGCCGGGGGTTACCGCCCGCTGGGGTTCATCGAACAGGACACGGTACCCATCACCGGTCGCTTCCAGGGTGCAGCTCTGGTCCGGCTGGCGATAGCGGTTCTTGGCGACGCACCGCAACGGCAATTCCGGCTCACCGGTAACCCAGTCGATGTGCCAGGTGTACAGCCCCTGGCGGTAGAGCAGGGGGTGCTGGCCGCCCTGAACAGCAATCAGTACATTGCGCTCCAGGTTCTTGTCCGCCACGTACCAGGGGTCGGTGCTGTAACCGGAAAGCCCTCCGATGCCAAGGCCCTGGCGCTGGCCAATGGTGTGGTACATCAGGCCCTGATGGCGCCCGATCACATCACCATCCGGAGTTTCAATATTGCCTGGTTGTGCCGGCAGATAGGTTTTCAGGAAGTCGCTGAAACGGCGTTCGCCGATGAAGCAGATGCCGGTACTGTCTTTCTTGTCATGGGTAACCAGACCGGCGTCCTCCGCAATGCGACGGACCTCGCTCTTGTCCATGTCCCCAAGCGGAAAGAGGGTGCGGGCCAGCCGTTCACCGGCCACCGCATGCAGGAAATAGCTCTGGTCCTTGTTGGCATCAAGCCCCCGCAGGAGCTGGGCCTGGCTGCCGTCGCCGATGATCCGCCGGCGTGCGTAGTGGCCGGTGGCGATGTAATCGGCCCCGAGTGTTACCGCATGATCCAGAAAAGCCCGGAACTTGATCTCCTTGTTGCACAGGATGTCCGGGTTGGGCGTACGGCCCGCGCTGTATTCAGCCAGGAAGTGCTCGAACACGCGGTCCCAGTACTCGCCGGAAAAGCTGACGGTGTACAGTGGCATGCCGATACGTCCGGCAACCGCCTGGGCATCCGCCAGGTCTTCCATGATGGTGCAGTGTTCCGTTCCGTCCGCTTCGTCCCAGTTTTTCATGAACAGCCCTTCCACGTGGTAGCCCTGCTGCTTGAGCAGCAGGGCAGCCACCGAGGAGTCAACACCGCCGGACATGCCGACGATGACGTGGGGTGCGGTCTCGTTGCCGGTATTCTGCGTTTCAGTCATAGGGCGCCCATTGTAGGGGATTGGCGCGGGCGCGTCACTGTGGCGGAATTTCCCGGATCAGATCCAGTGGGAACCGGCGACCGTTGAGATAGTCATGGATGCAGGTGGTGACCAGTGGGCTGCGCAGCTGGTCCTGTTGCGCCCGCAGCTCATCCGCTGTGAGCCAGTGCGCGGCGATGATGCCGTCATCCAGGGAATGGGTTTCCCGCGGGCCGGCCTCGCCAATGAAGGCGTAGCGGTGATAGGTGATCCCGTTGTGGGGGGAGCGGAACACGTAAAGGCCGAGAAAACCTGTGAGGTTTACCGGGTAGCCGGTTTCCTCAAGCGCTTCGCGCCGTGCTGCATCGAAGATGGACTCATCTTCCTCAATGTGGCCCGCAGGCTGGTTGATGACCACGGCCCCGTCGCTGTGCTCTTCCACTACAAGGAAACGGTCGCCGTCCGGCACCACAACGGCAACGGTGGCATTGGGCTTCCATTGCATCGCGCAATCTCCGGTCTGACACTTCGGGGACAGACTCTAGGGTTTTGGGCGACGAAAGGGAAGTGTTGCCACCGCCCGCCATTGCGGATACCGGCCCCGGAGCACCTGTACCCCGGGGCGGTTCGGGGTTGGCCCCGATCAGGCCGTTTCCTGTCGCGAGCGGTCATGCTGGGAGTCGTCGCTGCCAGTGGTTTCGTGTTGCGAATTCTGGCTTTCCTGGCTCTCTTTCCGTCGTGGTGGTGTTTCGTGGGGGATGATGTTGACAGCATGGATGCCCTTGGCGCTGGGCTGCTTCTCGAACTCCACGCGCTGTCCCGCCTTCAGGGTCTTGTAGCCTTCCATCTGAATGGAGGAGAAGTGGACGAACAGGTCTTCGCTTTCCCCTTCCTCGATGATGAAGCCATAGCCCTTGGCGTTGTTGAACCACTTGACCTTGCCCTGATGCATTGCCTCCTCCTTGCTTTCAGAGATTCCCTGACTGCCGACTGCCCGGTTGGCGTCAGGAGCCGGTTTGTGGAATGGCTCCTGGTCACAGCGGGTGTTTGGATGTAACGCTTTGTAAATTCGCTACAAAAACTCTTGACCAAAAAACCACCAGAGTCAAGGGGCGCAGGCTGGTTTTGAGGACTGATCGGTGGTCATGCGAGCGGGTGTCGCGTGGGATGAACGTGATAAAATCAGGACAGATGATGAGAGAGCATGGGTTGTAATCCGTACATGGCGACACATTATGATTGAAGACAGGTTCGTAAAGATGGATCAGGCTCTACTAGTATGGAATCAGGACGGTGGCGAGGAAGATCCGGGCCAGGACGACGGCACGGCCGTTGAAACGGAGAAACCGGAGGTTAAGCGCCCCTCCTTGTACAAGGTGGTGCTGATGAACGATGACTACACGCCGATGGATTTCGTCGTGGAGGTTCTGATGACTTTCTTCGCCATGCCGGAGGAAAAGGCGACACAGATCATGCTGGCAGTGCATACGCAGGGCAAAGCGGTCTGTGGCGTCTATACTCGGGATATAGCGGAAACGAAAGCGGCCCAGGTGAATCAATATGCTTCCGAGCACGATCATCCGCTGCTGTGTGAGATTGAACGAGCTGACTGATATCGGGGTGGCCCATGCTCAGTAAAGACCTCGAACTGACCCTCAACGAGGCATTCCGTAACGCGCGTGACAAGCGTCATGAATTCATGACCGTGGAGCACCTGCTGCTGGCACTGCTCGACAATGAATCCGCCGTGCGGGTGCTCAAAGCCTGCGGGGCCGACCTGCCGCGACTGCGCGAGGAGCTCAACGACTTCGTGGATTCCACGACGCCGCTGATCCCCTCCAATGACAGTGAGCGCGAGACCCAGCCAACACTCGGGTTCCAGCGTGTGCTGCAGCGGGCCGTGTTTCATGTGCAGTCTTCCGGCAAGAAGGAGGTGACCGGTGCGAATGTGCTGGTAGCCATCTTCAGCGAACAGGAGAGCCAGGCGGTGTTCGTGCTCAAGAAACAGAACATCGCGCGCATTGACGTGGTCAATTTCATCTCCCATGGCATTTCCAAGGTGTCTGGGCCGGACGAGAAAGAGAGCGGTTCGGAGTCGGATTCAATGCAGCAGGACGAAAGCGCGGAAGAGGGCACCAGTTCCAACCCGCTGGAAGCTTACGCCCAGAACCTGAACGAACGCGCGAGCCAGGGCCATATTGATCCGTTGATTGGCCGTGAGCATGAAGTTGAACGGACCGTTCAGACGCTTGTGCGCCGGCGCAAGAACAATCCGCTGCTGGTTGGCGAGGCCGGTGTGGGCAAGACTGCCATTGCCGAGGGCCTGGCCAAGAAGATCGTGGACGGCGACGTGCCCGAGGTGATCCGCAACGCCGAGGTGTTCTCACTGGATCTGGGCGCGCTTCTGGCCGGCACCAAGTACCGGGGGGATTTCGAGAAGCGCCTCAAGGCGTTGCTTGCGGAACTCAAGAAGCGTGAACACGCGATCCTGTTCATTGATGAGATCCACACCATCATCGGGGCCGGCTCGGCTTCGGGGGGCGTAATGGATGCGTCGAACCTGCTCAAGCCCATGCTTGGCTCCGGAGAGATGCGCTGCATCGGTTCCACGACCTTCTCCGAGTTCCGTGGCATCTTTGAGAAGGACAGTGCGCTCGCCCGGCGCTTCCAGAAGATTGATGTGAACGAGCCGAGTGTTGAGGACAGCTATCGGATCCTCAAGGGCCTCAAGAGCCACTTTGAGAAGCATCACGAGCTCAAGTACACGGACAAGGCGCTGCGCAGTGCCGCGGAGTTGGCAGGGCGCTATATTACCGACCGCCATCTGCCGGACAAGGCCATTGATGTCATTGATGAAGCAGGCGCGCGTCAGCAGCTTCTGCCGGTTTCGAAACGCCGCAAGGTCATCAATGAGACCGTGATTGAGGATATCGTCGCCTCGATTGCGCGCATTCCGCCGAAGAACGTCTCCAGTTCGGACAAGGATGTGTTGCGCAACATCGAGCGCGACCTGAAGATGACGGTCTTTGGCCAGGACGAGGCGATCGAATCCCTGTCCACGGCCATCAAGCTGGCGCGTGCCGGCCTGAAGGCCCCGGAGAAGCCCGAGGGCGCCTTCATGTTTGCCGGCCCCACTGGTGTGGGCAAGACCGAAGTCACGCGTCAGATGGCCAACCTGCTGGGCATTGAGCTGGTGCGCTTTGACATGTCCGAGTACATGGAGCGTCATACGGTCTCACGCCTGATCGGGGCGCCGCCTGGCTATGTGGGCTACGACCAGGGGGGGCTGCTCACCGAGAACGTGAACAAGCATCCGCACTGCGTTTTGCTGCTCGATGAGATCGAGAAGGCGCACCCGGAAGTGTTCAATCTGTTGCTGCAGGTGATGGACCACGGGACGCTGACGGACAATAACGGCCGCAAGGCGGATTTCCGCCACGTGATTCTGGTGATGACCACGAACGCGGGCGCCGAGGTGCTCACCAAGCGTTCCATTGGCTTTGCCAATCAGGATCACAGCAGCGATGGCATGGAGATCATCAACAAGACCTTCACGCCTGAGTTCCGGAACCGCCTGGATGGCATCATTCAGTTCCGCTCGCTGAGCCCGGAAATCATTTCGCACGTGGTGGACAAGTTCCTGACGGAGCTCCAGGCCCAGCTCGACGAGAAGCAGGTTGTACTGCACGTGGACGACGAGGCCAAGCTCTGGCTGGCGCAGCACGGCTATGATGAGAATATGGGGGCTCGCCCCATGGGGCGCCTGATCCAGGACAAGATCAAGAAGGGACTGGCAGAGGAAATCCTGTTCGGGCGCCTCTCGAATGGCGGCGGCGAGGTTTCCATCCATGTGAAGGATGACGACCTGGCGTTCGAGTTCGAGACGGAAGAGCCGACCGAGGCCGTTGAGTGACAACGGGTCCGTAATGGAAAACCCCGGTATCCGATGGATGCCGGGGTTTTTTCATGTTAGGCCATCGAGCGCATCAAGCGTTTGCCCGGAGCAGGTCGCGCTTTAACGGTAGCGATAGGTGATCCGGCCCTTACTCAGGTCGTAGGGCGTGAGCTCGACCTTGACCTTGTCGCCGGTCAGGATGCGGATGTAGTTCTTGCGCATCTTGCCGGAGATGTGGGCCGTGACGGTATGCCCATTCTCCAGCTCTACTCGGAACATGGTGTTGGGAAGGGTGTCGACAATGACGCCTTCCATTTCAACGGCATCGGACTTTGCCATTCAGTTGCTACTCCGTACTTTGATGAAATGCTGGTATGCGCCCGGCCGATATTAACAACCAATGCGTACGCCGGGGCAGAGGGGCGCAATTCTGCCTTAAATTGCGTTCATTGCCAAATCAGGTCTGTGAATGATGCAGTATGCCGTCGCTGGTGACCAGCTCGGTCCAGCGCCCGCTGATCAGCTGCTCCAGCGGACGGAATCGGGTCTTGTAATTCATCTTGCGGCACTGGCGGATCCAATAGCCGAGGTAGAGGTGCGGCAAGCCGCGCCTGTGGGCCTCCTGGATCTGCCACAGGATGGCGAAAGTGCCCAGGCTGCGCTTCTCCTCGCCAGGTTCAAAGAACGTATAGATGGCCGAAAAACCGGTATCCAGCACGTCCACCACCGCCACCGCGATCAGCCGCCCTTCACGTCGCATTTCGAGGAAGAAGCCGTCGATACTGCCCTCGATCAGGAAGGAGGTGAACTGTTCCCGGCTTGGCGGATACATATCGCCGTCGTGATGGCGCTCAACGATGTAGCGTTCGTAGAGGTCATAGATTTCCTCGTCAAAGCGCACCGGCGTCTGGATCAGCGTGAGGTCCCGGTTATCACGCCGGACGCGGCGCTGGGAACGGTCGGGCTGGAAGCGGGCCACTGGTATGCGCACGGGAATGCAGGCATTGCAGCCCCGGCAGTGGGGGCGATAATAATGGGAGCCGCTGCGCCGGAATCCCAGCTCCGTGAGTTGCGTGTAGAGGTTGCGGTCGACCTCGGCTCTGGGGTCAACGAACATGGTCGTTGCCTGACGGTCGGTCAGGTAGCTGCAGGGGTGTTCAGGGGTTGCAAAGAAAATCAGGGTCTTGAGACTGCTCATGCATTGGACTCCTGGCCCCAGAACCAGTCCATCCGCCAGTCGTGGCCGGCGGGTTGATCCACATTCTCCCTGAGTATAGTCAAAAAGCGCCGACGTGAAATCCGTTCCGCGCCCAGACTCATCAGGTGATCGTTCTCAACCTGGCAGTCCATCAGTGCATAGCCCCAGCGTTCAAGCTGGCGGGCAACGTGGACGAACACCACCTTGGAGGCATCACGTTCCCGGCTGAACATGGATTCCCCGAAGAAGCAGCGGCCGATGGCGATGCCGTAGAGCCCCCCGACAAGTTCGCCGTCCACGTTCCACGCCTCGAAGGAATGGGCATGGCCCAGGTCATGGAGGTGGCAGTAGGCGGTTTCCATGTCGCTCGTTATCCAGGTACCTTCCTCGCGCAGGGCGCCACAGTCACGGATGACGTCGTCAAAGGCGCAGTCCACCGTGATGCGCAGGCTCCCCTGGTTCAGTCGGCGACGCAGGCTGCGGGCGATGTGCACGCGGGAAGGGAAAAGGACGCAGCGCGGGTTGGGGGACCACCAGAGGATCGGCTGGTCGTCTGAGAACCAGGGGAAGATCCCCTGGCTGTAGGCCTGGATAAGGCGCTCCGGGTGCAGGTCGCCGCCGATAGCCAGAAGCCCGTCCGGTTCATCCAGGGCGGTTTCAGGATCCGGGAACCAGTGCGACCTTGTGTCCAGCCAGGG
Source organism: Salicola sp. AFF1 (assembly GCF_056783195.1). Taxonomy (NCBI): domain Bacteria; kingdom Pseudomonadati; phylum Pseudomonadota; class Gammaproteobacteria; order Oceanospirillales; family Halomonadaceae; genus Salicola; species Salicola sp. AFF1. Next base: position 138,774 of record NZ_JBXAYL010000007.1, read on the forward strand.
GAGCGCGGACATGGGGGCGGATCAGGCGAGGCCGTCCAGGTATTTCTCGGCGTCCAGCGCTGCCATGCAGCCAAAGCCGGCCGAGGTTACCGCCTGACGGTAAACATGGTCAGCCACATCGCCGGCGGCGAAGACGCCGGGGACGCTGGTCTCGGTTGCCATGCCCTCCAGGCCGCTGCGGATGCGGATATAGCCGCCGCTCATGTCCAGCTGACCTTCGAAGAGGTCGGTGTTGGGCTTGTGCCCAATGGCAATGAAGACACCGGCGACATCCAGGTCCTGTGTTTCACCGGAGTGCTTGTTCTTGAGGCGTGCGCCGGTAACGCCAGTGGCATCACCCAGTACTTCGTCCAGGGTGTGATCCCAGATGACGCTGATATTGTCCCGTGAGAAGAGCTTGTCCTGCAGGATCTTTTCCGCGCGCAGCTGGTCGCGGCGGTGGACCAGGGTGACGTTGTTGGCGATGTTGGAGAGGTAGAGCGCCTCCTCCACAGCGGTATTGCCGCCACCAACCACGGCGACGTCCTGGTTGCGGTAGAAGAAACCGTCGCAGGTGGCGCAGGCACTTACACCCTGGCCCATGAACGTTTCCTCGGACTCCAGGCCCAGGTACATGGCGCTGGCGCCCGTTGCGATGATCAGCGCGTCACAGGTGTAGTTGCCCGAATCGCCGGTCAGGGTAAACGGGCGCTGGCTGAGGTCGGCGCCATTGATGTGGTCGTAGATCAGCTGGGTGTTGAAGCGCTCGGCGTGTGTCTTCATGCGCTCCATCAGGTCCGGGCCCTGGAGTCCATCCACATCACCAGGCCAGTTTTCCACGTCGGTAGTCGTGGTGAGCTGGCCGCCCACTTCAATGCCGGTGATCAGTGTGGGGTCAAGGTTGGCGCGCGAGGCGTAGACGGCGGCGGTGTAGCCCGCCGGGCCGGAGCCGAGAATGATCAGGCGATGATGGTTGCTGTCGCTCATGCTGTTCCTCTATCGGGAAAACGGTGTCAATCAATGGTGGTCATGGTAACGCCGGGGCAGGGGGCGGCGCTACACAATCACGGGCACGTCACGCAGGATCTGTTGTGAGAGCATTTCCTGGCGGTTGTGGTGGTCATCCACGAGCCGGTGCTCAACCACGTTGGGGAGCACGGCCTGGACGTCGTCCGGGAGGACGTGGCCACGGCCCTCCAGCAGTGCCCAGGCGCGGGCGGCCCGCAGCAGGCCCAGGCCCGCCCTTGGCGACAGGCCATAAAGGACGCCCGGAATGTCCCGGCTGTAAGCCAATAGGCGCTGGACGTAATCAAGAAGGGCGTCGGAAACACGGATCTGGGGCAGCAGGCTCTGCATGCGCTGGAGCGAGTCCGGTGACAGCAGGGAGGCCAGCTCGGAAGTCATGTGGCGACGGTCCTGGCCCAGAAGCAGCTCGCGTTCGGCGCGTTCGTCCGGATACCCCAGCGTCAGTCGCATCAGGAAGCGGTCCAGCTGGCTCTCCGGAAGCGGGAATGTGCCGCGCTGGTCGAGCGGGTTCTGGGTGGCAATGACAAAGAAGGGCTCGGGCAGCGCCCGGGTTTCCCCTTCAATGGAAACCTGCCGTTCTTCCATGGCCTCGAGAAGGGCACTCTGGGTTCGGGGTGAGGCGCGGTTGATCTCGTCCGCGAGAATGACCTGAGCGAAGATCGGGCCGGGGTGAAAAACCAGGTCGCCTGCTTCCTTGTCGTACATGGAGAAGCCGAGAAGGTCCGCTGGCATCAGGTCGCTGGTGAACTGAACCCGGTTGTAGCTGAGTCCAAGGGTTGCCGAGAGTGCATGGGAAAGGGTCGTCTTGCCCATCCCCGGAATGTCCTCGATCAGCAGGTGCCCCTGGGCCAGTACGCAGCACAGGGCCAGCCGCACCTGGTTCTGCTTGCCCAGAAGAACGCGGTTGAGCTGGTCGGCGGTTTGCTGGAGCAGGTCGGCGGTGCGCATCAGTCCCTCACGCGATGGGTCAGTTGGTCGTAGGCATCCACACGGCGATCCCGCAGGTAAGGCCAGATACGGCGCAGGGCATCAGTGCGATCAGGGTCGAGAGTTGCCAGAATGATCTCATCGCCTTCGGCATCGGCGCGCGCCAGCCATTCGCCCTGCCCGCCGCAGATGAAGCTGTTGCCCCAGAACTGAATACCCTCGCCGGAGCCATCCGGAGCCGCCTCGAATCCATGCCGGTTGGGGGCGATCAGAGGCAGGTTATTGGCAATGGCATGGCCACGCTGGACGGTTATCCAGGCATCCAGCTGGCGTTCCTGTTCTCCCGTCTCATCCGCCGGATCCCAGCCGATTGCTGTGGGATAGATCAGCACTTCGGCGCCTGCCAGTGCCATCAGACGGGCGGCTTCCGGGTACCATTGATCCCAGCACACCATGACGCCCAGCCGGCCCAGTGAGGTGCGGATGGGCCGGAAGGCATCGGGACAGGCGTCCCCCGGGGTGAAATAGAACTTTTCGTAAAAGCCGGGATCGTCCGGGATGTGCATCTTGCGGTAACGACCCGCCAGACTGCCGTCGCGGTCCAGTACCACGGCGGTATTGTGGTGGACGCCCACCATGCGCTTCTCAAACACCGAACCCACAATCACTACACCCAGCTCGGCGGCCAGTTCGCCCAGAAACCGGGTGGTTGGACCGGGGATGGACTCGGCGTGGTCGAAGACGTCCGTGGCCTCCTCCTGACAGAAGTAGGGGCCGGTATGGAGCTCCTGAAGGACGACCAGGTCCGCTCCGCGCTGAGCGGCATCCTCGATCAGGTGCGCGGAATGTGCCAGGTTGGCCTCGCGGTCCGGGCCACAGCTTTGCTGAACGGCGGCGGCGGTGAATGCGCGTTGATTACCCATGGGGCCTGGCTCCTGGTGGCAGCTGCATGGTCAGGCAATGGAGGCTTCCGCCCTGATGGAGCAGGGGGCGGCACAGGATGCCTTGAACCCGGCGTTCGGGGAAACAGTCTGCCAGGATTCGGCATGCTTCATCGTCCTGGGGGACGTCATAACATGGCACGAGCACGGCATGATTGGTGATCAGGAAGTTCGCGTATGTGGCCGGCAGTCGCTCGCCCGCCTGGTCGTGGACCGGATCCGGCCAGGGAAGGGCGGTGAGCTGGTAGGGGTGGCCACCGGCGTCCCTGAGTTGCGACAGCTCCCGGGCCATTGCCTGGAGCTCCGTGTAGTGCGTGTCATCAGGCTGCTCACAGCCCTGATAGACAATATGATCAGCTGCCGTAAACCGGGCCAGGGTATCAATGTGGCCATCGGTATCATCGCCCTGAAGATGGCCGTGGTCCAGCCAGTGGATGCGCTCCGCGCCCAGCCGCTGGCGGAACCATTGCGCCAATCGCTCGTCGGTGGGCTGAGGGTTGCCACGGTTCGGGTTGAGAACGCAGTGACGGTTCACCAGCAGCGTGCCCAGACCGTCCGTTTCAAGCGCGCCGCCCTCGACCACCATTGAGTCGGTTTCCATGGGCAGCTTGCCCAGGGCGCCCCGCGCATGGAGTGTACCGTTGACCGCATTGTCCTGCTCGGCCGGGAACTTGTTGCCCCAGCCATTGAAGGTCGCGTCCAGTAATCGTGTTTCTGTGCCATCGCTGAGGGTCAGGGGGCCAAAGTCCCGGGCCCAGGTATCATTGATGCCAACGAACTGGATGTGGAGTTGACCCTGATCCGTTGGAGAGCAGATCTTTTCCCGTATTTCAGGGGCTTGTTCAGGACTGTTAACGCAGAGAATCAGATCCTGATCGGCCAGGATCGCTCGTGCGATGGCGGCGAAGGCGGGCTCGGCCTGTTCCGCCAGGGCGGCCCAGTCGGAAAGCCGCGGTGGCCATGCCATCAGAACAGCGCCCTGGGCCGCCCATTCGGCGACAAGACGGAAACGGCTCACGGTTCCGGGGACCTCCGGTTATGCACTCTGAGCACGAGACGATATCGGGGTCACTGGACGCTGTCAGGCTCGACAACGCTATCAATAACCCATTCATTCTCGAAGACGACGACAAAATCCGGGTAGTGCCAGCGCGTGATCGGCGGCTCCCCCACTGGGCCCTGGCGGGATTGAGGGTCACCGAAGCGGCTCTGGACGGAGTCCATGTGCTCACCGCGGCGAGGTGTCCGTACCCCTTCTTCCTGCTGGATCTTGAGGCTTAGGGGTTGGGTGGTGCGTTGGGTCTTTTGTTGCTCCTGAGCGCGCGCATTGTCCGCGTCGGAATCAGGGGCGGCCATTGACTCAGCGGCGACCGTGGACGCCACCAGCGGTAGCATTGTGATCGGGGCCAGCCAGCGATAAACCTTCCAAGTTTTGAGTGTGCGCATGATTATGGTTCCGGTCAGACTCGGTAATCCTTGAGTGTTTTTCCCACTATAGCGTACCAGCAGGCTGCGTCGAGTCAGGGCGTCTCCCCGCCGATTTCCCGGCGTTGACGTGCTTGTTGGCGTTCCCGGGCCTGGATCCTGAGCACATGGCGGGCAATCTGCTGGCGTTCGGTATCCTCCATGTTATGGAACCGTAGATGCAAGCGTGTTCCCTCCTCGGTTGTATCCGTAGAGACCACGCGGGCATAGGCGGCTACCTGGCTCAGCTCGGGCATCAGCGTCAGCCGCAACGCCATCAGCGATTCAGCCTCTGGAACCGGTTCCGTGGTGATGAAAGACAGCCCGCCTTCAGAGAGGGTTACGTTAACCCAGTCACTGTCTTGCAACGGATTATGGTGAAAGGTCATAATCCGCGCCATCGTGTCGAGCTTATCGTTCAGGGCACGGGCAAGTTGGGAGAGAACCCGATCGCTTTCCGAAAGCAGGCCGATCTGGTGCCGGATCTCCGCATCGTGCCGGCGTAATTCCTCCTCCAGTGGCAAGGTTTCACCGCCCTCGAAGAGGGTTTCCGGGGGAGCCGTCGGTTCGCCCTCGAGTTGACGGCATTCGAGGCCCACGCGGTCTTCGATGCGATAGAACTGGCGACGCTCGGGATCGTGCTCTTTTGGCATAACGTTTCTCCTGGATCCCATCTTCCTGAGTGTAACAGTGATTCATCACAGTGCAGGTGCGGCCGACCTGCCCCAAGGATTCCGGTAGTCATTTATGTTCAAACCCCTTTCCGTTTTCATCGGCCTTCGTTACACCGCCGCCAAGCGCCGTAACCATTTCATTTCGTTCATTTCGCTGGTGTCCATGCTGGGCCTGATCCTGGGGGTCATGGTGCTGATCACGGTGCTCTCGGTGATGAACGGGTTTGACCGGGAGTTGCGCGAACGGATCCTGGGCATGGTGCCTCACGCGGTGATTCAGAGCACGGAGGGTATGGCGGATTGGCGCGACGTGGCCAGCGTGGTTGAAGCCAACCCTCATGTGACCGGGGTGGCACCGTACTCACAGGCGCAGGGCATGCTGACCGGCAGGGGAGAGGTTCACGGGGCCATGATCAATGGCGTTGATCCGGAACATGAGCCCGACGTATCGATTATCGAGCAGCACATGACCCATGGCAGCCTGTCGGATCTACGGCCCAACGAGTTCGGCATCATTCTTGGCGAGGCGCTGGCAAGGCGTCTGGGCATCCGCCTGGGGGACCGGGTTACCGTGGTGCTGCCTGAAGCGTCGGTTTCTCCTGCCGGGGTGCTGCCCCGGCTCAAGCGTTTCACCCTGGTGGGTACTTTCAGTGTTGGGGCGGAACTGGACAGCCGGTATACGCTGATCCACTACAAGGACGCTGGCAAGCTGCTGCGTCTCGAGGATCGTGCCCAGGGGCTACGGATTCAGGTGGATAAGCTGTTTCAGGCTCCCATGGTGGCCAACCGTATTGCCCGGTCGCTGCCCGGTTCGTATCGCACCATGAACTGGACCCAGACTCACGGCAACCTGTTCCAGGCCATCCAGATGGAAAAGACGATGATTGGGCTGTTGTTGATGTTCATCGTGGCTGTCGCCGCGTTCAACATCGTGTCAGCACTGGTCATGGTCGTAACGGATAAAACCGCGGACATCGCCATTCTCCGGACCATGGGAATGACCCCGCGCGGCATCATGGCCGTGTTCATCATTCAGGGCGGTGTGATTGGCGTGGGAGGTACCCTGATCGGTACCGGCCTGGGCGTGCTGCTGGCGCTCAATATCAGCAGTGTCATCGGATGGATTGAGAGTGTATTGAGCATGCAGTTCCTGAGCGCGGATGTTTATTTCATCAGTTATCTGCCGTCCGAGCTCCAGCTCAATGACGTGTTGATCGTGGGCGGTGCGGGCCTGGCCATGAGCCTGCTTGCCACTATATACCCGGCGTGGCGCGCCTCCCGGGTCCAGCCAGCGGAGGCCCTGCGTTATGAGTGAGACACCGATCATCCAGTGCAGCAACCTGGCCAAGACCTACCAGGAAGGTCGCGATACGCTTCGCGTTTTCTCGGACGTGACCCTGAGCGTGGCTCCGGGGGAGACGCTGGCGATTGTGGGCAGCTCCGGTTCCGGCAAGACGACGCTGCTTAACATGCTTGGTGGCCTGGATCGGCCCAGCGAGGGCGAGGTCTGGATTGACGGGGAGGACATCCATGGCATGCGCGAGCGCGAGCGTTGCCGGTTCCGCAACCGGACCCTTGGGTTTGTGTACCAGTTCCATCATTTGCTGGCGGAATTCAGCGCGCTGGACAATGTCGCTCTGCCAGCGGCCTTGGGCAACTTCAATCCCCGCCAGGCCAGGGCAAAGGCCCAGGACCTGCTGGAGCGGGTTGGTCTTGGTGAAAGGCTGAGGCATAAGCCCTCGGAGCTGTCCGGTGGGGAGCGCCAGCGGGTAGCCATCGCCCGCGCGCTGGTCAATGAGCCACGCTGCGTCCTGATGGATGAGCCCACCGGTAATCTGGACGATGACACGGGCGAACGCATTCAGGCACTGATGCGCGAGCTCAATGAGCAGCTGGACTCAGCCTTCGTGGTGGTAAGCCATGATCCTGAATTGGCCCAGGGGATGGGGCGTGTGATGCGCCTGGATCATGGTGGGCTCAGTGCGGCCCGTTCCTGACGTCGCGTTCTCGTTTGCGCTGTCGCCAGCGTTGCCGCACCCGCCGGCGCCATAACTGCTGGATGACGAGATAGGCACTCAGGGAGAAGATAAGGCCCAGAATCAGCGAGCCCATGTAAAGGGGAATACCGACCTCGATCACGCGAGCGCTGAACCATTCCCAGCTGAACTGGAACCGGTCGGCTTCCTCGGGGCGACCGAGTACCAGAACCCCCATCGCATAGCCGGCATAGAGCATCGGGCCCATGGTCAAGGGATTGCTGATCCAAACAGTGACCAGGGTTAATGGCAGGTTGGCATTGAACCAGATGGCCGTCATCGCGGCCGGAATGCTCTGGAAGGGCATAGGCACCATGCACCAGAAAATCCCGAGCAGAAGCGCCCTGGAGACCGAGTGCCGGTTGATGTGCCACAGGTTGGGCTCATGCAGGATCTCGCCGAGAAAATGCAAGGCACGTATACGGCGAACCTGATCCGGATGAGGGATGAGGCGCTTGAAAAAACGTCTGTCCATGAATGAAGCTTACCTCATCCGAGTGAAAATGCCGTGTGACAGGGAAGGGTGTAATGCGCACAGGGATGCTGGCGCTGATATTGGTGCTTATCTTAATGGAATGGCTGGGGGGGCAGCCACCCTCCAGCCTGAAAGCGGGCTCGGAAGCTGTTGAGATTTCAGGTTATGTCTGTGAGCCCGCACAGGCAACGGGTGGCGGACGGCTGGCCTTTGTTCTCTGCACGGTTGGGAGCGAGGACTCATTGCCCCACCGGATCAGGCTCACGCTGGCTGGGGAGGCCTCTCGCCACCGGATTACTGGGGGGCTGCGGGTGGAGGCCCGCCTGCGAGCGCCGCGTGCACCGCTGAATGCGGGGGGCGGTGGTTATGAACGTTGGCTGTGGCGTGAGCGCATCGGCGCTGTCGCCACCGTCCGGCAGCTTGAGCCGGCCCCGGCGTTATGCGGGGTGGTCTGCCATTACCACAGTGCTCGTATCGCGCTGATCCAGCGCCTGGAAAACCATTTGGCGGGCTTGCGTCACCCAGAACTGGTGGAGGCCCTGCTGCTGGGCAGCAGGGCGGGCTTGCGGACAGAGCACTGGCGCCGGCTTGAGGCCACGGGGACCCAGCATCTGGTGGCCATTTCCGGGCTGCATGTGGGGCTGGTGGCGGCGATTGCCGGGCTGGCCCTGGGGGTGCCCGCTACCCGAATGGCTCACCGCCGCCCCGCGCTGGGGCGTCTGTCCGCGTTGCTGCTGGTGGGGCTTGCGGCCGGCAGCTACGCCCTCCTGGCTGGTTTTACCGTGCCTACCCAGCGGGCGCTGGTCATGGTGGTCGTGGCGGGCTGGATGCTGGCCTCTGGCCGCCAGTGGCGGCTCTGGGACGGTTGGCTCCTGGCGTTGGCGGTGGTTGTGGCACTGGAACCCAGGGCCTTGTGGAGCCCCGGCCTGTGGCTGTCCTTTGGGGCGGTCGCCTGCCTTATACTGGGGCTGGGTGCCCGCTTGCGGGCGCCCGGTGTGGCCCGCGGACTGGTTATGGCTCAGGCTGCTGTCGTGGCCGGCCTGGCTCCGCTGCTGCTTTGGCATGGTATGGCCCCTGCGGGTGTTGCGTTTGCGGTGAACCTGGTCGCCATTCCCTGGGTATCCATGGTTGTAATGCCGGTTCTTCTGGTGGCCGCCCCCTTCGCGTTGTGTCACCCGGTATCCGCCAGCTGGGTTGCTCCAGGAGTGGATCTGGCGATGACCGTTCTATGGTCCTTTCTTGGATGGGCCCAGCTGGGGGCCTTTGAGTTGCCGGTGCCTTCCTTTGGTATTGCGGTGCTGGGCGCCGCGCTGGTGTTGTGTACGCTGCTGCCACTTGGGTGGCCCTATCGTTTGCTGGCGGCGTGCGTTCTGGCTCTGGCCTCCCTGATGCCGCATGACATGGCGGAGCCGGAAGCTGATGGGCCTGAGCTCCGGATACCAGACGGTATGGGCGGGACTGTCGTGCTGATCCGCGACGGCGGGCACACCGTGCTTTTCGATGGACGGCAAGCGGGTTCTTTAACCCGCGAGGTTACCCGTGACCGGATCGGACCATGGCTGGATGCACTGTCCTACGGGCCGATTGACTATCTGATTCTGGGGGACCCCGGGATGGATGTGGCGCGGCATTGGCGTTCTCCGCGGTTGCCGGCGATCCAGAATGTCATTGAGGCGAGCGCATGCGCATCTACCGTCAATCTGCCATTGGATCGTGTGTCGCTGCGTGGCCTGCCCACGCAAGGCCGTTGCAGCCTGCGGCTGACCAGTGGAGCCCGGACGGCATTGCTGACGGGGCCGGTGGACCGCCATGGCGAGCGTCGCCTCCTGCAACAACTGGCGGGCGCCCAGGAAACCGACATCCTGACGGCGCCACGCGCGGGGCGGGGGCGTTCCTCGCAGCTTGGTTTCATTGAGGCGGTGTCGCCGGAGTTTTCGGTGATGGTGCCAGCGGATTGGTATCAGGGGGAGACCGGAGCGCCCGCGCTCCAACGTTACAGGCAAGCGGATACAGCGGTACTGTTCACGCCCCATACAGGGGAGCTTCGCTTACTGCCCGAAAGCTCTGGTTGGCGTATTGAGAGTGCGCGGGATTGTGGCCAGAAGGCGCGCCTGTGCTAGAGTATTGGCGCTTGTTCAACAGCATGGAGAAGGCGTGTGCTCGAGCTTCTGAGGCCTGGCGGATTCATCATGATTCCGCTGTTGATCTGTTCCATACTGGCGCTGGCCATCATTATTGAGCGGTTCTACGCATTGCGTGTCAGCCGTGTGGCCCCAGCGTCGACCACCAACGAACTCTGGCGGCTGATCAAGAAAAAGGAACTGAATTCGCGCCGCCTCAAGGCGATTCAGGAGTCGTCGCCGCTCGGGCGGATCATGGCTGTGGGGCTCAATAATGCCAAGCATGGCCGCGACATCATGAAAGAAAGCATTGAGCATGAGGCGGCCCAGGTGGTCCATGACCTTGAGCGTTTCCTGAATCCGTTGGGGACGATCGCGGTCATAACGCCGCTTCTGGGCCTTCTGGGCACCGTTATTGGCATGATCAAGGTCTTCTCCCAGATCCAGCTGGCGGGTGTGGGCGACCCCGGCGTCCTCGCCGGTGGCATTTCCGAGGCCCTGATCACCACAGCCGCAGGCCTGAGCGTGGCCATTCCGGCCCTGATCTTTCATCGCTTTTTCATCCGCCGTGTGGATGAAATGGTGGTGAACATGGAGCAGGAAGCAATGAAGCTGGTCGAAGTGGTGCACGGGGATCGTGACATCGTGGTTGACGAGGGCAGTGAGTCGTGAAATTCCGGCGTCAGGCGCAACAGGAGGTTTCCGTTAACCTCACGCCGCTGATCGATGTGGTCTTCCTGCTGCTGATCTTTTTCATGGTATCGACCACCTTCACACGTGAGACGGAGCTCCAGATCGACCTTCCCGAAGCCGAGGGCACCGAGGCTCAGGAGCAACCGGAGCGGGTCGAGGTTGAAGTCAGCGCGGATGGGGTCTTCTCGGTCAACGGGGAACGCCTCAATGACGTTGCGCGCCAATCCCTGAAAGAACGGGTGCAGGCGGTGGCCGACGGTAACACCGACCTTCCGTTTATTATCACCGCCGATGCCGACGCTCGCCACGAACTGGTTGTACGTGCCATGGACGTGGCGGGCAGCCTCGGCTTCACCGGCCTGAGTATCAGCACCCAGAGCAGTCCCGACGCCAATGGCGGATGACGCCGGTATCACAGACCTGACCAACTGGCAGGTGTACAGACGACTCCTGCGGTACGCGATTCCGTTCTGGGTGGCCTTTGCCGTGGCCACCCTGGGTAACGCCGTCTATGCTGGAGCCTCCACGGCCATGGCCTGGTCCATGGAATTCGTGATCGAGGCACTGCAGAATCCCACTCCGGAGAATCGCCGTTTCCTGCCATTGCTCATTATCGGTGTGTTCACCATCCGGGGCATCGGGTTCTTCTTCAGCAAGTATTACATGAACTATGTGGGCCGGAATATCGTCAATGTCATGCGGGTTCAGGTGTTCGACCACCTGATGCGCGTACCTTCAAGGTTCTTTGACCAGACGTCCTCCGGCCACCTGGTCTCGAAGATCACCTTCAACATCGAGCAGGTCACGGATGCCGCGACACAGGCCCTGACCATAATCCTGCGGGAGGGGCTGACGGTGGTTGGGCTGCTCGGGTTCATGTTCTATACGAACTGGAAACTGACGTTGCTGTTCCTGGCAGTGGGCCCGCTCATCGGCTGGATCATCAGTTATGTGAGCCGCCGCTTCCGCCGCATCAGCCGCCGCATCCAGTATTCCATGGGCGATGTGACCCATGTTTCCTCGGAAGCCATCACGGGCTATCGGGTAGTGCGTACCTTCGGGGGTGCCGGGCGGGAGTCAGACCGTTTCCGCCGGGTGAGCCGGGATAATCTGCGCCAGAGCCTGAAAATGGCCAAGACCCAGGCCATCAGCACACCGGTGGTCCAGGTGCTGGTCTCGCTGGCAATCGGGTGCCTGATCTGGGTGGCGCTGTCTCCTGAGTTCCAGGGAGCCATGACCACGGGCCAGTTCGTGGCGTTCATTACCGCTGCCTCAACCATGGCCAAGCCGGTCCGTCAGTTGACGTCGGTCCATGCCAAGATCCAGAAGGGCATCGCGGCCTCCCAGAGTATTTTTGAGAGCATTGATTATCCGGCAGAAGCGGATACCGGCACCTGGGATCCGGGACGGGTTGATGGCCGGATCGATTTCGAGAACCTCTGGTTCCATTACCAGGCCCAGAGCGAGTACGTGCTTCAGGGGGTTGATCTGAACGTGGCGCCGGGTGAGACCCTGGCCCTTGTGGGGCGCTCGGGCAGCGGCAAGTCCACCCTGGTGAGCTTGATCCCCCGCTTTTACGAGCTGACCCATGGTGATATCCGGATTGATCATGTGTCGGTCGGCGATTTTACGCTTGAGGCATTGAGGCGCCAGATCGCGCTGGTTACCCAGAATGTGGTGCTGTTCAACGATACCGTTGCCAACAACATCGCCTATGGCGAGATGAGCGGAGCCAGCCGGGAATCCATCCGGGAAGCGGCGCGCAAGGCCCATGCGTTGTCGTTCATTGAGAACCTGCCGGATGGCTTCGACACCATGGTGGGAGATAACGGCGTGTTGCTTTCGGGAGGGCAGCGTCAGCGTCTGGCGATTGCACGGGCCCTGATCAAGGACGCGCCCATCCTGATCCTGGACGAAGCCACATCCGCGCTGGATACGGAATCCGAGCGCCATATCCAGGAAGCGCTGGAGGAGGTCATGGCAGGGCGCACCACACTGGTGATCGCCCATCGGCTTTCCACCATCGAGTCCGCGGACCGCATCGCTGTCATGGACGGTGGGCGCTTGGTGGAAATCGGCAGTCACCAGCAATTGTTGGCACAAGGTGGCGCCTATGCGGCACTGCATCGCCTGCAATTTTCCGAAGACGCCTGAGCACCGGACCGGGGGTATGGGGGAGACACTGCAACGCCTCTGGTATAGCGACAGGCGCCCGCTGGCCTGGCTTAAACCCCTGGCATGGTTGTACGGGCGGCTGGTCAAACAGCGTTGGCAGGCCTACCGGAACGGCCACCGCCACGTCCACCATTCCCCGTTGCCGGTGTTGGTTGTGGGTAACATCACCGTCGGTGGTACCGGCAAGTCCCCCTTTACCGCCTGGCTGGTGGCGCACCTGGCAGCAGCCGGCTGGCGCCCGGTTATTCTCAGTCGGGGCTACGGTGCCAAACCGGAGCACTGTCCCTGCCTCGTCGGTCCGGATTCCGATCCTGAAACCTGTGGCGATGAGCCGGTGATGCTGGCCCAGCAGACCGGCGTTCCTGTGCTTGTAGACCCCGAACGGGCACGGGCAGCGGTTTATGCAGAACAGCAACAGCTGGGGGATGTGCTGGTCTGTGACGACGGCCTCCAGCACTATGCCCTGGGCAGGACGCTGGAGTTCTGTATCTTTGATGGTGCCCGTGGCATTGGCAATGGCACCCTGTTACCGGTCGGGCCGCTGCGGGAACCGCTGCAACGTCTGGACGCCGTGGACTTCTGTCTGGTGACCGGTGAACCGGAGCATGCTTCCTTTCGAGATGGGCTCCCAGGTGCTCATCCCTTGCACAGGGTAACGCTGGTGCCCCAGGGGCTGCGCAATCTCCAAAGTGGTGAGAGCCGGAGCCTGACGTGGCTGCAGGGGCGTGTAGTGAATGGGGTGGCCGGCATAGGGAACCCGGCGCGGTTCTTTGATACGCTGGATGGACTCGGGGCCAGCGTGATTCCCCACCCATTTGACGATCATCACCGTTTTCGCGCGGGCGAACTGGCGTTTTCCCATGGACCGGTCGTGATGACGGCCAAGGATGGCGTAAAATGCCGCGCAATTGCCAGTGAGGACGTCTGGGTTCTGGACGTGATCGCCCGACCGGACGACGCACTGGTTGCCGCACTGGACCAACAGCTTGAACAGCCTGGGAAGGATAGACCCCATGGATAAACGTCAGATCGCATTGCTTGCCTGCCCCGTGTGCCACGGTAAGCTCATTTACGACGCCGAGGCGCAGGAACTCATTTGCCGCAATGACGCCATGGCATTTCCCATCCGCGAGGGCATACCGGTTATGCTGCCCGAGCAGGCCCGCACCCTCACCACTGACGAACGGCTTACGCCGGTACGCTGAACGGAGCCCGCCATGGCCTTTACCGTCGTCATCCCGGCACGCTATGCCTCCAGCCGCCTGCCCGGAAAACCGCTGGCGGACATTGGTGGCCACCCCATGATCCGCCACGTCTGGGATCGAGCGGCAGAGAGCGACGCAGAGCGGGTGATCATCGCAACGGACTCCCAAGAGATTGCGGACGTGGTCCATGGCTTTGGCGGCGAGGCCGTTATGACGCGGGGGGATCATCCCTCGGGCACGGATCGCCTCCAGGAGGTTGCCTCAAGCCTGGCGCTGGACGGCGAAGCCATTATGGTCAATGTTCAGGGTGACGAACCGTTGCTGCCCGCCGGGCTGATCAACCAGGTGGCCGGGTTGCTCGAGGGCGCCCCTGAGGCTGCTATTGCCACGCTCAGCGAACCCATTACCGACCCGGATGAGCTGTTCAACCCGAACACCGTGAAGGTCGTTATGGATGCGCAAGGGCGGGCGCTCTATTTCTCCCGCGCGTCTATTCCCTGGGACCGGGCAACGTTCGAAGGGGTGCGCCGCCCTGAACAGGTGCCGGCATCGGCTGGCTGGTACCGCCATATTGGCCTTTATGCCTACCGGGTCAGCCTGCTGCACCAGTTTGTTGGGTGGCAGCCGGCCCCTCTGGAACAGGCAGAGTCGCTGGAGCAGCTGCGTGCCTTGTGGCACGGCGCCAGGATCCAGGTCGGCATTGCGGAACAGACCCCGCCGGCGGGTGTGGATACAGAAGCGGATCTGGAGCGGGTCCGCGCGTGCCTCGCCGGCCCCCCTCTACATCAGGAGTGACGCACTATGACGCAACCGGTTTCCATTCTGTTTGTGTGTCTCGGCAACATCTGCCGCTCGCCCACGGCTCAGGGCGTGTTTGCGAAGCAACTTGAAGAGCTCGGGCTACAGGACCGTATCCAGCTCGACTCCGCGGGCACCGGGCATTGGCATGTTGGCAAGTCCCCGGATCCGCGGGCCACCGAGGCCGCCCGCCAGCGCGGCATTGATCTTACCCATCAAAGGGCACGCCAGGTGGGGCTGGAGGACTTTTACACGTTTCATTACATTCTGGCGATGGATCACGCTAACCTGACGGATCTGCGTGCCATGGCGCCACCCAACGCGGAAGCGCCGGTGGAACTGCTTCTCAGCTATGCGCGCCACGCGGATACCGAGGAGGTGCCGGATCCCTACTACGGCGGTGAATCCGGCTTCGCCAGGGTTCTGGATCTGATCACGGATGCCAGCGAGGGTCTGCTTGCCGACTTGCGGTCGCGGCACGGCCTATGAACCAGGGGCTGGTTGAACAGGCAGTCGACCTGCAACCACGTAACACCCTCCGGTTGCCCGGCCGCGCCACATGGTATGCCCGCGTTGTGGACCCGGAAGCGTTGCCCGGGCTGCTGGAGTGGGCAGAGGCACAGCAGCTGCCGGTTCAGGTGCTTGGTGGGGGCAGCAACGTGGTGCTGCGCTCGGATATTGAGGGGCTGGTGCTGGGGATGGCCATCCAGGAACGGCACTGGCAGGTACTGGATGAAGACCAGGCAGTGCTCACACTGGGAGCAGGTGAGGACTGGGATGCCGTGGTCCGTTACACGGCCGCCACCGGTTATCGAGGGCTGGAAAACCTGGCGCTGATTCCGGGAACCGTGGGCGCGGCGCCCATCCAGAACATCGGCGCCTATGGCCGGGCGTTGAGCGATGTGTTTGAGAGCCTGGATGCCTGGGATCGGCGGGAGGGATGTTTCCGCACCCTGGGACCGGAAGTCTGTGATTTCGGCTATCGCGACAGTCTGTTCAAGCGGGATCCCGAGCGTTTCATCATTGTTCGCGTGCGTGTGCGTCTTTCCCGAACGGCGGCGTTCCGGCTGGATTACGGTGAGCTGGCGCGGGAAGCTGGCACCTATGAACAACCGCAGCAGGAGCTGACCCCGGATGCTGTTGCTACCCTGGTCAGCCGGATTCGTCGCGCCAAGCTTCCCGATCCAGCGGTGTTGCCTAACGCCGGTAGCTTCTTCAAGAACCCGGTGGTGGACCAGGCAACAGGGGAATCGCTCAGGAGCCACTTTCCCGGGCTCATCGCCTATCCGGATCCGGGAGGGCTGAAGCTGGCGGCCGGGTGGATGATCGAGCAGTGTGGCTGGAAAGGGCACAGGGAGGCCCACGTTGGGGTCCATTCCAAACAGGCATTGGTGCTGATCCATCACGGCAACGGGACGGGGAAGGAACTGCTGGGACTGGCAGAGCGCATCCGCGGCGACGTATGGGCCCGTTTCGGGGTGGCGCTGGAGGTTGAACCCAGGTTGATTGGAAACGGTGGGTGATTGACAGCTGTGCGCTGAGTCTCGACTATTCCATGTTGACACCGTTCTGAAAACAGATCCAAGACAGCAGGTGCTTTGATGACAGATTCCCGCTCTCCCGGCAAACGTTTCCGCGACGCCCTCAGCAACCAGCCGCTCCAGATAGTCGGCGCGATCAATGCGTATACCGCCATCATGGCTGAAAAGAGCGGCCACAGCGCGATCTACCTCTCCGGCGGCGGGGTGGCCAACGCCTCTTTCGGCCTCCCGGACCTGGGAATGACCACCATGAACGATGTGCTCGAGGATGCGCGCCGGATTACTGCGGCTTCGAGCCTGCCGTTGCTGGTGGACATTGATACAGGGTGGGGCGGGGCGCTCAACATTGCCCGCACCATCCGTGAGATGGAACGCGCTGGCGTTGCCGCCATTCATCTGGAGGACCAGGTTGCCCAGAAGCGCTGCGGCCATCGCCCCAACAAGGAAATCGTTTCCAAGGCCGAGATGGTGGACCGCATCAAGGCAGCGGCGGACGCCCGCCAGGATCCGGATTTCTTCATCATTGCCCGGACCGATGCCTTCGCTCAGGAAGGCCGTGATGCCGCGATCGACCGCGCCCAGGCCTGTGTGCAGGCGGGAGCGGATGCTATTTTTGCGGAAGCGGTAGCGGATCTTGAAGACTACCGGGCCTTTGTCGAGGCTCTGGATGTGCCTGTTCTGGCCAATATCACCGAATTCGGAAAAACGCCCCTGTTCAACCGGGAGGAACTGGCCGAGGTGGGCGTAGGCATGGTGCTCTACCCGCTTAGCGCCTTCCGCGCCATGAACAAGGCGGCGTTGAATGTTTACCAGCACATCCTGGATGACGGCGACCAGAAGGCCGTTGTGGATCAGATGCAGACCCGGGATGAGCTCTACGATTTCCTCGATTACCACGAGTTCGAGGCGAAGCTCGATGACCTATTTGAGCAGAACAAATAGGAACCACAGTCAGTACGACAGGTGAGAGGACAGAACCATGAGCGATAAATCACTCGGCGGCAGCGGCCTGCGTGGCCAGGTTGCGGGCGAAACCGCGCTGTGTACCGTGGGCAAGAGCGGTACCGGCCTCAACTACCGCGGCTATGACATCACGGATCTGGCGAACAATGCCCAGTTTGAGGAAGTAGCGCACCTGCTGGTTCACGGCCATCTGCCCAACCGGCAAGAGCTGGAGGCCTACACCAAGCGCCTGGCCGGTAAGCGCCACCTGCCGGAGACGCTGAAGGAAGTGCTGGAGCGCATTCCGGCTGACGCGCATCCGATGGACGTGATGCGGACGGGCTGCTCCATGCTGGGTAACCTCGAGACCGAGACGAGGTTTGACGAGCAGGATGAGCACATCGATCGCATGTTGGCGGCGCTGCCGGCGGTGATCTGTTACTGGTACCGGTACAGCCACTTCGGCGAACGCATTGAGACCGACCTGGATGACAACACCATCGGCTCCCACTTCCTGCATATGCTCCACGGCCGTAAGCCCAGCCAGTTGCACGCGGATGTAATGAACGTCTCGCTCATCCTATACGCCGAGCATGAGTTCAATGCGTCCACCTTCACGGCCCGGGTGTGCGCCTCCACGCTCTCGGATATCCACTCATGCGTGACCGGCGCCATCGGCAGTCTGCGTGGTCCACTGCATGGGGGCGCCAACGAGGCGGCGATGGAGATGATCGAACGCTTCAACGATCCCGACGATGCCGAGCAAAAGCTCATGGGCATGCTGGAGCGCAAGGACAAGATCATGGGCTTCGGCCACGCCGTCTACCGCGACGCCGACCCGCGCAATGCCATCATCAAGAAATGGTCCCGTACCCTGGCGGAGGATTACGGCGATACCAGCCTCTTTGATATCTCCGAACGCTGTGAGGAAGTCATGTGGCGCGAGAAGAAACTCTTCCCCAATGCCGACTTCTTCCACGCCTCCGCCTACTCCTTCATGGGCATCCCGACCAAGCTGTTTACGCCCATCTTCCTGATGTCCCGAGTCGCCGGCTGGACGGCTCATGTGAAGGAACAACGCGCCAACAACCGCATCATCCGCCCGAGCGCCGACTACACCGGCCCGGAACACCAGGAGTGGCTGCCGATCGACGAGCGGTAGTTTCCTTCCGTACTGACACGCCTGGACGAATCAGGCGTGAGGGACTGCTTACCGGGACGCTCGGTCGCCCCTCTCGTCTGATTCCTGCAACTGATTCAACAATCCAGACAGGAAACATAGAGGCAAACTCATGAGCGCCAACGTAGAATCCAACGTCCGCCCGGACTACGACGACATCATCCAGAAAACCGCCGATTACGTCCTCAACTACCGGATCGAGAGCCAGGAAGCCCTGGATACCGCCCGCAACTGCCTGATGGACACCATTGGCTGCGGCCTTTTGGCCCTGCGTTTTCCTGAATGCACCAAGCACCTGGGGCCCCTTGTTGAAGGCACCCAGGTCCCTAACGGCGCGCGCGTCCCCGGCACTCCCTTCCGCCTGGATCCGGTCAAAGCCGCCTGGGACATTGGCTGCATCATCCGCTGGCTGGACTACAACGACACCTGGCTCGCCGCCGAATGGGGCCACCCCTCGGACAACCTCGGGGGCATCCTCGCCATCGCCGATCACCTCTCGCAGAAGCGTGTTGTCGAGGGCAAAGACCCGCTGACCATGCGCGACGTGATTGAGGGCATGATCATGGCCCACGAAATCCAGGGCGTGCTCGCGCTGGAAAACTCCTTCAACCGGGTTGGCCTGGACCATGTGGTCCTCGTGAAAGTGGCCTCAACCGCTGTGACTGCCAAGCTCATGGGCTGCAACCGTGAAGAGATCATGGCCGCGCTCTCCCACGCCTGGGTTGACGGCCAGTCCCTGCGTACCTACCGCCATGCGCCCAACGCCGGTTCCCGCAAGTCCTGGGCCGCGGGCGACGCCACCTCCCGTGCCGTACGCCTGGCCGACATCGCCAAGCGCGGGGAAATGGGCATCCCGGGCGCACTGAGCGCGCCGCAGTGGGGTTTCTACGACGTTCTGTTCAGCAAGACCAACCGTGACCAGCAGATCAAGCCCGAAGGCGAGCGCCAGTTCAAGCTGCCCCAGGAATTCGGCAGTTACGTGATGGAGAACGTCCTGTTCAAGATCTCCTTCCCGGCCGAATTCCACGCCCAGACCGCCGCCGAAGCCGCTGTCACCCTGCATCCGCAGGTCAAGGACCGGCTGGATGAGATCGATCGGGTCGTGATCACCACCCACGAATCGGCCATCCGCATCATCTCCAAGGAGGGCAACCTCGCCAACGCGGCGGACCGTGACCACTGCCTGCAGTACATGACCGCCGTGCCGCTGATCTTCGGTAACCTGACGGCCGAGCACTACGAGGATGACTTCCACGCCAACAACCCGATCATTGACGAGATCCGGGGCAAGATGGAAGTCCAGGAAGACGAACGCTACAGCCGCGAGTATCTGGAAGAGGACAAGCGCTCAATCGCGAACGCGGTCCAGGTGTTCTTCAAGGATGGCTCCAGCACCGAGAATGTGGCGGTGGAATACCCCATTGGCCATCGCCGCCGTCGTAAGGAGGGCATTCCGCTGCTGGAACAGAAATTCCGCAACAACCTGGCAACCCGCTTCACCCAGAAGCGCTCCGAGCGGATCTTCAACCTCTGTACGGACCAGAAGACGCTCGACAATACACCGGTCAACGAGTTCATGGACCTGTTTGAAGGGTGTTGAGTGAGCAATCACCAAGGGTGAGCGTGCTACTGGTCACCGCTAACCGCTCTGAGTGGCTGGAGCCGGTGCTCCGTAGCCTGCAGGCCCAGACCCTGACGGACTGGGAATTGATCGCCGTGGACTGTGATTCCACGGACGATACCCTGGATCGACTATCGTCTTGGGCCCAGTCCAGTGAACGGGTGCGGGTCCTGTCGGTGGAGGCGACGGATCGTGCCGTAGGCCGGCGGCAGGCGCTCCAGAAGGTACGCGGTGACTATGTGGCCTGGGCGGACCCCCAGACGGGTTGGCCCAATGATTTTCTTGAGAACCTGTTGGCACGCTCAAGAGAGGCAGCGGAGCCCCGCAGCGTGATCTATGCGCCCACCCAAATCCTGGACGGGGAGGGCGGCACCGTGCGAACCCTGCCGGGCACCCTTCAGCATGCCACAATGGTGCGGAATCTGTTCGAGGAACCCAGGTTTCCTCTGTCGGCACTGCTGATCCCGCGCCGCGTTATGCGCTCCCTGGAAAAGACCGGCATGCGTTTTGTCCTGAGCAATGACCACGCGTTGCTGTTGTGGTTGGCCCATCAGGCCGCTTTCGAGCCCGCCGCAGGTAGTCTTGACCCGGTCTGCGTCTATCCCGCTGAAGGGACGCTGCCGATGAGCCTGGATCCTGTTGCTGAATCACGGGGCGAGGCGATGACGTACGCGCTCGAAAACTTTCGGGGAGCGGTTCCAGCCCGCTTTGCGCGCCGCTGCCTCGCCACTTTCCATTGCCGGCGCTCCCGGGCCAGCGAGGATTCGGGCGAGGCGCTGGCCTCGGCTTCCCGGGCTCTCATGTATCGCCCCTTATGGCCCCGTGCCTGGAAACAGCTCCTTTCTGTGGTCCTGAGATAGTGGCGGCCCGCTGGCCTGTGTTGGTGGCACCCGGCGTCCTGGGCTGGCTACAGGGAGCTTGAGTGAGCCCGACAGTATTCAGGGGGCACTGCTGGAGGGCCACAGGGGTGAGCTTGCCAGCGCTTGGCTCCAACACGTCGGACGTTGAAGTGACGAACATTGCCTCTCATGGCGTATGGCTTCTTGCTCACGATCATGAGCTTTTTATGCCCTACGCTGATTTCCCCTGGTTTAAGGAGCAGCCTATTCGGGCAATTCTTAATGTTGAGGAACTGGCACCCTGTCACTTTCACTGGCCAGACCTCGATGTAGACCTGACGGAAGAGATCATCGAGCATCCCGAACGCTACCCGAATGTCGCTGGCAACACGTAACCAGCGGCGCTACGCGCCTTCAAGCCAGCGCGACCGGCCGCCAGCCCATACACGCGCTGCGCCACCAGCGAATGCATTGTGCGAGAATATACAGCGCCAACTGTTAGGTCACAGTGACCACAAAGACGACTGAGGCGCATGGGCCATGAGATTCTTCAATTTTGGAAACAAAGATGAGTACGGTCGCCAACGCCGCATTGAGCACCATGGTCGCTTCCTGCGTGCCAGCCGCACTGGGGGTGTGGCACTCAGAGCACAGGCTGAGGCAGCCGGGGTCAATGTCACGGCCAATACCAGCCAGGGTTTTCGTGTTTCAAGTACGCCACTGCAAAACACCCAGGTTGCGCTCCAGAACGGGCGGTTTGTGCTGCGGGGGCGTTACGGCAGCGGGCCTACCAAGCTGAATGTCTCCAAAACCGGCGCAACCGTCAGTACGCGCAACGCGCTGGGCTCCTTCAACTGGATCAACCCCAACCGTTCGTCAGCAAAAGTCGCTGGGGTTCAGGTCCGTGGCAAAAACGCCGCATACCTCCAGGGGATTTACATGCTGTTTGTGGGCGCGGCGATGGCGCTCAAACTACTGGTTCAGCTACTCGTGCTGGTGTTCCAGCTCGCAGCTTGGCTGGGCGATATGGTTTACCGCCTGGCCCTGGCTATGCCCTATGCCTGGGCCGTCCTCAAGCGCCGTTTTCGGAACGGCCAATTGCGCCGACGGTTGTTGGAAGGCAGCGGGAAAACCACTCCATGGATCGATGAGTGGTCTTCTCAGGACCAGGTTGCCGGTATCGTTCTGATTCTGGTCGGTTGGGGGCAGGGCCAGCGTCTGAGTGAGACGCTCAAAAGCAGTGAGGGTCGTGTTACTCAAAGTCAGGAATGGCCACTGCTGGCGAGTACGGCGGAATATCTGGATCCAGTCGCAGAACGCCTGGAAAGCGCCCGGGAAAATGCTGCCGATCCCAAAGCCGGTGATCCCCGTTTGTTCATGGCGGCACTTGCGACTGCGTTAGGAGAATCCGGCGATCAGCACACAAAAGCAGAAGCCATCCTCCAGGCTGACGAGTTAGCCCTGGCTCTGGGTGAACGAACGGAATTGCAGGAGCAGTTGCTACAGGTCTATGGCGATTTCGCTGGTATCCGGTTTCAGGAACCTGAGGTTTCGTCTGCCGGTAACGGGGAAGAAGCAAGAGATATGCAGGCGTCGGCCCCCGAATATGGCGCCCCACAACGCTTTTCCGGGAATGCCGCTATTGATCTGAACACCGCCTCTTTTGAGGAATTGCAGGAAGTGCCGCATCTGGGTCCCGAAAGGGCAGAGGAGGTTATCGCGATGCGTCCGGTTACCGATCTGAGCCAACTGCGCTCAATTGATGGCATCGGGGCGAAACGCCTCGCGGATATTGAGGTCCATGTACGTCTCGGGTGAGGTAAGCGCGTGCTCCACCAAGGACAAACCCAGCTGCCTCTGGCCGGCTGAAATTAAATTGCTTTCGTACTCACCGCTTTCTGGCGCTGCAATGATGCCTCCAGAATCTTCATCGTTTCCCCGCGTAGGTACTCCGGCGCGAGAATGTCCAGGTGGCTGGCCTGTGCGACCAGCCACCATCTGAGATCCTGTGTATCGCTCACCGTGGCCGTGAGCTCAAAGCTATCATCCGTTTCGTTGAACGTCTCCTGGTCGAGGCTCATAGGCGACTCGGCCAGATGGAGCATGAATTCCTTGTCGCAACGCAGGTGCAGTTGAATGGGAGTGTGGTGGAATGGCTGACCCATGGCGCCCGAATGGATGTATTGATCCAGGTCAAAATCCTTCGGGCGATCAACAGCGTCATCCAGAAGGGTGCTGCTACTGGCTCGGTGCAGAGCGAGCTGCCGGATTCCTTCCCGCCCATCCATCGTTCCGATCAGATAAACATTGGGGTCTCGGAAGATGAGGCCGTATGGATGGACTCGGACCGTTTCCGCTTCCGGCCAGGAGCGGGCTTTGTAGACCAGCTCGCACTGAAGGTCTTTAAGCAGTGCTTCCGTGACGGTCTCCAGCACCTCGCCATTTACCTCCGGCCGTCGCGTCATCAGGCCACGATTGATAACACGGACCCGCTCCGGCCACCGGCCAAGAGGATTGTCTCGCCGTCCCAGGGTCTCCTGTGCTTCCCGGAAGTGAGGCTGAAGATGTTCCAGCGCCCGTTGTGGAAGAACCGGAGCAAGATAGGCGCGTGCCAGCTCCAGCGTCAGGGCTGCAGGCATGTCCAGTGCCGGAATCATGCTGGCGGCAGCCGAGGCGTTATAGGACCAGGCGTAAGGGCGCGAGGACTCATCCACCATCAGTGGAAAGTGGGCGGAAAGTTTCTCCAGATCTCGCTGAATTGAACGTAGTGTGAGCTCAAACCCATGTTCTGCCAGATCCTCCGCCAGCTTGGATGTGGTGACCACCTGCGGGTAGCGTGGGATCATCCGAAGCATGGTCAGGTAACGGATGCTGGTGTCGGCCATGGACGGACTCTTAAATTGGTGGCTGAAAACCGTATAGAGTGTAGATGTTGAACCCCTTCGACGACAGCTGCTGTCGGGGAAAAGGACCTGATAGGGAGATCAGGTTTAGGGCTAAGACAAAAAGCAGTAATCAATAGAGGGGGGCAGGACAACATCGTAGTGGCCAGAATCGCGCTTAACGGACGCAACGCAATGACCGCTTCCCGGTTTCGGCTCTCCAAAATCGATTCCATCTTGGTTACCGGACCCTCGTCGCTTATGTGGGCGCTGACAGAGCCAGTTGTCGCGACATCCCCAATAGATTCTCCTGGAGTTAACGTTTCAGTGGACAGGTTCCGATTTGAGTTCATGGGCATGTTCAGCATGCTTGCGCTCGTAGCTTACCGGTGACATCTGCCCGATGGCTGAATGGCGACGGTGTTGGTTATACCAGCCTTCGATGAACCGGAACACCTCCAGTCGCGCCTCGGTCGGATTGCGGAACTGGCGCCGATCCAGCAGTTCGCATTCAAGGGTGGCGGAAAGCTCTCCGCCATCGCGTTATCGAAGCAATCACCGACTGAGCCCGTCGAGGGGCGCACGCCGTGTTCCCGGCAAGGTGCCCGAGGGCAATCGACGTATACTGACAACCTTGATCGCTGTGATGGATCATGTCTTTCGGCTGGCGTTGCCATAGCGCCATCTCCAGCGCATCAAGCACCGGTTCGGTTTTCATGTGGGTGGCCATGGCCCAGCCAACGACTCGGCGGCTGAAGACATCCAGAACAATGGCCAGGTACAGGAACTCGCTCCAGGTCGGGATGTAGGTGATATCAGCCACATAGAACTCGTCAGGCGCATCGGCTGAGAAGTCGCGCTCAACCAGATCCGGCTCACCCCGGCGGCACTCATCACGCACCGTGGTGAAGATGCCCTTGCGCCGGCTCACGCCCTGGATGTCGGCTTCGCGCATCAGCCGGGCAACGCGTTTGCGGCCAATGCGCCAGTGCTCATCCTTTAGGTCGGCATGAAGCCGGGGCGCCCCATAGGTGCCGCCTGAACGCCGGTGCAAGGCCTAGAGCCGGACCCTGAGTACTTCGTCGGTGCGCCGGCGTTGGGATGACCCACGTTGGCGCCACGCATAGTAACCGCTGAGGGAGACGCCCAGCACACGGCACATGGTGGCAACGCTGTGAACGGCCCGATTCACTTCGACGAACCAGAAGATATCGGTGGCACGGTATCGGTCTCCCGAGCGAACTAGGCCGCGGCCTTTGACAGGATCTCGCGTTCTTCACGCAGGCGCTTCTTCTCCTGGCGAAGCCGGCGTAGTTCTTCCTGTTCAGCGCTGGTGGCGCCGTCATGGCGAACGCCAGCGTCACGGTCGGCTTGTGCCACCCAGTTGGTAATGGTCTGGGCCGAGGGTTCAAACTCCTGAGCCAGTTTCGCAGGGCTGCGCCTACTACGAACCAGATCGATCATCTGTTGCCGGAACTCCAGCGGATATGGGGGTCTGCTTTGTGGCATCCTCTCCTCCCGTTGTTTTCAAAGGATCGGATGTCCACCAAAGCGGGTCAACTCCAATCCTGCGATTTGCTTAAGTGACTGCCCGGAGGTTTACAGAGGCTATATAAAACTGGCAGCCAAGGAATCTAGCCCGAAATATTCATAAAAAAAGGCGAACCTTGTTCAACCCATTGATATAATGGGAGTTACGCCAATAACGCTTCGGAAGAAGCTAAACAAGGTTCGCCAATGTCCAATTCTATCCCAACTCAACTGCGCTTTCCTCCCTTTGCCGGCTTTACCGTAAGAGCCGATTTCGAGGGCGGGGCGTTGTCATCCGACTTCGGTCCCCTGCTGCTGCGAGGGGTTAACCAGCAAATCGGCCTGACTCATCGACTGTCCCAGGCCATGGACGACCGCCGTCACGCCTCCTACATTGGTCATTCAATGGAGGATCTGCTGACCCAGCGCATCTTCCAGATTGCCTGCGGCTACGCCGATGCCAACGATGCGAATGCCTTGCGCCGTGACCCGGTGTTCAAGCTCGGCGCTGAACGTCTGCCGCTTGAGGCTGACCAGGATTTGGCCAGTGCACCGACCTTTTCACGGCTGGAAAATGCTGCCAATAACAGCGACCTCTACCGTATGGCCAAGGCCTTTGTAGAGCAGTTTGTGGCCAGCTACGCCAAGCCTCCAGAGATGATCGTGCTGGACATGGATCACTCCGAAGACCGGACTCACGGCCAACAGGAACTGGCGTTTTATAACCATCACTACCAGAGCCATTGTTACCTGCCCCTGTTTCTGTTTGAAGGCCTGTCGGGCAAGTTCATCACCGCCGCGCTGCGCCCTGGCAAGCGGCCCAGGGGCGCCGAGAATGCCATGATCATCAAGCGGGTACTCAAGCGCCTGCGCGAGCACTGGCCCGAGACTCGTATCCTGCTGCGCGGTGATGCCCATTTTGCCAACGTGGAGTTGATGCAGCTGGCGCTCGACGATCCGTATACGGATTTTCTGTTCGGCTTGGCCGGCAACAGCCGTCTGAAAACACTGGCCGCGCCACACCTGGAGCGCACCTGTCGGTTGCACGATACCCGCTGCCACAATGCCCGCCTCGCCGAACAGCAGCCGCCGCACCGCTCACGCACCTTCCACGAGCTGGACTATCAGGCCCGCTCCTGGCCGCAGGCTTTTCGCACCGTGCTGAAATCTGAAACCATGGCGCTCGGCGAAAACCCCCGCTTCGTCGTCACATCCCTGGAAGGGCCGACGCCGGAGATCCTGTACACCGAGCTGTATTGCGCCCGCGGCCAGGACGAGAATTTCATCAAAATGATGAAAAACGATCTGGCCAGCGATCGCACCTCGGATTGCCGCTTTGCGGCCAACCACATGCGCCTGTTTTTCTCCTGCGCCGCCTATGTGCTGCATCACGCGTTGCGCTCGGAATTGTTGCAAGGTACTGAACTGGCCCGGGTCCAGCCCTCGACAGTGATCATCAAGCTGTTCAAGCTGGCCGTGCGGGTGGTGCAATACAAAGACCGCGTCAAGCTCCACCTGCCCAGCAGCTGCCCGGTCAAGGACCTCCTGCAAACCATCACCGAACGGTTATACCGCCTGCCCCGGCCCCCGTTAAACAGCAGTTGAGCAACCCTGGGCGCTTGCCGTTATCCTGATCCTTCGGGAGGCCTTCGCTCGTCTCACTCCTGGGATTGATCAAATAACAAACAATCCAGGCGAGTGGTTGGAAGATATCAAAGCGACATCAACTCGCTTATTAATAATGATTCTCATATTTGGGCAGAATGGATGCCTGGTGGAAAGAGTTGAATGCGTGCTCGGGCAGTTTATGAAACATCCGGGCTAGAAAATGGTAAGGGGCTGGTTGTAAAGCTAAAAGCCCGCACAGAGGCGGGCTTATTGGGGTGGTTGGCGTTGCAGTTAAAGGTAGTCGCGCATCAACGATTCCTGCTGGATGTGTACAGCCGCAAGATTGTTGGCCATGAGGTCTACGACAGCGAAACCGGAGAGCTTGCCAGCGAGTTCATCGAAAAGGCTTGTTGGCGTGAGCGCCTGGCAACGAAGGGAAAACCGCTGGTGCTGCACTCGGACAATGGCAGCCCCATGAAGGCGTCGACCTTCCTGGAGAAACTGTACGACTTGGGCATTACGCCTTCGAAAAGCCGCCCCAGAGAGAGCAATGACAATGCCTACTCGGAGTCGCTGTTCAAAACTCTGAAGTTCCGCCCGGGGTTCCCGACAAACGGCTTTACAGCAATCGAGCAGGCCCGGGACTGGGTGTTGGCGTTCGTGCGTTGGTACAACAGCGAGCATCGCCACAGCGCGCTGAATTACGTGACCAGACACCGGTAAGCGCTGAAAATTGCAGAATTTAATTCACATTTCGGTGGTGAGATCCACAAGAAAGGAGGCAGGCTGAAGCGGCAGGTTGGTAGGCTATCGGCAGCACGCAGCGCCTTCGCTCAGTGCTGACCATGTGGTGAGAGTTTATTGGCAGGCGCGCCTTGTCTTGAGCAGTTGTTTGGCAAGCTCCAGTTAAGTCGACTATAGTCCGTCACCGGTGATGGCAACTTGAATTATTAGAACTGCCAGCAAGAGCTTGCGAGTCTTTCAAGTTGTTCAGGCAGATAGATTCATGCCGCCTTATCGCCAGCTTAGAAGATTACTGGAGCAGCTTGATTGCCGACCTGGTAGAGGGTTCGGTTTTCGTATACTGGGAGAGGTGTTGAGGAGTGGGTCCTCAGAAGCACCTAGTACAGGGGAGGCTGCATTGATTACATGCATTTGGAAGTAAAAAGGAGTTCGAAGTAGTGTTGACGGAAATACGGACGACAAAAAGTGAATGGTTCATGGCGCTTGCGTTGCTGACTTTGACAGCTGGCTGCGGCGGTAGTAGTGACGGTGACTCAGATTCGGGTGATGAGACACCCGAAGTCAATGATCCAGTTAACAATGGCGGTAATCTGGTCGATGTTGCGGATGACCACATGCAGTTTTTCCTGATGGATGGCGCCTGTTACGCAGCGGATCAACTGGTAACCTATCATGACGCGAGCGGCAATCTTCAGGGCACTGCGACAACGGATTCAAAGGGACGTGCCTCAATCAGTGAGATGCCGGACAACGGCTACATCGGTATTGAAGTTGGCTTCTCCAATGGTGCTGGGAGTTACCATTATCCAGACAGCAAGGTTGAAGGGGGCGAGGTCATTGGCCTTGTTGATAGGGGTGGTGCATGTGAACAAGACCGAACCTTCAGCATTAATATCACGAACGAAACCGATTACGACGCAACTAAATTTTTGGTTCCCGCTACCGAGGTGGATGCAACCAATGAGCCGGTAGCGTTGAATCCCTTTGAGGGTACAGACAATCGAGTGATTGTTGCTGAAGGTTTCCAAGGTGGTGAACGTTTCTACGGGATCAAGACCATCGATACTGTTGAAAACGGTGAGACTTATGACATCACCGTGGACCAAGATTATTTGAACCTGAACTGGAACACAGACCAACCCGTCAATAGCGTACGCTTGAGCGGGCCGGTTAATAACAATCAAGCTATTAATATGGATATGGAAACGGCTAATTCAGGTTCTGATTTGGGAACAAGCGGCACATTGGAGCGGATGGAAGAGCCGGAGGTAGACCAGGGAATGACGTTCAGCGCAACAAGCACGGAAGTGGCGACCTCTCGCAAGACAGTGACGACCCACAAGGTTCTTGCCTCTGACGCCAATACGGCCGATGTCACGGTAACACCAGCTTCTGAGGTTGGTGATGTCAGCTTTGATGACCAACAGATCGAGCTGGGGGCATTGCCCAATGACACAAGTGCGATCAACCAGACCAGTTTCCAGAAATTCTGGGTCCTTGATAGTGGCGAAGTCTACCGGCAGAACCATGCGGTTAGTGGTGTTGATGCACAGAACCCAGTTCTCGAAATTCCGGAGGAGTCGGCATACACCGATGTTGAGGCCAATGCTAGTACTAAGTCAGCCACGGTAACCCTGCATGAGAATCCGCTCTATGCGAATCTACTGTCGGTTGCGGGAACGATTGAGGTAGCCCAGGAAGAAAGCTTTGAGCAGTCCATCGGGGACACCTACCGGTTCTTCAGTAGTTCACGAACCGAGTAACCCTGAGAGCAAAGACCAATGGCGAAAAGCCCTGGCTTAGGTCGGGGCTTTTTAGTCTCAAGACGCTGCATTACCTATTGCTGGCTCTTACTGCAGAATACCGTGCTCAATACGAGCGATAACACAGCGAATCCTTTCCGTGTCATCTGCAGATACGGCCATGCTCACTGGCAATCCACCATTCAATGCTTTAATGGGTGACTGAGCCCAACTAATTGCTGCCTCCAAATCCCCTTCAAAAAGCTCATTGGCCCAGGAGAGAATATATAGGAGGCGCAGCAAATGTTCTTGCGAACGGGCTTCAGACCGCCTCTAAGCTGGGTGTGGGAGAGGGCGTCGACTGGTAATCTTAATGACCGAGCAAGGGTTTCCTGGTACAGACCTTTACCGAGGAGGTTGCGGATAACTTCAATCTGACAACCGGGGTTCGGTAGGGTCGAGATTGGGTCTCTCCCCTTGAATCCAGGATGATGGGTCCACCTCAAAAGTTCCCCAGAGGCTGCGGTGACCGTGATGCTCGTGTTCAATCATTTGCCGTAACCTCCAAGATCGCATTTGCCGTTAGACGCCCAGTGAGATGGCGGGCTAGTTCGGTCAAAAAAGCTGGTTTCAGCATCCAGGATACTTCGCCAGGATCCGCTCCCTCTCATTTTCCCATTCGGCATCTGTCGCCGGCATGTCATCCACCGGCCAACCTGGAAATTCCAGCAGGTCATCCGCCAGTTCAGTGAGAACCTCTCGCAGTTCCAGCTGTTCGAGCCAGCGTTGCGGGGTGGCGTCCATCCCTTGGAGTGCGCCCATGATATTGCCCGCGATTGCGGCTGTGGAGTCAGAGTCACCACCGTGGTTGGCGGCCCATACAATGGCCTGCTCCAGCGTTGTGGCTTTGAGGCAGCAGTAAAGGGCTATGGCCAGGGCTTCCTCGGCCACCCAACCAGCGCCGAGTGTTCGGATGGCTTCGTTGATGGGTGTCAGCGTATTGGCCAGAGCCACGGCCTGGTCAATGGCGTGGGTTGTTTCCTCGTACCCCTCACGCTGCTGGCAGAGCTCACCAGCCCGTGTGATGGCGTGCTGAACATCCTCCCCTTCCAGAATGGCGGCGATGATCGCTGCGAGGGTGCCTGCGGTGAGTTTGCCGGTAACATGGCCATGTGTAAGTTCGGCCAGCTCCTGGCCGGTGGCGAACGCTTTCCAGGCCGCGTCCGGCACTATGCCCGCGTGGATGTGAAACAGGGCGGCCGGGGCCACCCGCATCACGCCACCGCATCCCTTGCTGTAATTGTCCGCCACCTCGCCGTAGAAGGTCTTGTTGCAAAGTGCTGTGAGACAGGTATTACCCGGGGCTCGACACTGGTGGAGTTCCTCGTGGTTAAAGAGCCATTCTGCCTTCCCTGAGGTCAGGGGGGAGGGGACTGCGTTATTCCTCTTACCCTGGGTCAGCAGCCAGCGTTGGTAGGCTGCATCCACCATGCTTGGAAGAAACGCCACGCCCCGCGATGCGCCGCGTACATACCCCCTCAGCAGACCCTCCGCAGAAAAAAGCGTCATCTGGGTGTCGTCCGTTATGGCACCCACCCGCCCGTAGGCCGGGATCATCTCACCCAGCCCGCCTCTACCGTAGTTGGCCTGGATCTGGTTGAGCGTCATAAACTCTAGCGGCGCCCCCAGAGCGTCACCGGCAGCACCTGCCAACAGGCAGCCACGAAAGCGGTTCTGGAGGTCTAGGTCTAGGGAAGTATCTGGCATAAGGGTTCTCCTGCAGTCGAGTATGACCAACAGTCTAAGTCTTGAGTGCGACGGATCGTGTCGTATGCGGATCACTACCCTCCCCCCCTGTGCTACGCTCCAACAAGTTTCTTGCAAGGAGGTCTAATGGCCAAACTGATCCCCCCGCTGGAAAACATTGACCTGGAGACGCTGCCCCGGGGCGAGCACCGAGTTCTGGAGACACTGCGTGCACTCGATTTTCCAGGCTTGCAGGTCTACTACAGCATGCCTCTGCTTAATTACCGCTCCGATGGATTGCGCCGGGGTGAGGCGGATTTCGTTCTGTTCCATCCCAGCTACGGCCTTCTGGTCTGGGAGGTTAAAGGCGGTGGCGTTCATTTTGAGAACAACAGCTGGTACTCCACCAACGCTCAGGGCACACACCGGATCAAGGACCCTACGCTCCAGCTCAACAAAGCCATTGCCTCACTGCACCAGCACTGGCGCAAGCCGATGGGGGAGTCGTTCCGGCTGCCAACCGGGCGCAACCTGGTTTTTCCGGAAACCGAGGCGAGTGGAGTTGCGTTGCCACCGGGCCTTGAACACATGGATCTCATGGACCGCCACGATTTAGCGACACTGGATCGGGACGCCCTCATCCGCCAGTTCAAGCGCTGGCCGAACCAGGATGCTCTGCCCATCTCCGCCATGGAGCAGACTCGGCTTGTTACCAAGGTCCTGAACCCCAGTTTCCAGCTTGTGCCCAGTCCAGGTTCGGATATCGATTGGATTGAGGATCGGCTGGTGCAGTTGTCCAACCAGCAGAAATGGGCGCTGGAGCTGCTGCGCTTCGTCCCTCAGCTGACCATCACTGGCGGGGCGGGTACCGGAAAGACCCTGCTTGCCCGCCAGAAGGCCCAGGATCTTCTGGATGAAGGTAAGCGTGTACTGGTGCTGTGCTTCAACCAGAACCTTGGCGAATCACTGCGCTCGGGGCTAGGTGACGCTCTGGAGAACCACCCGCAGTCGCTGACCGTGGCCACCTTCCACGATTTCGCTCGTGCTCTGATCGAGAGAACTGGCGGTACCTGGCCCGTTCCGGAGGATCCGGCTGAACAGCCCGACTTCTACGAGAACCGGGTGCCGGAAATGCTGGAAGAGGCGCTACAGCGCGATGGCACCAACTATAACGCGCTGGTGGTGGATGAGGCGCAGGACTTCGCCCCCATGTGGCTGCTGACTCTGGCTGAGGCCCTTACCGAAGCCCCGAATGTCTGTCTCTTCGCGGATCCCTCCCAGAATCTTTATGGGCGAGACTTTGAGCTGCCCACCGACATCTTCGCTCAGATGCCGGCCTACCCCTTCCACCTGAGCTACAACTGCCGCAATGCCCGAGAGATTGCCCAGTGGCTCAATGAGCGATTTGAGGCCGCCAGTCTGCCTGCAGAGGATCTGCCTTCATCGGGAATACCGGTGACAGAGCACGCCTGGAAAAGCGCGGATGAGCAGGCGGAACAACTGCTCGCGGCCTGGGATCGGCTCAGGGAGCGTGGCATCGAGGACAGCCAGATTACTGTCCTCAGCCCCTACCGACCTGAGAAAAGCGCGGGGATCAGGGCGCTGGGGGAGGCACGGCCCAAGCACAGGGCCAATACCTCCACCATCAACGCCTTCAAAGGACTCCAATCTCCCTATGTCCTTATGGTGGACATGGATACCAGCGCTTTCGCGAACCGCGACGACGTCTGGTATGTCGGTGCCACTCGCGCCACCGTCAGTCTCCAGGTGTTCCGGAAAGCCGTGCCGTGAACCCGATCGGCTGGGTGGTTTCCGTGCTCTGAGCCCGCTGCTCCTGGAGAGCGATAGGGAGCAGATGGCGTGCCCGCAGGGGCAGACCTCTGAGGTTCAGCTGCTCGATGGCGCTGACCACAAGGCCGGGAGTGAGCTCGCTCAGTGCGGAAAGGGTTTCCGGCTCCGCTCGGTCAATGGCCTCCGGGTCCTTCACGCTTGCCTTGAGCATGGAAATCACCTGGTCCCGCCGGAGAGCATCGAAGGCCACCTTCAGGTGGAACCGGCGCATAATGGCCCGGTCCAACTGTTCAAACCGGTTGGTCGTGATCATCACAATGCCCCGGAATCGATCGAGTTGGACCATAAGCTCATTGGTCAGGGTGCTCTCCCATGAATGGCGGTGCTGGCTGCGCGATGTGAGGAAGGAATCCGCTTCGTCCAACAGCAGGACTGCGCCAGTCTCCTCCGCTTCCTTAAACAGCCCTGCAACCGCTTTCTCGCTTTCACCCACCAGCGGCGACAGCAGATCACTGCCGGCAATCAGCTTGAAGGGTTTGCCAAGTTGCTCTGCCAGATGGCGTGCGAAAGCCGTCTTCCCGGTACCCGGAGGGCCATGGAGGCAGACCCGCGCCTCCGTGGTTTTGCTCAGAAACCCGTTCATGGTGCGCAGGGAAGGGCGCGTGTTCAGCCAGGCCAGCTCGAAGTCTGGAACACCTTCACGCAGAGGCGAGACCTCTCCGGCTGCCGTTCTGGTTCCAAGCGCTGGGGACTCGCCCAGAGCTTTGAGCTTCTGGGTCAGTGCCTGCTCCAGCCGCTTCTCGTTACGGCGCCATTTGCCCGGCGGCAGCAGCCGCCCGAGTTCATTCAGGTTGCGCAGCAGTGCCGGCGTCGCCCAGGGGCGGGTGACCACGGTATCGAGCCACTGGCGGGATACTGGCAGATCCTCTGTCACCGCGTTGAGACGATCTCTGGAGAGCTGGGTACTTTCCGGTTTGATCTCCTGCACCAAGTCAAAACGCCGTAAAAACGCAGGGTCTACATGCCGGATCTGGTTGCTGATCCAGATGGTGGGCACCGGATTGTTCTCCAGGTGCTGGTTCAGCCAGGCTTTGGCAAGATCCTTTTCGCTCCGGAACGCGTCCTCCATCTCGTCGAACACGATCAAGGCGTTGGGGTGATCTGAGAGAAAGATCTGCGCCAGTTGTGCGGAATGCATCCGTTCGTTCCCAGTGATCGGGTGGCCGTGCCGGGTCTGTGTGGGCACTTCGTAGAGCCGCCGACCAAGCGCCTTGGCCAGCATACGTGCCAGCTCCGTTTTACCCGTTCCTGGCGGCCCATAGAGCAAAATGTTCGCGCCACGCTCGTTATGGTGGCGCAGGTAATCCATGGTCAGTTGAAGATCCGCATGATGGCGGAAGTCGCTCAGCTCGAATTCCGTTTCCGGTGCCAGAGGGCACAGAGAGGTCAGCAGGGTATGAAGCAGAAGCTCCTCCTGTTCGGTATCCTCCCCCAGCTGCCATAGCAGCCGGTCAAGAAGTTTGCCGGGTGCCAGCACATCACCAAGGTCGAATATACCCGTGGGTTCGCTCAGCAGTTGCAGGTGCACCAGCGTCGCACTGTTATTCAGCGCCGCCGCAACCTGGTTGGGGCGCAGGCCCAGCCATTTGCTCAGTGTCCGGACGCCGCTCTGGAACTGATGGACCTGGACTTCGCTGAGTACCTCCCGTAGGCGTTCATTACGGGCGATGAGAATGGAAACGAACAGCAGCTCGTATTCCACTGGGTTCAGGTTCAGGCGGTCGCTGAGTGTATCTAGAATCGGGCGGAAGGGAAGCTCGGGCTCGCCTTCATGGGTCTCCAGAATCCGATCCCGGATCTCGCGCAGCGGCTTGCGGATCGCCACGGTGTCTTTGATCACCGCATTGGTGTCCACCCGCTGCGCCAGTGGCGAGGCGGGGCCATTCCAGATCCCGTCCAGAATCTCTTTCAAGTCATCGAAGTCAGTGCTGTCCCCATCAGCGTGGATCAGTGCCTGACAGATCAGAACGGTGACAAGGTCATGCTCGTCCGAGGTGGTCTCGGTAACGACCGGCGCTGTACCGGTAGTGCGTAGATCGCTCCACTTCATAAACCCTCCTGTTGCGGCTGAGAAAACTACCTTAAACCGGCCTTGCGACATTCTGTGTCGTCCAGTGGGCGTAACCTGAACAGCATCAGGAGGGGGTATGTCATTCACCAGAATTCAGTCCGTTTCGGAGGGGCCGGTGCTAAGCAGGCGGTATGGGCACCATCCGCACGCTGTCGGTAGCGGACCGGTTTCGCTTTCTGCCGAACTTGCCTCAATCCGCCAGCTGGAAGGTCGGGATGTGGTCGGCGGTTTAAGGCGGCTTGTGGCAATGGCCGAGGGCGGCGAGGATGCCCAGCGACTGTGGCGCAATCGGTGCTTTATACAGGCCGCCCGGCGGTGGCCACGAGCCCGCAGTTGCGCGCGGTGCGCCCGCTTTGCACTGAGGACCTGGGATGAACGCTGGGAGTGGAAGCTGCCGCAGGTGGCCAGCTGGGTCTGGTACAGCCTGGATCTTTACCTTTGGGTACAGTGTCAGGACCGGGTTACCGCTGCGCGCACCTATCGGATCGTGCTGGTGGAGCAAGCGGTGTGTGATCCGAAGCGGTTTGCGGCGGTTCTCGAAGTCGCGATTACGCACACCAGACATGAGGTGATGGACCCGTTGCTTCGGGATGTTCTGGCAGCCTTTCTCCAGAGGCTTCAGGAGGGTAAGAAGCGGGGGCGGCGTGACATACCGCCTTTTGGCAGCCTTAAATCGCTCTGGGTTCAAATGATCCACGAGGCGCTGGCGCCCCGGCTGGCGAAACTCTGGGAAATCGATCCCCAGAGCCAGACGCTGCTTGCGCAGGTTCTTATGGATTTTGGTGTGGATCTCTTAGTCCAGAACCCGGAGATCCTGGGGGAGCCTCTACCACCGGCCGTGCGCCTGAAGCTGCTGGATCGTGCGCGTCTGCCATACAGGGAGCTTATGATGATGTGTCACAAGCCGGGCCCAGGTGGGAGCCTCGACGGACTCCGTGCCGGGCTCATGGATCTTGCACTTGGAACGGGGAGAGGGGCCTATGGCTGAGCTGAAAAATAGTGCGAAAGGCATTGATGTGATCGGTGATGTCCACGGTAAGAAGGGTCAGCTCGTGACCCTGTTGCGGGCACTGGGCTACCGGCAGACTGAGGGCATTTGGGGGCATGAGAGCCGCCAGGCCGTGTTTGTTGGGGACCTGATCAACAAAGGCCCGGAACCGGGCGGTGTTCTGAAACTGGTCCAGCGTATGGTTCAGGCGGGTCAGGCACGGATGGTTCTGGGGAATCACGAACTGAACTGGATTCACGAGGCGGCGGATCACGCTGGTGAGCCTGAGGCGTTCCTACAGGCTACCGCGAGGCGGACGAGTCGCCGCCCACTGGCTCAGGCGTTTGCGACGGATCCCGAGGAATTGGTGACCCTGTTCCAGTGGCTCCGCGAGCAGCCGTTGGTGATTGATGAACCCAAGTTTCGGGTGGTGCACGCCTGTTGGGACGATGAGTCTATTAAGGTGCTGAAAACGCACTCCAATAACCGTCTGGACGACACAGCACTCGCCGGGTACCGGGCCACCGGCTCCGATCTGTATTTCGCTTTGGACCTGACCGTTGCCGGTTGCGCGCATACGTGGCGAAGCACCCCTGATCCTGCCGGTTATCTCACCGACCGGGAGAGGGTCGGCTGGTGGCGGCCCGGTGCGGCGCACATTCACCGGGAGAGCGTACCACCCGCGCTGGAAGAGCATCGGTATTACTCGGCCGACGCACCGCCGGTGTTCTTTGGGCACTATGCCCTGACCGGAACCCCGATTCTGCAGGAGTCCAACCAGGTGTGTGTGGATTACGCGGCGGCCTACGGCGGTCGGCTCGTGGCGTATCGTCACACACCGGGTGAGCCTCTTGCCGAAAGCCACTTTGTCGGCGTCTGAGTGAAGCTGATAACCAGCGCGACATAATCTGTCGCTCTATCCGCTCACAATGGGTACCCATCAGGAGGTGCCCATGAGCGAAGAGAAGCACACCCCCATCACGCCGGATGCCACCGGCGGTCTGCGCATTAAGGATTCATCGGAAGTCGAGCTGAGACTCGGCCATGCACAGCTACAGGCGCTCGACCTCATCCAGGCGCCAGCGCTAGAGACACTCCAGATCACGGAGAAAGCCCCTGGCTCGCCGTTGCACCTGATGATTGATGGGCTGCGAAGCCTCACACGCCTGGATCTTCCTGCCTCTGACCGCGGTGCGGTTCTGCATCTGGCCGGGCAAAAGCCGCCACAGGGCCTGCATATTGAAGGGTCGGTGGGGCAGATTGATGGTGACTGGCAATCGGTCCGTTTTTACATGGAACGCGAGCCTTCACAGCTGCCCTGGCAGCGCGTGCGGGTGGTTACCCCCGTCGAGGTTGATGGGCTAACCCCGGGGGATGGGCTGATGATTGTCGTTGGCGATCGGGAGGATGCCACCGAGACCCTTCATCTACGGGAAGGCGGCGATTGGCTCCTGCTTGGAATGGAGGGTCTAACGCAGTTGGAGGTCGATGCATCGGGGCGCGTCTGTGTGCAGGGGGCCCCAGAGCTGACCACCATCCAGGGCAATGCCGCCAGCACGGTTCTGGACGTGGTGGATGCACCTGCCCTCAATCGGGTCTCCGGGGCAGGTCATTACCTGAGTCTGCGTCAGGAAAAGCCTTCCTCCTGCCACCTGATCATCACAGGTAACTGGCGGGAAGCCAGCCTGCGCTGCCCCCATCTGGAATCGTTGGATTACCCGAACGCCCAGGCACTCACGCTGTATTACTGCGAACGCCTAAAAACCGTGGAACTGCCCCTGGGGGGGGTGGCCGGTGCTTGGTCTGTACTGGCTGCAAATGACGGCCACGGACCAGCGCATCACGGAAGCCGTCAACGTCACCATGAAGCCCGTCCCGCCAAGTTATCGCCCATCTGATATTTCCACGATGCTGATCGGCGATGAAGCGCTCAGCAACAGACTGGAAAGACGCTATAAAATGTACAAGAAAGCCGTCGAGGAAAAGCTTAGAAATGACCCGATGACCTACCAGGTGGCAGACGCTTCTGGTTTGAACGAAACCGAGAAAAAGAGACAGAAATTTCGCAGCCATACAGACAACCTCCACGGGAAGATAATGAATGTCTTGTCTGAGTCGGGGGGCGAATATGCGGCGGATGACTTCGCG
The DNA here is from genome assembly GCF_056783195.1 of Salicola sp. AFF1. NCBI lineage: Bacteria > Pseudomonadati > Pseudomonadota > Gammaproteobacteria > Oceanospirillales > Halomonadaceae > Salicola > Salicola sp. AFF1. Next base: position 176,720 of record NZ_JBXAYL010000007.1, read on the forward strand.
GCGACACGCTTTTTCAATTCGCTTTTCAGAGACTACTTTTTCCCTGGAACCATGGCTGTTCTGAACAATAACGGCAACATCCTTGTCAGTCTGATGAACATCGGCCACACGATAACGGTGTTTGCCGAAGCTTCGTGGTTTGCGGATCATTTTATGACGGCGGCTTTGGAGTCAACCGTGCAGGTCCGCCAAAGTAAAGAAACTTGGAGCGATAGCATCGCAGATCTCGGCAAGTACCTCGGCACCGCAGGAACCGCCGGCGTCCGAGATGTCTCTGGTAGTACTGTTCAGGCTTTCACGTACGAAATTACAAGCGGCCCATTCACGCGTGCTGCATGGAATATGTTTAAAGAGATCCTGGAATGGTCCAAGCTACTGATTATACCAGGCTTGTTTCTGGCCTTTTACCTTCCAGCCATGATCATGATTCAGTGGTTGACCCAGATTGTTACCTGGCTTATTTATCTAGTCGAAGCTGTCATTGTAATCCCGGTCTGGGGCGTGCTCTTCGTCGGTGATATGGGGCAACAGGCCCTCGCGCCTCAATCCGCACGACAAGGGTTTGTCCATCTTCTCGGAATCTTGCTTTACCCGACCCTGATGGTTATCGGGTTCGTTATCGGTCTCAAAATTGTTGATTTGATATCGGACTTCCTGATCGACTTCATGGAAATCGGATTCCTGAATGCCACAGACGGATATATGTTCGGGGTTGTCAGTATGGTGGCCGGAGTCTGCATCATAGGCATCACGGCATACCAGATCCTGCTGCGGATCTTCAGCCAAATGATGGAACTTAACCAGCGCGCCATGTCCTGGATTGGTCAAATGCCGGCATACAATGATGCGTCCGCTGAACAAGGCGTCCGCTCGACCTTCATTGGCGTCAATCAAACGGGTAGCAGAAAAGCGGAGGCATCGGATCAGGGACGCCAGAAGAGAAGGCAGGACGCGAAAGACCAGCTCAATGGCAATAATCAGTAAGTGATGAAGAGCGCCCCCTTTTGGGGCGCCCTAAAAACCTAAAACCACCCACCTTGTAAGGCGAATTGGATGAGTAGTGAGTACGCCGGTTGTTTTATGCAGGATGGTATGCAATAATATACTAAGGGATTCAAAAGTAGCCGAACATGATTTATAATAAACCTTTATTCACTGAATGATAAAGGAAACGGTTGAACCGATGCGCGATTCCGATGGCCGCAAACTGGATCACCAAACGCTTGAACAATTGCGGATTCGAGCCGTTCAACGAGTCCAGGAGGGTGAAAGCCCGGAAACGGTGATTAAAGCGCTCGGAATGAGCCGGGCACGCATTTACGAATGGTTGGCGGCCTATCGCGAAGGCGGTTTCGATGCGCTTAAGGCCAAGCCTATTTCTGGTCGGCCACGCAAACTCACCGGCGACCAGATTCGCCGACTTTATACGATGATTACAAGCTTCAGCCCGCTGCAGTTGCAATTTGAGTTTGCCCTCTGGACCCGGGATCGGGTCCGCAGTCTGATTCGTCGTGAATTCAACGTCCACCTCAGCGAGGTCTCCGTCGGGCGGCTGCTGCGCAACCTTGGCCTGACGCCACAGAAACCGCTTCATCGGGCTTATCAGCAGAAACCGGAGGCGGTGAAGCAGTGGAAAGAAGAGTCGTTCCC